>MHZN01000254.1:3564-11200 GCA_001830395.1 Pseudomonadales bacterium RIFCSPLOWO2_12_59_9 | reverse complement strand
CTGCCGCTCAACCCACTGCGCAACGATTGCGTTCGGCCTGCTGAACGGGGCGATTGTCCGGGCGCGAATGGATGGGTTCGACATGGCGGCGCAGGTAGGCCCGTAAGACGAGTGGAGCGGATCAACCAATAGTCCAAACAACACAGCTGCGGTCAACCCAGCAAAAATCGGTGCTACAGCGGTGTCGTGTAATTGCTTGGTTCGCTGCCTCAGCTTTACGCGTCGACTGGCCATGACGCCGAACCCATCCATTCGCACCGGGACAATCGCCCCTTTCAGGAGGCCGAGTGGAATCGTTGCGTAAGGGGTTGAGCGGCATGGATGCCGCGAAAGCCGCGATGGGCCATGGATGGCCCTTCGCGGCGGGCCCCTGGAGCAATGATGGAGCGAGGGAACCCGACGCAGTCGGGCCGCATGCCAGGGGCAAGACTTTTTGCTTACTTTTGGGGCGACTGCCAAAAGTGAGCCGCCGTAAGGGCGGAACCAATAGCTCAAACAACGCTGCTGTGGCGTTCGAACCTCAATCTTAAGCCCGTCCCGTTCCGCCACTGCCCGGCGGACTGTTCGCTGCGCTCCTGAGTCCGCCCTACGTTTCCTGCGCTTCTAGAGCAATCGCACAGCCGTGCAAAGCCCAGCCCCCACCTCAATACCCGAGCCTAACCATCAAGCTTTCTTGATTGCCATCAAGCGGTTTTGCGCGGGGCGGTTCCTACAATGGGCTCGCCAAGTAAAGAGGAAACGGCCATGTCAGAGACCTTCACGAAGAGCATGGCCAGGAATATTTACTTTGGGGGGAGCGTGTTCTTCTTCCTGGTATTCCTGGCTTTGACTTACCACACCGAGCAGACCTTCCCTGAGCGAACCAATGCCTCACAGATGACCGAGGCGGTGGTACGCGGCAAGTTGGTCTGGGAGCAAAACAACTGCATCGGCTGCCACACCCTGCTAGGCGAGGGTGCGTACTTCGCTCCCGAGCTGGGCAATGTGTTTGTTCGCCGCGGTGAGGATGCCGGCTTCAAGCCGTTCCTGCAGGCCTGGATGAAGATTCAGCCGCTGGGCGTTCCCGGCCGCCGGGCGATGCCGCAGTTTCATCTGAGCGACCAGGAAGTGGACGACATCGCCGAGTTCCTCAAATGGACCTCGAAGATCAATACCAATAAATGGCCGCCAAACAAGGAGGGCTGATAGATGAACATTGCAAATCCACATCTGAAATTCGCCTCGCAAGCCGTGGCTAAACCCTACTTCGTGTTTGCCCTGATCCTGTTTCTCGGCCAGGTGCTGTTCGGTTTGATCATGGGCCTGCAGTACGTGGTGGGAGACTTTCTGTTCCCGCTGATCCCCTTCAACGTGGCGCGGATGGTGCACACCAACCTGCTGATCGTCTGGCTGCTATTCGGCTTTATGGGCGCGGCCTATTACCTGATCCCCGAGGAGGCCGACCGCGAGCTGCACAGCCCACTGCTGGCGAAGATCCTGTTCTGGGTATTTGCCGCCGCCGGCGTGCTGACCATTCTGGGCTATCTGTTTGTGCCCTATGCGGGCCTGGCCAAGATGACCGGTAACGACCTGCTGCCGACCATGGGCCGGGAGTTCCTTGAGCAGCCGACCATCACCAAGATGGGCATTGTGGTGGTGGCCCTGGGCTTTCTCTACAACATCGGCATGACCCTGCTTAAAGGGCGCAAGACTACCATCAGCCTGGTGATGATGACCGGCCTGATTGGTTTGGCGGTGTTCTTCCTGTTCTCCTTCTACAACCCGGAAAACCTGGCGCGCGACAAGTACTACTGGTGGTTTGTGGTGCACCTGTGGGTGGAAGGCGTGTGGGAACTGATCATGGGCGCGATGCTGGCGTTCGTGCTGGTCAAGATCACCGGCGTGGACCGCGAAGTGGTCGAGAAGTGGCTGTACGTGATCATCGCCATGGCGCTGATTACCGGCATCATCGGCACCGGTCACCACTTCTTCTGGATAGGTGCGCCCGAGGTGTGGCTGTGGGTCGGTTCGATCTTCTCCGCCCTGGAACCGGTGCCCTTCTTTGCCATGGTGTTGTTCGCCTTCAGCATGGTCAGCAAACGCCGGCGGCAACACCCGAACCGGGCCGCCACCTTGTGGGCCAAGGGCACTACGGTCACCGCGTTCTTCGGTGCCGGCGTGTGGGGCTTCCTGCACACATTGGCGCCGGTGAACTACTACACCCACGGCTCGCAGCTCACCGCCGCACACGGCCACCTGGCTTTCTACGGTGCCTACGCGATGATCGTCATGACCCTGATCAGCTACGCCATGCCGCGTTTGCGGGGCATCGGCGAGGCGAACGATGAGCGCTCGCAGACGATGGAAGTCTGGGGCTTCTGGCTGATGACGCTGTCGATGGTGCTGATCACCCTGTTCCTCACCGCCGCCGGGGTGATGCAGGTGATGCTGCAGCGCTTGCCAACCGATGGCACGGCCCTGTCGTTTATGACCACGGTCGACCAGTTGCAAGTGTTCTTCTGGCTGCGCCTGGCTGCCGGGGTGGGCTTCTTTATTGGCCTGGGTTGCTACCTGTTCAGCTTCAAACGCCGTGGCCAGGATGTGCTGGTAGGTGTGGCAGCCGCCAGCGCTTAACTAAGGCTATGTCCTAGCGATGTGTGCAGGCCCTGTTTTGTAGGGTGGGCTTTAGCCCACCAGCGCGGGATAAGGGCCTTGGTGGGCTAAAGCCCACCCTACATTTTGCGGCCAACACATAACTGGTACAGAGCCTTAATCAGCGCTCGGCCCGGCTGGTACAGCGGGTCGTTTTTGTTTCTGCACGGCAAGCACAGTCACGAGGACACACTCATGGTCTTTACCGTCGAACTGGAAGAGTGGGTCGGCAGTGTCTGGCACCGCTTTATCACCCGCCGCGCCAGCCCGGATTTCCCCGAGGCGCGGGTCGAGTTGGCCAGTCTGCAACGCCCGCTGGCGCTGTTGTTTCGCGCCATGGGCGGCGCCAGCGGGATCGGCGTGGAAGCCGCCAGCCCGCGGCAATTGCTGTTGCGCCGTAATCTGTTGCAGCAAGTGGCCGGCACCTGCAAACAGCTGCCGGTGGCCTGGTGCGATGCCAGTAACCTGCGCCTGCCGCCGAGCCTGGCGGTGTACCCGGATGCCGGTCTGAACCAGGAGCTGTATCGCTGGCTGGCCCTGCTGGCCGCGCAAGCGGGCGACATGCGGCACTGGGCGCGGGACAACCAGCGCTGGACCCAGACTCTGCTGCACGCTTATCCGGCTCTGCGCCCGCGTTATCAACGGCTGGTCGAGGCCCATCTGCAGTTACGCCCCGATCCGCGCCAGCTCGGCACGGCCGAGGCGGCCCTGGAGCGGGCGCTGTGCCAGGCGCTGCGCGAACCCGGCAGCGTCAGCGCTTTCCCGCGCAGCGAGCGAGCGCCCTGGCCCTTGCCGCTGTGGCTGTACCCGGCGCAAAACCTCGGCGAACCCCAGGCCTGTGAACTGGGCGAGGACAGCGACGGCTATCTGCTGACTGCCCCCGAGCAACAGCAACTGGTGCGCAAGCAGGCCAAGCGGGTCGAGGAAAGCACCAGCAAGGGCGGCCTGTTGATCTTCCGCCTGGAGAACCTGTTCAGTTGGTCCGAGCATGTCGAGCTGGACCGTTGCAGCGATGACAGCGAAGACCTGGACGCCGCCCGGGTGGCCGAAGATCTCGACGAGCTGGCGCTGTCCAAACAACGGCTGCGCAAAGGCGGTGGCCTGAAGCTGGACCTGGACCTGCCGCCGGCGGATGTCGACGATATTCCCCTGGGGGAGGGCATCAAGTTGCCAGAGTGGGATTACCGCAAGCAGTGCCTGCACAAGGACTTCGTCAACCTGCAGATGTATCTGCCGCGCGGCAGCGAGTCGCAACCCTTGCCGCTGCGTCTGGCACCGCTGGCCTCGCGCCTGCGTCGGCAGTTCGAGCACCTACGCAATGACCGCCAGTGGTTACGCCAGCAACCCCAGGGTAGTGAGCTGGACTTGCAGGCCTGGCTGGATTTTCACGTCGAACGCCAGCACGGCCAATGCGCCGAACGCGGCCTGTTTATGCAGCAACGCACCACCCGCCGCGACCTGGCGTGCCTGCTGCTGGCCGACCTGTCGATGTCCACCGATGCGCACCTGGACGATCAACACCGGGTTATCGAGGTAATCATCGACAGCTTGCTGCTGTTCGGCGAAACCCTCTCGACCCTGGGCGATCAGTTCGCCCTGTACGGCTTCTCGTCCCTGCGCCGGCAACAGGTGCGCATGCAGGAACTGAAATCCTTCAGCCAGCGCTATGACGACCAGACTCGCGGGCGCATTCAAGCGCTCAAACCCGGCTACTACACCCGCATGGGCGCGGCCATACGTCAGGCCACCCAGCTGATGGGCCAGTGCAAGCAAAAGCGCAAATTGTTGTTGCTGGTCACCGACGGCAAGCCCAACGACCTGGACTTGTACGAGGGCCGTTACGGCGTCGAAGACACCCGCGAGGCAGTGCTGGAAGCCCGGCGCGCCGGCCTGTTGCCGTTCTGCATCACCATCGACCAGCAGGGCGGCGATTACCTGCCCTATATGTTCGGCGCCAACGGCTACACCCTGATCCGTCAGCCACAACAATTACCCCTGCGCCTGCCGCAGCTGTATCGGCAGTTGACTCAGACGTGAGGGCTATGTGGCCGTTAGCTGTTGCGCCAAGCGGAAGGCTGAGTTGTCGGCGTTGGACTTTGCGTAGGGTGGGCTTTAGCCCACCAATATTAAGGAGTTCAGGAGCGGTGGGCTGAAGCCCACCCTACGGCATCGGTTTTCAGCAGGTAACGGGTACTGAGCCAAACAGATTGGGTTGCGCTGTCTGCTGCGGAGCAGAACTTAAGGGGACTATGTTCGGTAGGGTGGACTCAGGAGCGCAGCGAACAATCCGCCATTGTGCGCCGTACTGCCTGCGGCGAGTACAGCCTACTCGGTACGGTACCCATTCATCGCGGGTAACACCGGCTCAAACCAAACTACGCGGCAGCCAGACGCTCATCACCGCGCAGAACAGGGTCAGGCCCACGCAGAACCACATAAAGCGTTGCTGGCTGCGCTCGTTGAGGGTGTCGGTCTGGGTCGGCAGCGGCATGCCGCAGTGGCAACATTCGACCTCGGCAGGCGGGTTCTCGCGCTGGCAGTACAGGCATTTGGACATGCGGGTGCTCCTGTTGAGTGGCTGCCGCGCCGTTGCCTGGCGGACAGCCATGACGCTGTATCACTCGAAATGTTGCAGCCGCAGGCGGTCGTGAACGCTGATCAGCCGGCCGTCCTGGCTGATGATCTGTTCGTCGGTCAGGCGCCGGATGATCCGTGAGAAGGTCTCGGGCTGGATCGACAGATGCCCGGCAATCAGCTGTTTGGCCATCGGCAGTTCGAAGCTGCTGATCGCGTTTTGCAAGGGTGCCAACTGGGTCAGGAGATAGCGCACTACCCGGTGGGTGGCGTTTTTCAGTGACAGGGTTTCGATTTCGTTGAGGCGCTGGTGCAGGCGCATCGACAGCCGGCCGAGCAGGGCGAAGGCCAGGCGGTTATTGCTCTGCAACAGGCGCATATAGGTGCTGCTGGACAGCCGATAAAGCTGGCTGGGGCCAATCGCCTCGGCCGAGGCGACATAGTTGGGGGTGTCCATCAGCATCATGGCTTCGGCAAAGGACTGGCGCTCACCTATCACGTCGAAGACTTTCTCCTGGCCGTCCGGGGTCAGCCGGTAGATTTTCACCGAGCCGCAAATCACAAAGTAAAAGGCGCTGGCCGGTTCGCCCTGGCGAAACAAGGGCGTGCCCTTGTCGACATTGAGCAGTTGGCTGGTGCTCATCAGTTCGTCCATTTGCTCTTCGTTCAAGGGCTCGAACAGGTGATGGCTGCGAAGGATCTGTTGATGTACTCGATGCAGCGCCATAAGGGTCATCCTGAGAGTGGGGTGGCGAGCGAGTCTGAGCTGAGCTCAGAGCTGCTGCTCGGTGCCTGGAAAGTGATAAAGGGCGGCGTTTAGCGCAAAGCTGCTGGCCAGGGCCAACGTCGAGCTCAGCACCAGGAAAATGGCCAGCGTTTGCAGAGTTTGTTTCATTTAAATGGGTCTCCCTGGCCGGTGCGGGCAGGCTCTGCGCGCGGTTGCGCGGCTCACGCCTGATTCAGCGGTTGGGCGCGCAGGGCATTGCTGAACAGCACGTTGTTCTCCAGGTGGATGTGCTGCATCAGGTCGCTGCGCAGCTCGTCCAGCCCGCGGTAGAGGGCGCGCCAGGTGTTGCAGGCATCCAGCGGCGGGGTGATCTGGTCGGTCAGCTCAAGAATGCGTTGCAGGGCGCTGTTGTGCTGGTCGTGCTCCATGCGCAGCACCGAGATCGGCGCCGCGGCGCGTTTGCCAAAGCCTTCCAGCAGCGCCGGGAAGAGTATTTGCTCCTCCTTGCACATGTGGCTTTCCAGCTCCTGCTGCATGTCGCGCAGGTGATCGGTCAGCCCGTTGGGGCAATCCACACGGTCGCCATGCACCTGCTCAACCCGCTTGGCCAGGCGAATCAGCTCTGGCAATTGTTCGCGGTGACGGGCGTGGTAGCGGCTGAGAATATGGGCAATCAGCAGCTCATTGGGGGCCAGGCGCCAATCTTCGACCGGGTCCTCTGGGGCTTGCAGCGACAGCAGTGCGTCGGCTACGGTTTGCGCCGCGATGCCCCGGCCGCTGCTCGCCTCGCGCAGGCTTTGCTGGCCGCCACAGCAGAAGTCCAGATTGAAGGCATGGAAAATCCGGGTGGCACCGGGAATCTCGCAGGCCAGGGTCGCGAGGGATTGCTCCAGCAGGGTTTGGCGCATGACGGTTTCCTCGGGCATTGATCAGTAATGGTTAAGCGTTACTGATCAATTGCACACCCCGTGCCATGTATAAGCTATTGAAATTAAAGGATTAAATATTTTGCGTGGTTAATATGACCCTTGGCTGTTAGGGTTCTATTAACCATTTAGGGTGAATATAACCATGCTCGAATCCAGCCTACTCGCCGACCTGATAGTCGAGCTGCCCAATGCCGTGCGCTTGCAGCGCTTGGTGCATACCCTGCGCGAGCATTTTCGCTGCGGTGCGGTGGGCTTGTTGCGCCTGGATGGCGACAGCCTGCGCCCCCTGGCGGCGGTGGGCCTGGTGCATGAGGCACTCGGCCGGCGTTTTGTGGTGGCCCAGCACCCGCGACTGGCGGCGATCATGGCGACGCGCGAACCGACCTGGTTCGAGCCCGACAGCCGCTTGCCGGACCCTTACGACGGTTTGCTCGACGCCCATGTCGGTGAGCCGTTGCCGGTGCATGACTGCATGGGTCTGAGCCTATTTGTGGATGGCCAGTTGTGGGGTGCCCTGACTCTGGATGCCCTGCATCCCGGCACTTTCGACAGCGCTGCGCGGCGCGATTTGCAACGCTACAGCCTGTTGATCGAGACGGCGGTGCGGGTCACCCGGCTGGAGCAGGAAAACCGCAGCCTGCGGCTGTCCCGTTGCGACGCGCAAAGCCCGCAGGTGCTGGCGGACGAGGGCGAGATTCTCGGTCAGAGCCAGGCCATCCGCCAGTTGCTGAGCGAGCTGGAGGTGGTGGCCGACTCGGAGTTGCCGGTGCTGTTG
>MHZN01000254.1:0-3461 GCA_001830395.1 Pseudomonadales bacterium RIFCSPLOWO2_12_59_9 | reverse complement strand
CCGAGTCGCTGGCCGAAAGCGAGCTGTTTGGTCACGTCAAAGGCGCGTTTTCCGGCGCCACCACCGATAGGCCCGGACGCTTCGATGCGGCCAATGGCGGCACCCTGCTACTTGATGAGGTGGGCTAGTTGCCCCTCAGTGTGCAGGCCAAACTATTACGGGTACTGCAAAACGGCGAAATCCAGCGCCTGGGCGCCGACAAACCGCTGCATGTGGATGTGCGGATCATCGCCGCCACCAACCGGCACTTGCCCGACAGCATTCGCGACGGGCATTTTCGCGCCGACCTGTATCACCGGCTGTCGGTGTACCCGGTGCCGATCCCGCCGCTGCGCGAGCGGGGCAACGATGTGCTGATGCTGGCCGGGCATTTTCTCGAACTCAACCGGGCGCGCCTGGGCTTGCGCAGCATGCGCCTGTCGCCGGCGGCGGAGCGGGCCATGCTGGCTTACGCCTGGCCGGGCAATGTGCGCGAGCTGGAACATGTGATCAGCCGCGCCGCGGTCAAGCTGCTCAGCCGTGGCGCCAGCCGCACGCAGATTCTCACTCTGGAGCCGGAGTTGCTCGATCTGGAGCGCGCCAATGGACAGTTCGCCGCCCTGGCGCCGCAGCCTGCGGACGACGGTATTGCGGCCCCGGCCTGTTCGCTGCGCGAGGCCGTGGAGGCGTGCCAGCGGCAGAGCATTTTGCAGGCCCTGGCGCGCTGCGGGGATAACTGGGCGAACGCCGCCCGCGACCTCGATCTCGACCCGAGCAACTTGCATAAACTGGCACGCCGCTTGGGTTTGAAGTAGCCGCCAAGTTGTTGACCCCGATCAAGCGCTTTTGCCGGCCAGCCCCCGACACTGTAGGCAGCAGTCGCGTCGGGAGCGTCATATGTGTGCAGCCATCGAATGGAACAGCCGGTTAAGCCATAGCTACGCCCACGGCGCGGCCGGTTGTGCTAGCTATCCGCACATCAGCCAGTTTCACCGGGGGATTACCGCCTTCGATCTGCTGCGCGCTTTGCGCAGCAGTCGGCGGGCCGGACGGCCGCTGGCACTGGCCGTGCAGTTGCCGATGGCCAGCCGCAATGACGACGCTCAAACGCCTGGCGCTGGCGCTATCAGCCGCTACCTGGACGGCCTGGAGCGGGAGATCGACCTGCTCAGTTGTCACCTCGGCGCCCAGCAGCGCGTCGAGCAGTTTCACCTGAGTGGTGGCACCCCAAGCTCGGCCGAACTGAGCCGGCTGATGGGCCATCTGCAGCAGCGGTTTAATTTTCAGCCGCAGCCGCTTGGCGATTACAGCATCGAGATTGATTTACCGCATGCCGATTGGGCGACCATGGGCTTGTTGCGCGAACTGGGTTTTAACCATGTCAGCATCGGCGTGCCGGACATCAATCCGCGCAGCGGCGGCGCGCTGCTGGATTTTCAGGATCCGCGACAAGTCCGCTCGTTGATCGATGCCACCCGGGCGCTGCATTTTCGTTCGGTGAATATCGATCTGGGCTATGGCCGGGCGTGGCAAACCCCGGCCAGTTTTGCCCGCAAGGCGGCGGCCATCATCGAGCTGCAACCGAGCCGGGTGCAGCTGTTCGACTATGCCCATCCGCCACGGCGCTACCGCGGCCGCAAACGTTTTGTCGCCAGTGGCTTTGCCGCCCAACACGACAAGCTGGCCATGCACCGGCACGCGGTCGAGCAACTGCTCGGCGCCGGCTACAGCTACATCGGCCTGGGCCAGTTCGCACTGGCCGATGATGAGCTGGCCAGCGCCCAGGAAGACGCACGCCTGCAACACAACTGGCAAGGCTATAGCCGTCAGGCCCACTGTGACCATCTGGGCCTGGGGGTGGCGGCCATCAGCCAGATCGGCGATCTGTACCTGCAAAACATCGGCGATGTGCAGCGTTATCAAGCGCAACTGACGATGGGCCAGCTGGCGGTTTTTCACGGTTTGCGCTGCAGCCCGGATGAGCAACTGCGCCGCGTCGTGATCGAGACCTTGCTGTGCGATTACCAGTTGGATCTGCGTGGGATCGAGGCGCGCTTCGGCCTGCTGTTTCGCGACTACTTTGCGCCGCTCTGGCCACAGCTGGAACAGATGGCCAGCGACGGTTTGATCGAACTCAGCGCGACCCGCCTGAGCGTGCCGCCCGCCGGGCGCTTGCTGGTCGGCGCGGTCTGCAAGCTGCTGGAACACGGCCGCTGCGCCCAGGCAGACAAGCCCCAGCAGCACTCTCGGCGCTAGTGTTTAGAGGTTTTAAAGCCGCCGCCCCAGCCCCGAATGGCGCTGCCGGGCGCTTGCGCCTGCCTGTTAATAAAACCTCTCTGGCACGGCACTTTCAGCCTTTTTCTGGCGGTTGATTTTGGTCAAGCGGTTATCGCTCAAGGCGGGTGAATAATCCGCCCAGCGACAGGTTTATGAATGTTTCAACCAGTAAAGGATGAGGGCTGGGCTATGAAAGAGTTCAATTACAAACTTGCGACAACCCTGTTGGCGGCGGTTTCCTGCGCCTGGGCATTCAGCTCGACGGCGGCGCAGGCGGCGGCCGAACCGGCGCTGCCGAGGATAGTTCAGGAACTGGTGGCGCCCCCGGGCCTGCCGGCGCCGATCACCCGGACAAGCGCGGCGCGGGTGGTGGTCAACCTGACCGTGGAGGAGGTCGAGAAAGAGATCGCCCCTGGCACCCGCTACATGTTCTGGACCTTTGGCGGCACGGTGCCGGGCAAGATGATCCGCGTGCGCGAAGGCGATACTGTGGAGCTGCACCTGCAGAATCTGGCCAGCAACAAATTGCCGCATAACATCGATTTGCACGCCGTGACCGGGCCGGGTGGCGGCGCGGCGCAGACCCTGATCGCCCCAGGCAACGAGGCGACTTTCACCTTCAAGGCGCTGGCGTCGGGGTTGTATGTGTACCACTGCGCCACCGCGCCGGTGGGCATGCACGTGGCCAATGGCATGTACGGGATGATCCTGGTCGAACCCAAGGAGGGCATGGCCAAGGTCGACCGTGAATACTATGTGATGCAGGGCGACTTCTACACCAATGGCGGCTACCGCGCCGAGGGTCTGCAGAACTTCGACATGCAAAAAGCCGTCGATGAAAAACCCACCTATGTGCTGTTCAACGGTGCCGATGGCGCCCTCACCGGCAAGAGTTCGCTGACCGCCAACAGTGGCGAAAAAGTGCGCATGTACTTCGGTGTCGGCGGCCCCAATCTGGTCTCCAGTTTCCATGTGATAGGGGCGATCTTCGACCGCGTGTATGGCGATGGCGGCAGCCGTTATCAGGAGAACGTACAGACCACCCTGGTGCCGCCTGGCGGCTCAACCATCGTCGAGTTCGTGCCCAAGGTACCGGGCAATCTGACCCTGGTCGATCACTCCCTGACCCGTGCCTTCAACAAGGGCGCCGTCGGGCTGCTGGCTGTCAGCGGTGAGGCGCGGCCGGAGATTTACAGCCAGGGCAT
>MHZN01000253.1 GCA_001830395.1 Pseudomonadales bacterium RIFCSPLOWO2_12_59_9 | reverse complement strand
CGCACCGGCAATGGCCAACTGCACCCCAGGGCGCTTATGACCCCAACCATGGGGCAAACTGACCACACCGGGCATCATGTCGGTACTGACTGCGACTTCCACCTCAATCATCCCGACCCGCGAGCTAATCCGCACACGCTGGCCATCGCTCAGATCGCGCGCAGCCAAGTCGTCTGGGTGCATCAACAGTTGATGACGCGGTTTGCCTTTCACCAGGCGGTGGTAGTTATGCATCCAGGAGTTATTGCTGCGCACATGGCGGCGACCGATCAGCAGCAGTTCACCGGAACCCGGCACCGGCTGCGCGGCGAAGCGCGGCAGATCGTTCAAGAGCAAGGCCGGCGCCGCCTGGACTTTTTTGTCCGGAGTCCTCAGGCGCTCTGCCAGGTTGGGCTTGAGCGCACCCAAATCAATGCCATGGGGCAGCTCTTGCAGCTTGGCCAGGGATAACTGGTGCTCGGACTTGTCGCCATAGCGGCCCATGCGCAGCCCCATGTCGATCATCTGCGCCGGCGCCATGGTCGGTTTCAGTTCCACCTCAAGCTTGGCTGCAAAGGCCTTGGCCAGGCCCACCAGGATTTCCCAGTCGTGCAGCGTGCCAGCCGGCTTGACCAGCACCGGTTCATTGAAACGGGCGACATTGCGCACCGCAAAGGAATTAAAGGTGCTGTCGTAGTGATCATGTTCCAGCGGCCCGGTAGGCGGCAGAATCAGGTCGGCATAACGGGTGGTTTCATTGATATAAAAATCGATGCTGAGCATGAATTCCAGGCCATCCAAGGCCCGCTCCAGCTGTCGACCATTGGGTGTCGATAGCACCGGGTTGCCGGCCACAGTGACCAGCGCGCGAATCTGCCCTTCGCCCGGTGTCAGCATTTCTTCGGCCAACGCCGCTACCGGGAACTCGCCGCTGTACTCGGGCAAGCCGGAAACGCGGCTGCGCCAGCGGTCGAAGTGGGTGCCGGAGCTGGAAGTGGTCAGATCAATGGCCGCCTCGGTGCACAGCGCTCCGCCTTCGCGGTCAAGGTTGCCGGTGACCAGGTTGATCAATTGGATCAGCCAATGGCAAAGGGTGCCGAAGGCCTGGGTGGACACGCCCATGCGGCCATAGCACACCGCCTTGTCGGCGGCGGCGAAGTCGCGGGCCAGCTGGCGAATGGTGGCGGCCGGCACACCGCAGCGCGCACTCATGGCCTCGGCGGTAAAGCTGGCAATGGCCTGACGGGCCGCGTCCAAGCCCGCTACCGGCAGATGACTGGTGCGGGTCAGGCCTTCCTCGAACAGGGTATTGAGCAGGCCGAACAACAGCGCCGCATCCTGCCCCGGGCGCACGAACACATGCTGATCGGCGATGGCCGCCGTCTCGCTGCGCCGTGGATCGACCACCACCAGCTTGCCGCCCCGCGCCTGAATCGCCTTCAGGCGTTTCTCCACATCCGGCACGGTCATGATGCTGCCATTGGACGCCAAGGGGTTGCCGCCGAGAATCAGCATAAAGTCACTGTGGTCGATATCGCAGATCGGCAGCAGGAAGCCATGGCCGTACATCTGCAGGCTGACCAGATGATGGGGCAACTGGTCCACTGAGGTGGCGGAAAAGCGGCTGCGGGTTTTCAATAAACCTAGGAAGTAATTGCTGTGGGTCATCAGCCCGTAGTTATGCACGCTGGGGTTGCCATGGTAGGTGGCGACGGCATTCTGCCCATGGCGCGCCTGAATATCGGCGAGGCGGTTGGCGACCAGCTCGAACGCCTCCTCCCACTCGATGGCTTGCCATTCGCTGCCGACGCGGCGCATCGGTTGGCGCAGGCGATCGGGGTCATTCTGAATATCTTGCAAGGCCACGGCTTTCGGGCAGATATGGCCGCGACTAAAGCTGTCCTCGGCATCGCCCTTGATCGACAGAATCTGTGTGCTGCCGTCAGCCTCGGTTTGCGTGGCGATGGTTAGACCACAAATCGCTTCACACAGATGACAGGCGCGGTGATGGAGGGTTTTGCTCATGGCGGGCCTCAAAGTTCTTGCGCTAAATGATCATGCAGATCAGTACAGTCAAGACTATGGAGGCTGGAGGGGGGCTACGCTAGTTCGCTAGATCTTATGAATCGGCCGGTATTAGCCCGGCCGATTCAGCTCAACCCTTACTGGATAGAGCTAATGGTGCCTTTGTTGCCAGTTACTTTAACGGTTACGGTTTTGTAAACCTTGTAGTCCTGCACGCTTACTTCGTAGCGCGGCGCAACGATCAGGTCAGCACCCGAGGCTTTAACGGCCTTGAAAGCTGCAGCTGATTTGGCATCGGCAACTGGGTCAAGACCCAGAGCAAAACCACCTTCGCCGCCACCGTAAGAAACGCCATCGGCGAATTGGGTATCGCCACCCAGCTTGAAGAAACCGAACAGTACGTTCACCGAAGATTGACCTTCGATCAGCTCGCCCACTTTTACGTCGGCTTTCAGATTGGTAGTCACTTCACCATTCAACGGTGCAGTCGGCTGACTAAAGTTTTGGCTGGCGCAACCGGTCAACAGAGCGAAGGCCGAGATAGCAGCGACAGAGATAACGCGTTTCATAAAAATTCCTTTTTACATTCCATAGAGACCCCGCGAGGGGGAAGGCAGTTCATTGCCCATAAATTGCGCAGGCAAACTAACAGTGCCCCCCCACCTCGAACAAGGCAGGATGTCCTTTTTGTGACAGTTCGCACGGCGAGCTAACAAAAGGCTTGCAGCCTGACGGGGGATGCAAACGTCGGGACAATTTGCACCGATGCGTAACTTCCTTATAAGATCGCGCCCTTCCCTATTCGCCGCACTGTGCGGCCCGCGCCGTTGGTGCCTGTGGTTTTCTTGGTGAAAACCTAGTTTTGGCGCCAGCGAGCTGTAGTAATTAAGGTAGTTAATGATGAGCGCAAGGCACTTTCTCTCGCTGCTGGACTGTACCCCCGCAGAGTTGAGCAGCCTGATTCGCCGTGGTATCGAACTGAAAACCCTGCGTAACCGTGGCGTGTTGTTCGAGCCGTTGAAAAACCGCGTGCTCGGGATGATTTTCGAAAAAGCCTCGACCCGCACCCGCCTGTCGTTTGAAGCCGGGATGATCCAACTGGGCGGCCAGGCGATTTTTCTCTCGCCGCGCGACACCCAGCTGGGCCGTGGCGAGCCGGTCAGCGACGCCGCCATCGTGATGTCGAGCATGCTAGACGCGGTGATGATCCGCACCTTCGCCCACAGCACCCTGACCGAGTTTGCCGCCCATTCGCGGGTGCCGGTGATCAACGGGCTGTCCGACGACCTGCACCCCTGCCAGCTGCTGGCCGACATGCAAACTTTCTTTGAACAGCGCGGCAGCATCCAGGGCAAAATCGTGGCCTGGATTGGCGACGGCAACAATATGTGCAACAGCTATATCGAAGCCGCCCTGCAGTTCGACTTCCAGTTGCGCGTCGCCTGCCCCGAAGGTTACGAGCCGGACCCGCGCTTTCTGGCCATGGCCGGTGAGCGGGTGCAGGTGCTGCGCGATCCACGCCAGGCAGTGGCCGGCGCGCACCTGGTGAGCACCGACGTGTGGACCTCAATGGGCCAGGAAGAGGAAACCGCCAAGCGCCTGCAACTCTTCGCCCCTTATCAAGTGACCCGCGAGCTGCTCGATCTGGCCGCCGGCGACGTGCTGTTTATGCACTGCCTGCCGGCCCACCGCGGCGAAGAAATCAGCCTGGACCTGCTCGACGACCCACGCTCGGTCGCCTGGGATCAAGCCGAGAACCGCTTGCACGCGCAAAAGGCCTTGCTTGAACTGCTGGTTGAACCGGCTTATCACCACGCATGAGCCACCCTCTGCTGTTAGCCCTGCGTAACCTCAGCTGTGGTTACCGCGGGCAACGGGTGGTCAGCGAACTCAATCTGCACCTGAATGCCGGCGATATCGGCTGTTTGCTCGGCCCATCGGGCTGCGGCAAAACCACCACACTGCGGGCGATTGCCGGCTTCGAGGCGGTGCAGCAGGGCGAAATCAGCCTGGCCGGCCAAGTCATCTCTCGCCCCGACTTTACCCTAGCTCCGGAGAAGCGCCGGATTGGCATGGTCTTTCAAGACTACGCACTGTTCCCGCACCTGACGGTGGCGCAGAACGTCGCCTTTGGCATCCGTCAGCACCCGCAACGTCAGCAGCTCACCGGCGAGTTATTGGAGCTGGTCAAACTCGACCAGCTCGGCCAGCGCTACCCCCATGAGTTGTCTGGCGGCCAACAGCAACGTGTCGCCCTGGCCCGTGCCTTGGCGCCAGAGCCGCAACTGCTGCTGCTCGACGAGCCGTTTTCCAACCTCGATGGCGAGCTGCGCCGCAAGCTCAGCCAAGAGGTGCGCGAAATCCTCAAACTGCGCGGTATCAGCGCTATTTTGGTCACCCACGACCAGCAAGAAGCCTTTGCCGTCAGCGATCACGTCGGGGTGTTTAACCAGGGCCGCCTGCAGCAATGGGACACCCCGTTTAACCTCTATCACGAGCCGCTCACGCCCTTTGTGGCCAGCTTTATTGGCCAGGGGTATTTCATCCGTGGGCAATTGCTCTCGCCCGACACGGTACAGACCGAGCTTGGAGTGATTCGCGGCAACCGCGCCTATCTCTGGCCCAACGGCAGTGCGGTGGATGTGCTGCTGCGCCCCGACGATATTGTTTACGACCCCGACAGCCCGTTGCAGGCGCGCATTGTTGCCAAGACCTTTCTCGGCGCCGCCACCCTGTATCGCCTGCAGCTGGCAACAGGCAGCGTGCTGGAATCGATTCTGCCCAGCCATGTCGACCTGGAAACCGGGCAAAACCTCGGCATTCGGATTGCTGCCGATCACCTGGTGGTGTTTCAAGCCCCAGCCTGAACCACCTCGCCTGCTAAATCCCCTCGTCAACTTAGTTATGCCGAGCCGCGCCGTGTTAATGCACCAGCAGCACGCAAACGGCGCCCATGCGGTGCGCGAGCTGTCATAAAAAACCCTTAAAACCGCCACAAATACCGATATAAACATTACAAATCAAACACTTACAAAACTGGCACGCAATCTGCTTTTACAAGCCTCGGTCAGCACAACGGCGTGTCTGCCAAACCGACAATGACGTCATGGCACCCGGCTTTGCTTAAAAGCCCAGGGAGCCGTGACGTTTTTTTTGCCTTTTTGGTCCCAAGGAAACTTGCCATGCGCCCAGTTAAACTGTCCTTGCTTTGCCTAGCCATCAGCAGCGCCGCCCTCAGTCACAATGCCGCTGCCGAAGAAAACTTCAGCAATATCTTCACCCAAGGCACGCCGATTCTCGACGCCCGTTATCGCTATGAATACGTCGATCAAAACGCTGCCAAAGGCAAGGCCGCTCTCGACCATGCCAACGCGCAAACCCTGCGCACCCGCCTGGGCTTTCAGACCGGCAAATGGTACGGCCTGTCGTCTCTGATTGAGGCCGACAACGTCAGCCGCATTGGCGATGAGTCTTACAACTCGACCCGTAACGGCCAGACCCAGTTCTCCGCCGTGCCCGACCCGGATGGCAGCGAAATCAACCAGGCCCTGCTGCGTTATGACCATAAATACGGCAGCGCGGTGGCCGGTCGCCAACGGATCAATCTGGACAACCAGCGCTTTATCGGCAGCGTCGCCTGGCGGCAAAACGAGCAGACCTATGAC
>MHZN01000252.1:18163-18952 GCA_001830395.1 Pseudomonadales bacterium RIFCSPLOWO2_12_59_9 | reverse complement strand
CGCCGCTATCTGGAAAACCTCGAAGCCAATCGTCAGGAGATGCCGGAGTTGCTGTTGCCGGCGATCAACGACCTGCGCCAGGCCGGGCGTCAGCCGGCGTTGCCGGAAAGCTTCTTCTTCAGTGTGCGCCTGGATCAGGCGCGCCCTCATAGCGCGGCTGCCGTGCTGGATGCCGCGGCCAAGGAAACTGAAGGGCGGCGCCTGCGCCATATGTATCAAGTGGGCTTGCTCGGCTTTATCCGTGAGCAGAATGCCCAGGCCAGCCTGAAACTGATGGGCCGGGCGCTGACTCGCCTGGACAGCCTGTTTGCCAACGAGCCCCGCGGGCGTCTGTGCTGGGTAGGGGCTGCCGCCGTGGAGGCGCAGGTCGATGGCCAGCTGCTGGCGCGTAAATCGCGCAAGCAACTGTTCTCGCGCATCGACCGCGAACTCAAGCAGATGCTCGCCAACCAGCAGTACGAAGCGCCGCGCAGCCTGCTCAAGGAACTCCTCTATCTGGTCGCCCTGGCTGACAGTCGCGGCCCGCAGGCGGCGGCCTTGAGTGAAGTCTTCGGCCTGACGCCCTTGCCCTTTACCGATCATCTGCTGGAGGCGGAATACCAGCGCCTGGCGGGCCCTGGCCAGGCCGTCATGCGTTCGCTGAGCTCGGCGATCCGTGAGGAATTGACCAGCGTCAAGGACACCCTCGATCTGATCGAGCGTGGCACCTTGCAGAGCGACAGCCTGACTAACCTGCACGCCTTGCTCGGCAAGCTGAGCAAGACCCTGGGCATGGTCGGCCTGAGTTCG
>MHZN01000252.1:11451-18076 GCA_001830395.1 Pseudomonadales bacterium RIFCSPLOWO2_12_59_9 | reverse complement strand
GCGGATGCGGTGCTCTATGTCGAAAGCATGGTCGCCAGCCTCGATCGCGACACGCGCTACGACAGCCGTTCGAGCGAGGCCAAGCCGGGTGATGAGGCCACTTCGTTCGCCAATCACCAGCTGAACGAGGCGCGCATTGTCGTCATCGATGAGGCGCTGGGTGGCTTGGCGCTGGCTAAACGTTCGATTACCGCTTACCTCGAATCAAACGGTGAAAAGCTCAACCTGGCCAATGTGCCCTTTAGCCTGCAAGCGGTGCGCGGCGGGCTGTGGTTCCTTGATCAACCCCGGGCCGCAGTGCTGGTGGGAGCCTGCGCCGAATACATCGAAAAACAAATGCTGGAAACCCAGCAGATGCCGTCCGAGCAGATGCTGGAAACCCTGGCCGATGCCTTGACCAGCTTGGAATATTACCTGGAAGGTGGTGCCGTCTTGCGGCCTGAAACCAGTCCAAGCGTGCTTGATTTGGCGGCTGAAAGCGTTCGCGCCTTAGGCCTGTCGGTGGCGGCCTGATGCCTGCGCGCTGGCAACCGGCGGTTCTCGACAGTCGCGAGCCGGGCGGCTGGGTGTTGGCCCATTGTCAGCAGCATTTTCTTGCCGACAGTAATGGCGTGCTGTTCCCCCGTGAGTGGCTGAAGCGCCAGGATTTGCCGATTCTCGCTGAGCACGGCCTAGGTTATTTTGCCGGTGATCCGATCTATCTGCTGGAGCTTCAGCAGCCGGTCGAACTGGCCGGTTGTAGCTGGCAGGGCTTGCGTCAGTTGATGCTGCAGGGCGACGCTGGCACCTTCAAGATGCTGGGGTTTGCCAGTCAAATTGGTACCTGGGCCCGGCAACATCGCTTTTGCGGCAGCTGCGCTGGGCCTATGCAGCCGGTTGCCGGCGAGCGGGCGATGCACTGCCCAATTTGCGCAATCCAGCATTACCCACGGTTGTCGCCGAGCATGATTGTGCTGGTGACCCGCGGCGACGAAATTCTGCTGGCGCGTTCGCCACGTTTTAACCAAGGCGTGTACAGCACCCTGGCCGGGTTTGTTGAGGCCGGTGAGTCGGTTGAAGAGTGCGTCGCCCGCGAAGTGTTTGAGGAAGTTGGTCTGCAGGTGCACAACCTGCAGTATGTGGCGAGTCAGGGTTGGCCGTTTCCGCACTCGCTGATGCTGGGTTTTCATGCCGAGTATGCGGCTGGCGAAATCGTTATGCAGGCAGAGGAAATTGAAGATGCGCGCTGGTTTGCCCTCGACGATTTGCCGCTGCTGCCACCACCGAGTTCAATTTCTCGTTACCTGATCGATTTATATCTGGCGCGCCGCTCAGGCCTGCCCGAACCAGTGCTGCCAGGCTAGGCGCGCGGTTAAACCTAACACCACCAGAATAAATACCGGGCGGATAAACCTGTTACCGCCTTTGATCGCCGTGTGTGCGCCAATGAAAGCGCCGGCCATCAGCGCCAAGCCCATGCAGATGCCGAGTAACCAGGCCACCTGGCCACTGACGATAAACACGCCCAGGGCCACGGCATTGCTGACAAAGTTCATGCTGCGTGCCACGCCACTGGCGCGCAGCAGATCGAGTGGGTAGAGCAGCAGGCTGCTGACTGTCCAGAACGCACCGGTACCCGGCCCGGCTACGCCATCATAAAAACCCAAACTCAAACCTTGCGGCCATTGCCGGCCGCTGGCGATAACCTGTTGCTCTGAATGCTCGGCTGGTTGTGGCTGGCTAAACAGCAGGTACAGGCCACAGGCGAAGACGATGACCGGCAACATCTGGTTAAGCCAGGCGGCCGGCAGCCAGTGGGCGAGCAGGGCGCCCAATAGCGCGCCTATGGCCGTCGCCAATAAGGCATTGCGCCAACGTCTGGGTTCGAACAGTTTGCGGCGATAGAAGGTGTAACTGGCGGTCGCCGAGCCGAAGGTGGCGCAGAGCTTGTTAGTGCCTAGCACTAAATGCGGTGGCAGGCCGGCCGTCAGCAAGGCCGGAATCGTTAACAGACCACCGCCGCCGGCGATGGCATCAATAAATCCCGCCGTGAAGGCCACGCCGACCAGCAGCAATAGGGTAATTGGCTCTAGTGTCAGTTCGGGGGCAAACAGCATAAAAAGTCGACCTGTGTGTGTTTGTGCGTTCGCGCCCTTGGCCGGGCCCAGGGTAGTTGCGCATAATGCCGACTTAATTACCCAGAAGGAATTGAACCTATGCAGTATGACGGCCTAGCCTTGGGTGTTGCGCTGTTGGCATTGCTGGCGCTGCTGATAGCGGCGCGAATCTTGTTCAATCCTAATTGGTTTCTGGGCTGGTTGCGTGGCTGTTGTGGTTTGGCCTTTATTGGCGGGGCCGTTTTTATCGGCTTAATTGCCCATGACGTGCGCAGCTACCAGGCATTGCCCCAGGACAAACCGGTGCTTACCGTGAGTTTTCAGGCACAGGGCCCGCAGAGTTATCAGGTCAGCTTGCAAGAAGGTGCCAATGAGCGGCAGGTCAGCCTAGAAGGCGATCTGTGGCAGCTGGATGCGCGCTTGTTGCAGTGGAAAGGTTTGGCTGGCTTGATCGGTTTGCAGCCAGGCTATCGACTGGAGAAATTGTCCGGGCGCTTTTTGGCCATCGAGCAACAAGACATGGCCCAGCATACAGTCGCCAATTTGGCGCAAAGCCCCTATGGCATTGACCTATGGCGCTGGTTGCGCGCCGGCCAGCATGATCTGTTTGTGCTGGATGCCCAGGCGCGGCGGGTGACCTATTTGCCCATGGCCGATCAGGCGGTGTATTCGGTGAGTCTGACGCCAACCGGACTGTTGGCGCAGCCGCTTAACCAAGTTGCGACCCAGGCGCTGAAAGACTGGCAATAAATCTATGGCCAAAAAAAAGGGAGCCACAAGGCTCCCTTTTTTGTTCCGCTCGATTAGGAGAGGAAGCCGCCATCGACGTTCAGTGACACGCCCGTGGTGTAGCTGGAGGCTCCGCTTGCCAGATACAGCACCGCACCGGCCATTTCGCTCGGGTCGGCGACGCGCTTGAGCGGAATGCGCTGCAGGGCGATGTTCAAGATACTGTCGTTCTTGGTCAGGGCCGCGGCAAATTTGGTATCGGTCAGGCCCGGCAGCAGGGCGTTGCAGCGGATACCGAACTGCGCGCATTCCTTGGCAAAGACCTTGGTCATGCTGATCACTGCGGCCTTGGTCACCGAATAGATGCCTTGCATCTCGCCCGGCGTTACGCCGTTGATCGAGGCCACATTGATGATGCTGCCGCCGCCACTTTCGCGCATCAGCTTGCCGCCTTCAATCGACATGAAGTAGTAACCGCGGATATTCACGTCGACGGTCTTCTGGAAGGCCGACAAGTCGGTGTCCAGCACATTGCAAAACTGCGGGTTGGTAGCCGCGTTATTGACCAGGATATCCAGACGGCCAAACTTCTCACGAATCTGCGCAAACACGCTTTGAATCTGCTCCATCTCGCCGATGTGGCAAGCGATGGCAGTGGCCTGGCCACCCTCGGCGATGATGGCGTCGGCCACGCCCTGGCAGCCGTCGATCTTGCGGCTCGAGACGATCACATGAGCGCCTTGCTGGGCCAGCAGTTTGGCGATGGCTTCACCAATGCCGCGGCTGGCGCCGGAAACGAAAGCGATCTTGCCATCAAGGTCGAACAAGTTGGTTTTGGACATGCGCTGCTCCTGATTGAGTGGGCTTAACGGGGTGCGTCTTACAGGCGCGATTGCTTGATGACCTGCAGGCTCATCTGCTCGAGCAGTTTGTTCATCTGCACGAACTGCGCGAAGCGTTTGTCCTGGGTTTGGCCATGATAGAAACGGTAATAAATCTGCTGGACTATGCCGGCCAGGCGGAACAGGCCGTAGCAGTAGTAAAAGTCGATGCAGTCGATTTTGATCCCGGCCCGTTGTGCGTAGTAATCGGCAAACTCTTGGCGGGTCAGCATGCCCGGCGCGTTGCTCGGCTGGCGGCGCATCAGCTGTACCGGGGCAGGATCTCCGGCCTCGATCCAGTAAGCCAGGCTGTTGCCCAGGTCCATCAGCGGGTCGCCCAGGGTGGTGAGCTCCCAGTCCAGCACGCCGATGATCTGCTGCGGGTTGTTGGGGTCGAGCAGCACGTTATCGAAGCGGTAGTCGTTGTGCACTATGCTGGAGCGCGGGTGATCGGCCGGCATCTTGGCGTTCAGCCAGGCTTTGACCTCGGTCCAGAGTGGCGCATCCGGGGTCAGGGCTTTTTCGTATCTGTCACTCCAGCCACTGATCTGGCGCTGCACGTAGCCTTGCGGCTTGCCCAAATCGCCAAGGCCGCAGGCGTTGTAATCAACCTGGTGCAACTCAACCAGCTTGTCGATAAAACTTTCACAGAGCTGGCGGGTTTGTTTAGCGTCGAAATTCAATTCGCTGGGCAAATCGGCGCGCAAAATGATGCCGTTAACCCGCTGCATCACATAAAACTCGGAGCCAATCACCGACTCGTCGGTGCAGTGCACGTAGGCTTTTGGGCAATAAGGGAAGCCGGTATTGAGCTGGTTGAGAATACGGTACTCGCGACCCATGTCGTGGGCCGATTTGGCCTTGTGACCAAAGGGCGGCCGGCGCAGCACCAACTCTCGTTCGGGATATTGCAGCAGGTAGGTCAGGTTCGAGGCGCCGCCCGGGAACTGACTAATGATTGGCGTACCGCTCAAGCCAGCAATATGCGCTTTGAGGTAGGCGTCAATAATGCCAACGTCGAGTTCTTCGCCTGCGCGGATAGGTGTGGATTGATCAGTAAGCGCCATGCTTATCCCTTTTGCTTATGATGGGGGCTTGAGATTATTGGTTAATCTAATGCTGCTCAGCCTAGCTCACAAGCTACGGTTGCTGTTATTGGTGAGCGTGTTGCCGCGTAATCAGCCGGCTTGATTGATGGGTTGAGGTTTCCCGGGCGAAAAAAAACCGGAACCCAAGGGCCCCGGTTTTTCAGCGGCTAGTAACTGCCGGACGCTTAAACTGGGAAGAGTTCGCCCAGTTTCATAGCCAGCATCATGTCGCCTTCGGCGCGCAGTTTGCCGCCCATGAATGCTTGCATGCCGTCGGTTTCGCCGGTGGTGATGCCGCTCAGGGTTTCGGTGCTCATGATCAGGGTAACGTTGGCAGCAGCCGACTCACCTTGGCTCATTTCGCAAGCGCCATCTTTAACGGTCAGGAAGAAGTTTTCGCCGTCTTCGATGTTGAAGCCAAATACCAGGTCCAGGCCAGCAGCGGCGGAAGCGTTGAACTTGGATTGCATGGTGTGTGCGATATCAGCAACTGAGGTCATGGTTCTATCCTTTGGTTTCAGGTTTTGTTGGCGACCTTGCGGGTCACAGTGAGCTGAAGCTCATCGAAATGTGATGAGCTCCGGCGCCTTTAACAGCTGTAAATGCACCTGGCTGTTAAAGGAAGCTAGTGCTAGCTCAGTCGTGCGAAATTTCACGCGACTGAGCGAGGTGTTGACGATTTGCCAGTTAAGCTCGAAAGCCTTTTCGGCCGGTACGGCCGTAATCAGCCGTAGCATGGCCGTGATAGTACCGCCGGAGGTGAACACGGCGATGTTATCTTTGCTTTGCGCTTGTACCAGGATGCGTTGCAGGCCGGCGGCAACCCGTTCAACAAAGCTGGTCCAGCTTTCCAGGCCGTCGGCCGGATAATCGCCACTGACCCAGCGCTGAATGATGCGCGCGAACAGGCGCTGAAATTCCGCCCGATTTTGCGCACCATTGCGCAAGATCGCCAGTGCCTCTGGCTCTTCTGGCAGCAGTCCGGGCAGCAAGCTGCGAATCACCGCATCGGCATCGAATTCATTAAAGGCGCTGTCGGTTTCAATGCTGGGGGTAACCCAGCCGTTAGCGCTGATTTGTAGCAGTGTGTGTTTGGCGGTGTCTTGCTGGCGGCGTAAATCGCCACTCAGGCAACGGTCAAAACGGATCTCCAAATCGCTCAGGTGCTTACCCAATACTTCGGCCTGGCGAATACCGATGGGCGAAAGCACATCGTAGTCGTCGGCGCCGAATGAGGCTTGGCCATGTCGAATTAGGTAAATGCTGCCCACGATTGTGGTTATCCGTTGGGGTAAAGAGAGCCGAGATTATGGGGATAGAAACAGCCTGTCAACGTAAAAACATACGCTTGTTTGAATTGCTCGGGCGCAGACTTGCGGAATAGGTTTGCGGCTGGTCGACGGCCGGTAGCGCCGGTATGCTGAGTGTCTACAGTCGTCGTCGCTCAACGCGCGAATATGGATAAAACGAAAGGGGATATGCGTGGAGTTTTTTGCTGAATATGCAGGCTTTTTGGCCCGCACCGTCACAGTGGTGGTTGCGGTGGTGTTGGTACTGATAGTGATTGCCGCATTGCGCGGCAAAGGCCGCCAGGCTGGCCGCGGTCATTTACAGGTGCAAAAGCTCAATGATTTTTACCGCAGCCTGCGTGAGCGCCTAGAGCAAACGGTGCTCGACAAGCCGGACCTGAAGGCACTGCGCAAGCTTGAAGGCAAACAAGCCAAACTGAAAAAGCGCGCGGGCGACAAAAAGGCCCGGGTGTTCGTGCTGGATTTTGATGGCGACATCAAGGCCTCGGCCACCGAGCATTTGCGCCATGAGATCACCGCGT
>MHZN01000252.1:0-11383 GCA_001830395.1 Pseudomonadales bacterium RIFCSPLOWO2_12_59_9 | reverse complement strand
ATGATGGCCTGTATCGGCGAGAAAATTCTCAGCGCGCCCTTTGCCATACTCGGCTCGATTGGCGTGGTGGCGCAGGTGCCGAACGTGCACCGCTTGCTGAAAAAACACGAGATCGATTTTGAAGTGCTGACGGCCGGCACCTATAAGCGCACCTTGACGGTGTTTGGCGAAAACACCGAGAAAGGCCGAGAGAAATTCCAGGAAGACCTGGAAACCACTCATACCCTGTTTAAAGGTTTTGTCTCGCGCTACCGGCCGCAATTGACGATCGATGAAATCGCCACCGGCGAAGTCTGGCTCGGGCTGGCGGCATTGGACAACAAACTGGTCGATGAACTGAAAACCAGCGATGAATACCTCGGTGAACGTGCCCGCGAAGCCGAGTTGTTCCACCTGCATTACGCCGAGAAAAAGACCTTGCAGGAACGTTTCGGCCTGGCCGCCAGCGTGGCCATTGACCGGGTGCTACTCAATTGGTGGAGCCGGCTTAGCCAGCAACGCTTTTGGCAATAGAGCCTCGCGGAACATTATTAACAGGTTGTTGAAAAACGTAGCGAGCGACGGCTAGGCAAGGCGAAATCAGCCGAAAAAGCGCAGTGTACGAACTGTATATGAGCATTTTTAGGCTGATTTCAACGCCGCATAGCCGAGCGCAGTAGTTTTTCAACGGCCGGTTCTGGATAAATAAGGAGAACCGCATGACTAGCTTTCAGGCACTGGTGGTGAGTGAGCAAGCCGATGGCCGCTTTGAGGCGCAGGTGCAGACCCGCACAGTTGCCGACTTGCCCGCCGGTGAAGTATTGATCCGCGTGCAGTACTCCTCCTTAAACTACAAGGATGCGCTGTCGGCCAGTGGTAATCGCGGGGTGACTAAGCTCTATCCGCACACCCCAGGCATTGATGCGGCTGGCATTGTCGAGCAGTCCAGTGTCAGCGAGTTTGCTGCCGGCGATGAGGTGATAGTCACAGGTTACGATCTGGGCATGAACACCTCCGGCGGTTTTGCCCAGTACATTCGGGTGCCGGCGGCCTGGCTACTGAAACGCCCGCAAGGCTTGTCGCTGCGCGAGGCGATGTTATTGGGCACCGCAGGGCTAACGGCGGCGCTCTGCGTGGCCAAGCTGGAGCAGGCCGGGCTGACCCCGGACGCGGGCACTGTGTTGGTCACCGGAGCCACTGGCGGTGTCGGCAGCATTGCCGTGGCCTTGCTGGCTAGCCTGGGTTATCAGGTGGCGGCGGCGACCGGTAAAGCTGAGCAAGCCGAGTTTCTAAAGCGCCTCGGCGCTACGCAGATCGTCAACCGCAGCAGTCTGCTGGACGGCACCGACAAAGCCATGCTCAAGCCGCAATGGGCCGGGGCGGTGGATACTGTCGGCGGCGACATCTTGTTTAATGTGGTCAAGGCGCTGCACTACGGCGGCAGCCTGGCCTGTTGTGGGCTGACGGCTGGCGTGGCCTTTAACGCCAGCGTGTTGCCGTTTATCTTGCGCGGGGTCAACTTGCTCGGGGTCGATTCGGTCGAGCTGCCCTTGGTGGTCAAGGCCTCGATGTGGGACAAGCTGTCGTTGCAGTGGAAACTCAGCAACCTGGAAAGCTTGGCTCACGAGGTGACCTTGGCGCAGTTACCAGCGGCGATTGAGCAAATGCTGGCGGCCAAAACCAGCGGCCGAATCCTGGTTAACTTGACCTGAAGCGCTGCTCAGTTGGTTGTTTTAACTAAACGGCCAGGCAGAAAAAAGCCCTGAACTTCAGGGCTTTTTTGCAACTAGCAGAGGCTCACCAGCCAGGCATCAAGCGCGGCGGCGAAACAGCGGCAGCGGCTGGTCGCTGGAGGCTTGGTAGACGTGGGTGAATTCGCTAAAGGCTAGCAAGGCGTCTTCAGCGTTCATGTCCGCGCGCAAGGCGAAGGCATCGAAGCCGCAACGCTTGAGGGCAAACAGTTGATCGCGCAACACGTCGCCAATGGCCCGCACTTCACCCTTATAGCCGTAGCGTTGACGCAGCAGGCAGGCGGTGGAGGAGTGGCGGCCAGCGGTGAAACGGGGGAAATTCAGGGCGATAACCTGGAAGTTATCCAGTTCAGCGGCGATTTCTTCGATCTCCTCACCGGCTTCCAGCCATACCCCTAAGCCGCCATCGCGGGCTTTCAGGGCACGCGAATGCTCAACCCAGAGGGCCAATGGCACAATGATGTCGTCGCAATTGGAGATGCCGTCGAGGCTGGCGTCCTTGGGCAGCAGGTGCCAGGTCTCGTCGATGATCTGGCCGTTTTTAATGATTCGCTGCATAAACGCGCTCCTTGAATGGGTCGATACCGATGCGGCGGAAAGTATCGAGGAAGCTTTCTTCGGGGCTGCGTTGCTCGATGTAGACATTGATGATTTTCTCAATCACGTCCGCCATATCTTCTTCGGCGAAGGATGGGCCGAGGATTTTTGCCAGGCTGGCGTCGCGGCCCGAGCTGCCACCCAGCGACACTTGGTAGAACTCTTGGCCTTTTTTGTCGACGCCGAGAATGCCGATATGACCGACGTGGTGGTGACCACAGGCGTTCATGCAGCCGGAGATATTCAGCTCCAGCTCGCCGATGTCGAACAGGTAATCCAGGTTATCGAAGCGCCGTTGAATGGCTTCGGCGACCGGTATCGACTTGGCATTGGCCAGCGAGCAGAAGTCGCCGCCCGGGCAGCAGATCAAGTCGGTCAAGAGACCAACGTTAGGCGTGGCAAAACCCAGTTCGCGCAATTCACCCCAGAGGGTAAACAGCTGGGCCTGCTCGATATCGGCGAGGATGATGTTTTGATTGTGGCTGTTGCGCACCTCGCCAAAGCTGTAGCGCTCGGCCAGATCGGCAATCGCATCCAGCTGTTTGTCGGTGACATCGCCGGGCGCGGTGCCGGTGGGCTTTAGCGACAAGGTCACCGCCACGTAACCGGGCTTCTTGTGGGCGAAGGTGTTGCGCTGACGCCAGCGGGCAAAGCCTGGGTGCTCGGCGTCCAGGGCGCTCAACGCGGCCTGCTGGTCGACCAGCGGCAGGTACGCCGGATCGACGAAGTACTGGGCGACGCGCTGTACTTCAGTGTTGTCCAGAGTGGTCGGACCATCTTTGATGTGCGCCCACTCGGCGTTGACGCGCTCGGCAAACACTTCAGGGGTCAGGGCCTTAACCAGAATCTTGATCCGTGCCTTGTACTTGTTGTCGCGTCGGCCATAGCGGTTGTAGACCCGCAAGATGGCCTCAAGGTAGCTGAGCAGGTGCTGCCACGGCAGGAATTCATTGATAAAGCTGCCGACGATCGGGGTACGGCCCAAGCCGCCGCCGACTGACACGCGGAAACCCAGCTCGCCTGCGGCGTTGTGTACGGCTTCCAAGCCGATGTCATGCACCTCGATCGCGGCGCGGTCGCTGATCGAGCCATTGATGGCGATCTTGAACTTGCGCGGCAAGTGGGTGAATTCGGGGTGGAAGGTCGACCACTGACGGATGATTTCGCACCAAGGGCGCGGATCGATCAGCTCATCAGCGGCCACTCCGGCAAACTGGTCGGTGGTGGTGTTGCGGATGCAGTTGCCGCTGGTTTGGATCGCGTGCATCTGCACGGTCGCCAACTCGCCAAGAATGGCCGGCACGTCTTCCAGTTCGGGCCAGTTGAACTGTACGTTCTGGCGGGTACTGATGTGCGCATAGCCCTTGTCGTAGTCGCGGGCGATCTTGGCCAGCATGCGCACTTGGTTTGAGCTGAGCAGGCCGTAAGGCACGGCAACCCGCAACATCGGCGCGTAACGCTGAATATAAAGGCCGTTCTGCAGGCGCAGTGGGCGGAAATCTTCGCCTGACAGCTCACCGCTGAGAAAGCGGCGGGTTTGATCGGCGAACTGCTTAACGCGGTCCTCGACGATCTGTTGGTCGTACTGGTCGTATACGTACATGAAATGTCCTGTTTTCAGGCTGCTACAGCTGATCTGCGCGCACGGCCGCGCACTCCCTAAATTGGAGCGCAGGCAAGATACCAGCTCAGGGTTATGCGCAAAAGTGATGTTTTAGCATATGGTCCGAACTTCGGGTGCTAACCAATCGCCGACTTCGCTTGAGCAAGCGGCTGTGGTGGTCTTAACTGCAAGGGCAAGTTGTCGACATCGGCCACTATCACAAGAATAACTACCTCCAAGGGGACGCCATGACTGATCACACTGAGCCTGATAATCGCGATAGCGTGGTCGATGCCCGCGCTATTTTTGTCTTGATTTTGTTGGCGGTCGTCACCGCCGTTTACTGGGTCAGCCATCAGTAAACGCGCTAAGCCAGGCTGCGTGAAAACGTAGCGAGCGAAGGTTAGGCAAGGCGCAACGCAGCGAAGCGGAGTAACAACCGAAGGTTGGCCCGCAGGGCAAGCGAAGCGCAGTCAAAACAGGCAAGGACGCGGAGTTTGCGAGTTGTAAATGAGCAGTCCGAGTCTGTTTTTAACGCCGCATAACCGAGCGCAGTAGTTTTCACACAGCCTGAAACGCCGCCCTTGGTCAGCTACCAAAGGCGGCGTTGTCGTTTTGCCGTACTATGCCGCGCTGGTTGCACAAGGCCACTAGTCACGCCTTGAGCTTTATCAACTTGTTCGCGGGTGCTGAAATTGAAATGCGTTGTACGCTGGGGCTTTGCCCTGGGCTTGATGTTGGTGGGCGGTTTTGCCAGCGCGGCCAATGTGGTGTTTCTTAACCCCGGCAAATCCAATGAAGCTTACTGGGTCAGCTACACCCAGTTTATGCAGGCCGCCGCCGCTGATCTGGGCATCCACTTGCAGGTGCTGTATGCCGAGCGGGTGCCGGAGAAAATGCTCGAGCAGGCGCGGGCCGTGCTGCACGGCCCGCAGCCTCCGGACTATCTGGTCTTCGTGAATGAGCAATATGCCGGCCCGGAAATCTTGCGGTTGTCCAAGGGCACCCAGGTCAAACTGTTCGCGGTGAGCAGCACCCTGACCCCCGATCAACAAAGCCTGATTGGCCAGAGCCGGGGAAAATACCCCAACTGGATAGGCAGTCTGGTGCCCAATGACGAGGAAGCCGGTTACATCATGGCCAGCGGCCTGATCGAGCAGGCGCAGCGCGCCAATCCTCGGGCGGCGTTGCAGATGTTGGCCTTCTCTGGGGTCAAGCAAACGCCGGCGGCGCAACTGCGTGAACGTGGCTTGCAGCGCGCCTTGGCCGAACACCCGCAAGTACGGTTGCAGCAACTGGTAAACAGCGAGTGGAATCGCCAGCGTGCCTATGAGCAGGCGCAAGTGCTGTTGCCGCGCTATCCGGGCGTCAGCTTGATTTGGTCAGCTAACGATGAAATGGCCTTTGGTGCTATGCGTGCCGCCCAAGAACTGGGCAAAACCCCAGGGCGGGACTTGCTGTTTTCAGCCTTGAACAACTCAGTTGAGGTATTGCAGGCGCGCCTCGACCAGCGCGTCAGCGTACTGGTCGGCGGACATTTCACCGCGGGTGGCTGGGCGCTGGTGCTGCTGCACGATTACGACGCCGGGCTGGATTTTGCCCAGCGCGGCGGCAAGGATCGGCAAGACCCACTCTTTATGCGCCTGGATAAACCCCAGGCGGCGCGACTGCTTAAGCGCATCCAGGGTAACGGCTTTGAGCTGGATTTCCGCCGTTTCAGTGCCCTGCATCAACCCCAGTTGCGCGACTACCACTTTTCCCTGCAAGCCTTGCTCGACTAGCCGCCATCGGTCTTTGGCCTGCTAGAGCAAGTCCACGCCAAAGCGTTTAACCAGCAGCGCAAACAAGCCAAAGCAAACGCTGCTGATAACCGCGCAGGACAGCAAGGTGGGCCAAAAGCCCCAGCGCGGCAGCAGCAGTGGAAAGACCAGGAACATCGGCAGCGTCGGCACCACATACCAAAAGGTGTACCAGGCATGGTTGGCGATTTTCTCCGCTGATTGATGCTCAAGGTACAGCCAGATCAGACTCAAGATGGTGACCAGGGGCAGCGCGGCCACCAGACCGCCGAGCTTGTCGCTGCGCTTGGCCAGTTCGGAAACCAGCACTACCACCAGCGCGGTGAGCGCGTACTTGCTGATGATCCACGCCATTGGCTGCCCCGTTACGTTTGAGTGTCTGATCGTTGCTTAAGCCTTGTCGGATCAAGCCTGCTCGTGGGACATCGCCCAGACGGCGGCCTCGACCCGTGAGCGCAGGCCGAGTTTGTGCAGCAAGTTTTTCACATGCACCTTCACTGTGCCCTCGGTAATGCCCAGTTTGCGGCCGATCATTTTGTTGCTGTTGCCGCCGGCAATCATGCGCAGCACTTGCTGCTCGCGCTCGGTCAGTTCGACCTGATTGGCCGCTTGCGGCTCGCGCAGGGCCTGGGCCAGTACGCGGGTTAATCCGGGGCTGATCACCAGTTCGCCGAGCAAGGCTTGGCGCACCTGTTGGATGAGCTTTTCCGGCTCCATGTCTTTGAGCAAATAACCGTCGGCACCGAAGCGCAGTGCGTCGCGCACGTCTTTTTCCGCATCGGAAACGGTGAACAACAAGACTTTGCCGCTATAGCCAATTTGCCGCAGACGCTTGAGGGTTTCGATGCCGTTGAGTAGCGGCATATTGTTGTCGAGCAAAATCAACTGCGGTTGCAGGGTCTCCAGCAGCGCTAGGGCTTCTTCGCCGTTATTGGCTTCGCCGACTATTAGGAAATCGTCCTCCAGCTCCAGTAACTGGCGAATGCCACGGCGCATCATCGGGTGGTCATCAACCAGCATCAGGCGAAAACGTGGGTCTGTGTCGGGGGTGTTCATAGGGGTGATTCCTCTGCATGGCGACCGAGAAACCCCGGTTTAAAACTTAGCTGGATACGGGTGCCGTGTGGCTGGTTGGCGCTGATTTCAAGCACGCCCTGCAGGCTGCGGGCACGCTCTTGCATGATGGTTAAGCCATGATGCTGGCGCGGGTCACTGCTTTGTCCGATGCCGCAGCCATCGTCCTCAATCAACAGTTCGATTTGCTCGCCCTGTTGGTGTAGGCGCACCCGCACTTGCCTGGCGTTGGCGTGGCGGGCGCAATTGGACAGTGCTTCGCGGGCGATTTGTAGCAGGTGAATCTGCTCGCTGGCATCCAGGGTAAAGGCCAGCGGCTCGACCTGTAACAGCACTTCAAAATTCCCCCGTTCGGCGAATTCGCGCACCGTGTCATCGAGGGCCTGATCCAGCCCGCTGCCGTTGATTTGCAGGCGGAAGGTGGTCAGCAGCTCGCGCAATTGCCGGTAAGCATTGTTGATGCCCTCACGGATTTCTTCGCTGACGGCAAACAACTGTTCGGCGGTTTCACCACGACGCATCAGGGTTTGCAGGCGGCTGACCTGCAGCTTCATATAAGACAGGGCCTGGGCCAGGGAGTCATGCAGCTCGCGGGCGATGATGGTGCGCTCATCGAGCAGCAGCAAGCGGTGGTCCTGCTCACGCTGGCGTTCCAGCGACAGCGCGGTGCCGACCAGATCGGCCAGCGCCTGAATCAGTTCGGTTTCCCAGCTCAGCGGCCGATGGCCGTCGTCAAAGTTGGCCCGCAGCTCGCCGAGGCTGTTGCCCTGGTTGTTGATCTGATAGGTCTGCAGGTTCGGTTGCTGTAAGCGTTCGCAGGTGGCGCAATCATTGCGCGAGCAGATTTCCCGCGACTCGCTGCCGTGCAAGGCGATCAGCTGTTCGGCGGGGCGATTCGGGTTGCCGTGCAGGCACAGGGTCAGGCGCAGGCCGGGAATCAGTGCCTGAAAATTATCAATCAACAGGTCCAGTTGTTCGGCGCTGCTCAAGGCGCTGGCCAGCTGGCGGCTGCTGAAAAACAGTAATTGCAGCGCCGCATTGGCTTGGGCGAGGTACGCGGTTTTTTGCTCGACCCGGCTTTCCAGGGTGCGGTGGGACTCCTCGATCGAGTCGGCCATGGTGTTAAAACTCAGGGCCATTTGGCCCAGCTCATCCTCCGACTGAAACTCCACCCGCGCCGAGTGATCGCCATCACGAAAACGTTCGGCGGCGCTGGTCAGGTATTGCAGCGGGTTGATCACGTTAGTTTGCAGTTCATACATGCCAATCAGCAGGATCAGCACGGTAATAAAGAGTGCGGCGCCTTGAATGTTCTGCTGCCAGCCTTGCTTGCGTTCGCTGCTTTGTTGCAGTTGCAGCACGAAGCGACTCAGTTGCTCGACAAAGTCATCGACCTGCTGCAGAAATAATTGCCGATCACCCGCATCCAGGGCCGGGCGCAAATGCTCTTGCCAGCGCCCTTGCAAGCCCAAATAGGCGCTGTGCAGCGGCGCCCGCGGGTCGGCTTCCAGCACCTTTTGCAGGTTTTTGCTGTGCAGGCGTTGTTCCAGATTGGACAGTTGCGCCTCGATCTCTGCCGCCGGCGCGTTGGCTTGCAGTTTCCAGCTCAGCCGGTAAGTGGCCATGCGCAAAGAACCGGCGGTATTGATCGCGGCGGCATCGTCCTCACTGAGCCAGGCGATTAAGCCGGCGCTCATGGCACTCGACAGCGCCAGCACTGCAATCAGCAGTACCGCCAAACCTGCGCGTGCTGGCAGCGAACTGCGCAGCCATTTTAGAGCCTGCATGGGTTTACTACCTCTAATGATTCCGGACTGCCAAAAGCACCTATGAATACTCTAATTTAGGTGTGTAACTTGTTGTTTATAAAGCATTTATTCGTTAATTCCGCAGCTATCACTTAAGAGGTAGAGCGGCTTAGGGTAGGCCAGGGCGGCAGGGATTTACTTGATCCAGGTCAGTTTTAGCCGGCAGTTGAGTGCCTACTGTTGTAGCCATGTTAACCGTAAAAGGGCTTCGTCATGGCTAGTGTGAAGGTACAGCAGGGGTTGGTGTTAGGGATGAGCACCCTGGCGTTTACCGTCTGTTTTATGGTCTGGATGATGTTCGCCGTCCTCGGCGTGCCGGTCAAAGAACTGCTGCAACTGAACGAAACCCAGTTCGGTTTGCTGGCGGCCACCCCGGTGCTGACCGGCTCGTTGATCCGCCTGCCGCTGGGCCTGCTGACCGACAAGTTCGGCGGTCGCATCGTGTTCTTCATTTTGATGCTGGTGTGCGTACTGCCGATCTACATGATCAGCCTGGCCACCGAGTATTGGCACTTCCTGGTGCTGGGCCTGTTCGTTGGCCTGGCTGGCGGCTCCTTCTCGGTCGGTATCGCCTACGTCGCCAAGTGGTTTGATAAATCCACCCAGGGCACGGCCATGGGCATCTTCGGCGCCGGTAACGCCGGCGCTGCGGTGACCAAGTTCGTCGCCCCGGCAATCATCGCCGCCGCCAGCTGGCAGATGGTGCCGAAGGTCTACTCGGCCATCATGTTTATCACCGCGCTGCTGTTCTGGTTCACCACCTATGAGAACAAGGCCCACCGGGTGTCCAGCTCGGTGTCCTTGGCCGAGCAATTGCGCACCCTGAAAGATCCTAAAGTGTGGCGCTACTGCCAGTACTACTCGATCGTCTTCGGCGGCTACGTGGCCCTGGCCCTGTGGATGACCAAGTACTACGTGCAGGAATATGGCTTCAACCTGCAAACCGCGGCCTTACTGGCGGCCTGTTTCTCCCTGCCGGGCGGTGTGCTGCGCGCCATCGGTGGCTGGATGTCGGACAAGTGGGGCGCCCACAGCGTGACCTGGTGGGTGATGTGGGTGAGCTGGATCTGCCTGTTCCTGCTGTCCTACCCGCCGACCGACCTGATAGTGCAAACCGTCAACGGCCCGCAAAGCTTCCATATTGGCCTGAACGCCACCTTGTTCACCGTATTGCTGTTCGTCATGGGCATCGCCTTCGCCTTCGGCAAGGCCTCGGTGTTCAAGTACATCTCTAACGACTACCCGAACAACATGGGCGCCATCTCCGGCATCGTCGGCCTGGCCGGCGGCCTGGGCGGCTTCGTCCTGCCCATCATGTTCGGGGCCCTGGTGGACCTCACCGGCGTGCGCTCGTCCTGCTTCATGTTGATGTACGGGGTGGTCTGGATCTCGCTGATCTGGATGTACCTCAGCGAAGTGCGCAGAACCCCAATGATGGGCGTGGGCGCAGAAAGCCCACGGCTTAGCGAAGTTTGATTCGTTCACGGTTTTTGATTAGTTCTAGGAGCAAGACCATGTCAGCCACAAACAAAGCGGTGACGGGCCAAGCGCCCAAGCAGGGGCCGGTGATTACCGACTGGCGTCCGGAAGACAGTCATTTTTGGGCGACCACCGGCAAGGCGATCGCCACCCGCAACCTGTGGATCTCGATCCCGGCGTTGCTGTTGGCTTTCGCGGTGTGGATGGTCTGGAGCACGGTGATCGTCCGTCTCAACAGCATTGGCTTCAGCTTTACCACCGATCAGCTGTTCTGGCTGGCGGCCTTGCCAGGTTTGTCTGGCGCCACCTTGCGGATTTTCTACTCCTTTATGGTGCCGATCTTCGGCGGCCGCCGCTGGACCGCCCTGAGCACTGCGTCATTGCTGATCCCGGCGCTGTGGATGGGGTTTGCCGTGCAAGATGCCAACACCCCCTACAACGTGTTCGTGCTGATCGCGCTGCTCTGTGGTTTTGGCGGCGGCAACTTCGCCTCCAGCATGTCCAATATCAGCTTCTTCTACCCCAAGGCCCAACAGGGCACTGCACTGGGGTTGAACGCCGGTTTAGGTAACCTGGGTGTGTCGGTGATGCAGTTCGGCGTGCCGCTGGTGATCTCCCTGGGCATCTTCGGCGCCCTGGGTGGCGCCCCGCAGAACCTGCCAGACGGCAGCCAGCTGTGGTTGCAGAACGCCGGTTTCATCTGGGTACCGTTTATCCTCGCGGTCACCATTGCTGCCTGGTTTGGCATGCATGACCTGTCCAGTGCCAAGGCCTCGTTCAGCGAGCAGGCGGTGATCTTCAAGCGCAAGCACAACTGGTTGATGTGCTGGTTGTACCTGGCCACCTTCGGTTCCTTCATCGGCTTTGCCGCGGGCTTTCCGATGCTGATCAAGACCCAGTTCCCGGGTGTCGATCCACTCAAGTTCGCCTTCTTGGGTCCCCTGGTGGGCGCCCTGATTCGTCCGGTGGGCGGCTGGTTGGCCGACAAAATGGGCGGCGCCCAGGTCACCCTGTGGAACTTCGTGGTGATGATCGCGGCGGTGTTTGGCGTGCTGCACTTTCTGCCAGTGGGCGGTGAGGGCGGCAACTTCTACGGCTTCCTGGCGATGTTCATGCTGCTGTTCGTCACCACAGGCGTGGGTAACGGTTCGACCTTCCGGATGATCCCGGTGATCTTCCGCACCCTGCACGAGCGCCTCAGCGCCGGCAAGAACAAGGACGTGCAAGAGCAAGCCGGCAAGAGCGCCGGTAAAGAAGCCGCCGCCGTGCTGGGCTTCAGCTCGGCCATCGCCG
>MHZN01000251.1 GCA_001830395.1 Pseudomonadales bacterium RIFCSPLOWO2_12_59_9 | reverse complement strand
GAGACCCTGCTGGCCGCCCGCGACAGCTTGCGCGAACGGCTCGACCGGATTCGCCAAGAGGCCCGTCAGCACAAAGACCATGCCCATCAACTGGCGGTACGCCTGGGGGCGCTGCACAGTCAGCACAACTCTACCCGGCAAGCGCTGGAGCGTTTGCAATTGCAAGCCGAGCGCCTGCATGAGAAGCGCGAACAGCTCGATCTGAACCTGGGGGAAGGCGAGGCGCCGCTGGAAGAGTTGCGCATGAAGCTGGAAGAGTTGCTCGACAAGCGCATGGCCGTCGAAGACGAATTAAAGCTGGCGCGTTTGGGCCTGGAAGACGCCGATCGGCAGCTGCGCGACAGCGAGAAACGCCGCAATCAGGCCGAGCAACAGGCGCAACTGCTGCGCGGCCAACTGGAGCAACAACGCCTCGACTGGCAGAGCCTGAATGTGCGCCGCGGAGCTGTGGTTGAGTTGCTGGCGGCCGACAGTTACGACCTGCACACAGTGCTGGCCAGCTTGCCGGCCGAGGCCAGCGAAAGCGCCTGGAGCGATGAACTGGAGCAGTTGGCGGGGCGCATTCAGCGCCTGGGCGCGATCAACCTGGCGGCGATCGAGGAATATCAGCAGCAGTCCGAGCGCAAGCGTTACCTGGATGCGCAAAACGCCGATCTGGTGGAGGCGCTGGATACCCTGGAAAACGTGATCCGCAAGATCGACAAAGAAACCCGCAACCGTTTCAAAGCCACTTTCGACCAGATCAATGGCGGCCTGCAGGCGCTGTTCCCGAAAGTCTTTGGTGGCGGCACGGCCTATCTGGAGTTGACCGGCGAAGATTTGCTGGATACCGGCGTGAGCATCATGGCCCGGCCGCCCGGCAAGAAGAACAGCACCATTCACCTGTTGTCTGGTGGCGAGAAAGCCCTGACGGCGCTGGCGCTGGTGTTTGCCATCTTTCAGTTGAATCCAGCACCCTTTTGCATGCTCGACGAAGTTGACGCGCCGCTGGATGACGCCAACGTCGGTCGTTACGCCCGCCTGGTTAAAGAGATGTCGGCCACCGTGCAGTTCATCTATATCACCCACAACAAAATCGCCATGGAAATGGCCGATCAGTTGATGGGGGTGACCATGCATGAGCCGGGCTGCTCGCGCTTGGTGGCGGTGGATGTCGAAGAAGCCTTGGCAATGGTTGAAACTTGATGCGACAGACGGTGTAAAATTGATTTTTGTCGTGCTAGTTTAGCCAAAAGTTTTTGTAAGCCCCGGAAAACGCCTGCTAGAACATGGAGTTGGCGCCAGGGCTGAGTTAAGAGTCGCGGGCTGGGAAGCCCTTTAATCATTATTTTTTTAGTCGGGGTTAGTGAATTACATGGAAATCGGTCTGCGTGAGTGGCTGATCGTCATCGGCATTGTGGTGATCACCGGCATCCTGTTTGACGGTTGGCGCCGCATGCGCGGCGGCAAGGGCAAACTCAAATTCAAGTTGGACGGACGCTTTGGCGATCTGCCCGATGACGATGGTGATCCGGCCTTGCTAAGCCCGGCGCGGGTGGTCGACCGCCAGCGCGAGCCGAAGTTGGACGAAGAAGATTTACCGGTGATGAACGCCAGCGAATTGAATCGCCGCCGCGCCGGCGAGCCGAGCCAGGGCGACCTGAACCTCAGCGAACCCGTGCCGACTTTGCTCAATCCGGTGGCTGGCGAGCCCAAGCAGCAGGCCCCGACCCAGGAAGACAGCCAGCCATTGCCGCCGGTTGAAGAAGTGTTGGTGATCAGCGTGGTAGCCCGCGAAGGCGAAGGTTTCAACGGCCCGGCGCTGCTGCAAAATATTCTGGAAAGCGGTCTGCGTTTTGGCGAGATGGATATCTTCCATCGGCATGAAAGCATGGCCGGCAATGGTGAAGTGTTGTTCTCCATGGCCAACGGGGTAAAACCTGGCACCTTCGACCTGGATGATATCGACCACTTTACCACCCGCGCCGTCAGCTTCTTTCTCGGCATGCCGGGGCCGCGTCATCCGCGTCAGGCCTTCGATGTGATGGTGGCGGCGGCGCGCAAGTTGGCCAGCGAGCTGAATGGCGAACTCAAGGATGATCAGCGCAATACCATGACCGCGCAAACCATCGAGCATTATCGTCAGCGCATCGTCGAGTTCGAGCGCAAGCACATCATGCCCAAGCGCTGAGGCAGCTTTACTGCCTGCCGAGCGTTAAGTGAGTCGTTAAAAGAGCAGCCTCGGCTGCTCTTTTGCTTTTTGAGAGAAATCGTTATGACCGACACCGCCGCAAACGCCGCCCAACGCATCCTCGAACTGCGCGCCGAGCTGGATAGGCACAACCACAGTTACTACGTGTTGGACGAGCCGAGCGTTCCAGATGCCGAGTACGACCGTTTGTTCCGCGAACTGCAGGCGCTGGAGGCCGAGCATCCAGCGTTGGTCACTGTCGATTCGCCGACTCAGAGGGTTGGCGGTACGGCGCTCAGTGCCTTTGGCGAGGTCAAGCATGAAGTGCCGATGCTCAGTCTGGGCAATGCCTTTGAGGAAGGCGATTTGCTGGATTTTGACCGCCGTGTGCATGAGGGCCTGGATCTGCCAGCCGGCGATTATGGTGGCGGCGGCGCGCAAGTTGGCCAGCGAGCTGAATGGCGAACTCAAGGATGATCAGCGCAATACCATGACCGCGCAAACCATCGAGCATTATCGTCAGCGCATCGTCGAGTTCGAGCGCAAGCACATCATGCCCAAGCGCTGAGGCAGCTTTACTGCCTGCCGAGCGTTAAGTGAGTCGTTAAAAGAGCAGCCTCGGCTGCTCTTTTGCTTTTTGAGAGAAATCGTTATGACCGACACCGCCGCAAACGCCGCCCAACGCATCCTCGAACTGCGCGCCGAGCTGGATAGGCACAACCACAGTTACTACGTGTTGGACGAGCCGAGCGTTCCAGATGCCGAGTACGACCGTTTGTTCCGCGAACTGCAGGCGCTGGAGGCCGAGCATCCAGCGTTGGTCACTGTCGATTCGCCGACTCAGAGGGTTGGCGGTACGGCGCTCAGTGCCTTTGGCGAGGTCAAGCATGAAGTGCCGATGCTCAGTCTGTGCAATGCCTTTGAGGAAGGCGATTTGCTGGATTTTGACCGCCGTGTGCATGAGGGCCTGGATCTGCCAGCCGGCGATTTGTTTGGCGGCGGCGCCGAGGTTGAGTACTGCTGCGAGCCGAAGCTCGATGGCCTGGCCGTCAGCTTGCTGTACCAGAACGGCCTGCTAGTGCGTGGCGCCACCCGTGGCGATGGCAGTACGGGTGAGGACATCAGCACTAATGTACGGACCATTCGCAACGTGCCGCTAAAGCTGCACGGCGAGGGCTGGCCGAACGTTCTGGAAGTGCGCGGCGAAGTGTTTATGTCCAAGGCCGGTTTCGCTGCACTCAACGCGCGGCAACTGGAGAACAGCAGCAAGACCTTCGCCAATCCGCGCAACGCGGCGGCTGGCAGCCTGCGCCAGCTGGACCCGAAGATTACCGCCAGCCGTCCGTTGGAGTTTTGCTGCTATGGCATTGGCCGTGTCGAAGGCGAGTTGCCGGCGACTCAGGTGGGTATCCTCCAGCAACTGAAACGCTGGGGCCTACCGATCAGTCGCGAGTTGCAGCTGGTCAGGGGCGCCAGCGAATGCCTGGCCTATTACCGCGATATCGGCGAGCGACGTGCCAGCCTGGCCTACGAGATCGATGGTGTGGTGTTCAAGGTCAACGACCTGGCCTACCAACGCGAACTGGGTTTTCGGGCTCGCGAACCACGCTGGGCGATTGCCCATAAATTCCCGGCCATGGAAGAGCTGACCGAACTGCTGGACGTGGAGTTTCAGGTCGGTCGCACCGGCGCGGTGACGCCTGTGGCGCGCCTGAAACCGGTGAAAGTCGCCGGGGTGATGGTGGCCAATGCCACGCTGCACAACATGGACGAAGTGGCGCGTTTGGGTCTGATGATTGGCGACACGGTGATCATTCGCCGCGCCGGCGATGTGATTCCGCAAGTGGTGCAAGTGGTGCTGGAGCGCCGCCCGGCGGATGCGCAGCCGGTGCAGATTCCCCAACAGTGTCCGGTGTGCGGCTCGGCGGTGGAGCGCACCCAACTGGTCAAACGCAGCAAGGGTCGCGAGACCTTCAGTGAGGGCGCGGTGTACCGCTGCATTGGGCGTCTGGCCTGTGGCGCGCAACTCAAACAGGCGATCATTCACTACGTGTCGCGCCGTGCCTTGGATATCGAAGGGCTGGGCGAGAAAAGCGTCGAACAGTTGGTGGACGAAGGTTTGGTTCGCTCGCCAGCCGACCTCTACAAGTTGACCTTCGAGCAAGTTGTCGCGCTGGAAGGCTTTGCCGAGCTATCGAGCAAGAACCTGCTGACCGCTATCGAAAACAGTAAGAAACCCGAGCTGGCGCGCTTCATTTATGCCCTAGGTATTCCCGATGTCGGCGAGGAAACGGCCAAGGTCTTGGCGCGCTCATTGGCCTCGTTGGCGCGCATCAAGCAAGCCTTGCCCGAGGTGCTCACCTACTTGCCTGAGGTGGGTCTTGAAGTGGCCTATGAAATTCACGAGTTTTTCAGCGATGCGCACAATCGCAGCGTGATCGAGGAGCTGGAGCAACTACTGGATATTCAGGGTCAGGGCGAGTTGGGCGCAGAGTTTGCCGCCAGCACCAGCTTGGCCGGTTTGCTCGACAAACTGCATATTGCTTCAGTAGGCCCTACTGGCGCTAAAACCTTGGCCGCCAAGTTTGGCGAGTCGCTGCAAAAAGTGCTGGAGGCCGATTGGCTGGACCTGCGGCAAGCGTTGAGCGAGAAACCAGCGAATGCCGTGCGTGAGTTTTTCAGTGTGCCCGAGCACTGCGAGCGCGCGCTGAAAATCGAAGCGCAGCTGCGTGAGTTCGGCATGCACTGGGAAAGCCAAAAGCGAGTGGTCGAAGGCTTGCCGCTGGCCGGGCAGACCTGGGTGCTGACTGGCACGCTGGAAGTGATGAGCCGTGATCAGGCCAAGGCCAAGCTTGAGTCTTTGGGCGCCAAGGTATCCGGCTCGGTGTCGGCGAAAACCCACTGCGTGGTGGCGGGGCCAGGTGCCGGTTCAAAACTGGCGAAGGCATCCGAGTTGGGTGTTGCGGTGCTGGATGAGGCGGGGTTTTTACAGCGCATGCAGGAGCTTGGATTGACGGCCTGATCGCGACGATCAGGCCGTCATAACGACTTAGTTGATCGCGTCGCTGAGGGCTTTGGCCGGTACAAACTTGACCACATTCTTGGCGGCGATCTCGATGGCTTTGCCGGTTTGTGGGTTGCGACCGGTGCGCGCCGGACGCTGGGTGACTTTCAGTTTGCCAATCCCCGGCAGGGTGATTTCATCGCTGTTTTCCAGGGCGTCGCTGACGATTTCGCTCAGTTGCTCAAGCAGTGCGCGAACCTTGGTTTTTGGGCTGTCGACAGCTTCGGCAAGGTCGTTGATCAGTTGGTCTTTGCTGATGGCCATGGTGTTGCTCCTTGGGTTGGAAAGGCGATATCTCGGGATCAAGGCAGGCACGCTAGCACATCCCTGCGCTGAGCTGAATGCTCAAAATGCCCCGCGCCGGCGCTGGCGATATTGGTGGGGCGGCAGGCCTTTCCAGCGTTTGAAGGCGTGGATGAAATTCGACACCTCGGCATAGCCCAATCGTTCGGCAATTTCCTCCAGGGTCAGGCCGCCGATGGCCAGTAACTCTTCGGCCAGGGTTTGGCGCACTTCCTCCAGCAGCTGGCGAAAGCTCGAGCCTTCGTCCAGCAAACGGCGGCGCAGGGTGCGCGAGCTGAGGTTGAACTGTTGGGCAACTTCCTGCATGCCTGGCAAGCGCCCGGGACTGCCGAGCAGCCGGGCGCGGATTTGTCCGGCCAGCCCCGAGCGTTCGCGGCGTTTGGTCAGCAGGGCATGGCATTGTTCTTCGCAGTGCTGGGCCACTTGCGGGTTGGCGCCGGGCAGTGGTTGGTCGAGTAGCTCTTGGCGCAAAACGAAGCGATTCTCGGCTTGGGCAAAGCGTGGTTCGATGCCGTAACTGTCGGTATACCAGGAACAATCCGCCGGGCGCGGCAGGCATAAATCGACGCGGGTCAAAGGCAGGTGTTGGCCGAGCAAGTCGCGCTGAATCCCGAGCATGCCGGCGCTGTCGCGCTCCAGAATAAAGGCGCGTAACTCGGCGGGAATACCGCGGTCCTCGAACACCAAATGCACCTCATCGCCGTGCTCCTCCAGGCGCATGCCGTAGAAGGCGTAGGTCAGGTCGAGGTAGCGCAAACCGAGGCTCGCGGCGCTGCGAAAGGTCGGGCTGCTGAGCATGGCAAAGCCCCAAATGCCGTAGGTGCTCAGGTGATAGCGCTGGCCGGCCTTGAGGCCGATGCCGGGTTGCGCGCCGAGTGCGGCCACCAGATTGCCGATCAGTACCAACTCTTGTGCGGCATCGATTTCGCCTCCAGGCTCGGCCAGTTGTTGCAGGCTCAGGCCGGTGCCCGCCAGGCAGCGCTCAAGCGGCAGGCCTTGATCGAGGCCGAACTGGGTCAGCAGTTGGGCGCTGATGCCGCTGCGGCGCAAGGGCCAATGGTTGGGTGGCTTGTTCGACATTTTGTCCGCAATTCACAATTTATGGCCGACTATGCCATAACCTCAAGCGCACCGGCTAGGTAGTATGGGGGGATCCGCTTGGCGGTATTGGGAGCACATAATGACTAATAATTCCCCTGTAACTGCTGTAACCGAAACACCCTTGTCGGTACTGATCATCGGCGCTGGATTTGCCGGCGTGGGCTTGGCCATCCGCCTGAAGCAATGCGGCATCGAGGACTTTTTGCTGCTGGAGAAAGCCTGCGCAGTCGGCGGTACCTGGCGCGATAACAGCTACCCCGGCGCGGCCTGCGATGTGCCGTCCCACCTGTATTCGTTTTCCTTCGAACCGAAAACCAACTGGACGCGCAAGTTTGCCCCGCAGGCGGAGATCTTTGCCTATATCCAGCAGTGCGTGAGCAAGCACGAGTTGGCGGCGCAAATCAGTTTCAATACCGAAGTGGCCAGCGCCGAGTTCGATGCAGTTGCCGGGGTTTGGCAGGTGCACTGCACCGATGGTCGCCACTACCGTGCGCGGGCTTTGGTCAGTGCTTGCGGGCAGCTGAATCGGCCGGCCTATCCGCGCATCCCAGGGCTGGACAGTTTTGCCGGTGAGCGCTTTCACTCGGCCCGCTGGCAGCACGAGGTGGAGCTGGCCGGCAAACGCGTGGCGGTGATCGGCACCGGCGCCAGTGCCATTCAGTTCGTGCCGGAAATAGTCCCCAAGGTTGCGCAGCTGTACCTGTTTCAACGCAGCGCCGCCTATGTGATCCCCAAGCCGGATCGGGCTCATCGGGCCTGGGAATTGGCGCTGCTGACGCGGTTGCCGTGGTTGCAGAAACTCGATCGGGGCCTCAAGTATGTGCAGCACGAAGCCCGCGCCTTGGCTTTTATTCATTTTCCGGCGTTGATGAAGCTGTTCAAGCTGAGCTTTCACCGTCACCTGGCCAGTGCCATTACTAACCCCGAATTACAGCGTCAGTTAGTGCCGGACTACCCGCTGGGCTGCAAACGCATCCTGATCTCGAATAACTACTTTCCGGCCTTGGCCCAGACTCATGTTGAGGTCATCAATAGCGGCATTCGTGAGGTGACCGAGCGCGGCGTGGTGACTGAGGACGGCCGTGAGCATGAGGTCGATGTGCTGATCTACGGCACCGGCTTTGCCGCCACCGATTTTCTCGCGCCGATGCAGATCAAGGGCCTCGATGGTCTCGATTTGAACCAGGCCTGGCGCGACGGCGCCGAGGCTTACAAGGGCATCAGTGTCAGCGGTTTTCCCAACTTGTTTATGCTCTACGGCCCGAATACTAACCTGGGGCACAACTCGATTCTTTATATGCTCGAGAGCCAGTTTGTCTATGTGCTCAAGTGCTTGCAGACCCTCGAGCAACCGGGTTTGCGCTATATAGATGTAAAGCCGCAGGTGCAGCAGCGCTTTAATCGGCACTTGCAGCAGGTGATTCGTCACTCGATCTGGGAGCAGGGCTGTAACAGCTGGTACAAGAATGCTGCCGGTAAAAACACCAACAACTGGCCGGGCTTCACCTTTACTTACCGCCAGCAGACCCGTCATCTGGAGCTTGCCGACTATGAATGCACCCGTTGAATTTACCCCGCCAGCCTTGAGCCAGCCGCTGCTGCGCGGCGTTATTCGTGGTGGCTTGCGATTGTTATTTCGCAGCCTGGTGCGCCCACCCACCCCGATTGCGTTGCAGCGTGGGATTCTGCGCCTGCTCACACTCAGCGTGGCGCCGGCTGGCATCACGCGTAGCAGCTCGACCATCGGCGGACGGCCGTGCGAATGGCAGCGACCGCAGGATGACGGTGGCCGGGTGTTTCTATACCTGCACGGCGGGGCTTACCTGATTGGCTCGCCGGCCACCCACAGGGCTATTACCGGTGCACTGGCCAAACTCGGCAAGTTGGCGGTCTGTGCCCTGGATTACCGCTTGGCGCCGGAGCATCGCTATCCGGCCGCCCTGGAAGATAGCGTGGCGGCTTATCAGGCGCTGTTGACCGCGGGCTACCGGGCTGAGCAGATTGTCATCGGCGGTGACTCGGCCGGTGGCAATCTGGCCCTGATAACCGCGTTGCGCCTGCAGGAGCTGGGCTTGCCACGGCCGGGGGCGCTGGTGTGTTTCTCGCCGGTAACGGATTTCAGTGCAACGCAACTGCACAACCCGCCGGCGGGCGATCCGCTGCTCAATCCCGTCTGGATGGAGCAGGCAATCAAGCTCTATTGCCCGCCGGGCATGGAGCGACAAGACCCGCGCCTGTCACCGGTGTATGCCGATGTCCGTGGCCTGCCGCCAACGTTGATTCAGGTCGGTGGCGATGAATTGCTACTCAACGACAGCCGGCGTTTTGCCGAGCACGCCAAGGCCGCCGGCTGCAATGTGCAGCTGGAGGTGTATCCGGGGCTCTGGCATGTGTTTCAGGCCCACCTCGGGCTGCTGAAAGCGGCGGATTTCGCCATGGCTCGGGTGATTGGCTTTTTGCGGGCCCAGGGGTTTTGAGATGAACAATATCCTGATTACCGGCGCGGCTTCCGGCATCGGTGCGGCGACCGCGCGGTTGTTTCACTCGCGCGGCTGGCAGGTGGGTTTGCTCGATATCAATCACGCCGCCCTGGCCAGTTTGTCGGCCGAACTGGGCGGCGTCTGGCATGCGGAAATGGATGTCGCCGATGCGGGCGCGGTGCAAGAAGCGCTCAAGGACTTTACCAGCCTGCACAACGGCCAGCTGCGCTTGCTGTTCAACTGCGCCGGGATTCTGCGCTTTGGCTGTTTCGAGAACATCGAGCTGGCTGAACACGCCCGCATTCTGCAGATCAACGTGCTGGGGCTGTTGCAGATGACCCACGCGGCTTTTGCGTACCTGAAGGTCACGCCCGAGGCCCAGGTGATCAATATGGGCTCGGCCTCGGGGCTCTATGGCACGCCCCATATGGCCAGTTACTCGGCCTCCAAATTCGCCGTGCGCGGGTTGACCGAGGCGCTGGATCTGGAGTGGCGCCAACATGGCATTCGGGTCGGCGACCTGATGCCGCCGTTCGTGCGCACCGCTATGGTCAGCAGCCAGACTTTCCTGCCGCCGGCGCTGCGCCGCCTGGGGGTGAACCTGAGCGCCGAGCAAATCGCCTTGGCGGTCTGGCAGCAGGCGCAGAGCGCTAAGGTGCACAGGCCCATCAGTGCCCTGTTCAAATTGATGTACGGCTCGGCGCAGTTTTCCCCGGCCTGGTTGACGCGTTGGATCATGGGCTGGCTGAGTCGCCCATAATTATTGGTCAAGCGCGCGTTGGTCTGCAAATGACCGCAGCTGGGCTAAAGGGGCTAGGCTTTAAAGGCGCGTGGTTGATTGCGTGCTACTAACCGGCGGACCAGTCCATGACGATGACGGTAAGCGCAGCAGAGAGCAGCAGCCGCAACCTGTTGCTGCGGATGAAGGAGGGCGGTTTCGACTTCGCCCGCATCCATGCCATAGATTTTTATGTGGTGTTTCCCGCACAGGCACCGGCGCAGCGGGCCGCCCAACTGTTTCGCGGTGAGTCGCTCAATACCCAGGTGTATCTGCGCGCCAACGGCAGTTGGTATCTGCAAGTGAGCAAGGTCATGCATGCCAGCCACGCGGAGATTGACGACTTCGAGCACAGCCTGGAAGCCTTGGTGCTGCCCTTTGGCGGAATCGCCGATGGTTGGGGCGTGACTCAGGAGCCTGGTACGTCCTGCGCCGAGTCGCCTGGACGCTTCTAGGTCGGCCACGCACTGCATAGCGACAGATTTAGTCGATGATCCGCGCATAACGCTAGTTTCCTCCCTCGACCCCTGTGTAATTTTTATTGCACACTGTGGGGCGGAGGAAACCATGACTGATATTTTAATTTTGACCCACACCGATCATTGCACCCCAGGCTATCTGCGTGAGGTGCTGGAGGCACGGCAACTGGACTTTAGGGTGTTGCGGGTCGACCGCGGCGAGTTGCTGGGCGTTGACCTGGACCGACCCAAGGCGGTGGCGATCATGGGCGGCGCCATGAGCGTGAATGATCCACTGCCGTGGTTGGTCGACGAAATTGCCGCCTTGCGGCATTTTATTCGCCGCGATATTCCCTTGATTGGTCACTGCTTGGGCGGTCAGCTGCTGGCCAAGGCGCTCGGCGCCCAAGTGCAAGCCATGGCCCACCAGGAAGTCGGCTGGCAGCGTCAGCAGCAAACCCCGCAGGCGCAGGGTAGCCCTTGGTTGGCGCATTTGCCCGGTGAGTTCGAGCTGTTCGAGTGGCATGGCGATACCTTCGAGTTACCCGCCGGCGCGCAGCATTTACTGGCTAATGAGTGGTGTCAGAACCAGGCCTTCGCTTGGGGTGACAAGCTCTTGGCCGTGCAGGCCCATCCGGAAATGACCGAGCCACTGGTTGATCTCTGGTTGGCCGAGGCCGGTCACCTGCTGGATGCCAGCCAAGCCAGCCAACAAAGCCAGGCCTTTATGCGCCAAGACCTGTCGGCCCGCGTTACCACCCTCAATCAGGTGGCCGCAGGCTTTTATCAGCATTGGCTGCGGTTGGCGTTTGATTGAAGCTGGCCGGCTGCGGTTGCTGCGTGAACGACTGAGCAGTAACCGCAGCCTGTTGGTTAGCCGACTAAGCGGCTGAGATTGGGCAAGATCAGTACTACTGCGGTGGCAAACATGATCAGGCTCGCTTGACGAACTTTCGCTAAATTTTGCATGTTTCACTGCCTTTTATTCTTATGGTGCCGAGCCGGCTATCGGCGCATGCCGCGCGTTGATATCGGCATCCAGCACTGGCACTCCCTTAAAAACCATCCAAGCAGTGGCTTGTGATGGCACCCTACCTTTCAAACTCTAGGGGCCGATGCTCTGGGCCTTAGATGCGTTTGTCACAATAATTTGTGCTTTAGGAGTGAGTGGCTATCCATTGCCCACAGTAGTCGGCGTGGGTGCGCGGCCTAGACGCATTGTCGCGGATTCTCCGGATGCCGCTCAGGGCTTGACCATTGGTCTGAGCGCAGTGGTCAATGGCCCTGAGCATTTAGGTCATTGAGCCTTGCGCTGGTGCGGTTAAGGTAGGACGACTCACAATCAGCTGTGTTGGCCGTGGCCCACAGTACAACCCGACACCATCATTCGCGCAGATCAGAGGACGCCATGACCGAAGCATTCATTTTCGATGCGGTGCGTACGCCCCGCGGCAAAGGCAAAAAGGACGGCGCGCTGTACAGCGTCAAGCCCGTCGATCTAGTTGCCGGGCTGCTCAGGGCCCTGCAGGTGCGTAATGGGCTGGACACTAGTCAGGTCGATGACATTGTGCTCGGCTGCGTGACGCCGGTGGGGGATCAGGGCGCCGATATCGCCAAAACCGCAGCCTTGGTGGCGGATTGGGATGAGCAGGTATCTGGCGTGCAGCTCAATCGTTTTTGCGCCTCGGGGTTGGAGGCGGTCAACTTGGCGGCCATGAAGGTGCGTTCAGGCTTTGAAGACCTGGTCGTCGCCGGCGGCGTCGAGTCGATGTCGCGTATTCCCATGGGTTCGGATGGCGGCGCCTGGGCGCTGGACCCGGCCACTAATATGCACACCCACTTTGTGCCGCAAGGCATAGGTGCAGACTTGATCGCCACGCTGGAAGGTTTTAGTCGCGAAGATGTCGACGCCTTCGCCCTGCGCTCGCAGCAAAAAGCCGCCCGCGCCCGCGCCGATGGCTCCTTTAGTAAGTCGCTGGTGCCGGTCACCGACCAGAACGGCATTTTGATTCTCGATCATGACGAGTTCATTCGCGCTGAGTCGACGCTGCAAGGCCTGGGGTCGCTTAAAGCCAGCTTTGAAATGATGGGGCAGATGGGCTTCGACGCCAGCGCGCTGCGCAAGTATTCCCATGTCGAGAAGATCAATCATGTGCACACCCCGGGCAACAGCTCGGGCATCGTCGATGGCGCCGCATTGATGCTGATTGGCTCCGAGGCCAAGGGGCGCGAACTCGGCCTGAAAGCCCGCGGCCGCATCGTCGCCACCGCAGTGACCAGTACCGACCCAACCATCATGCTCACCGGTCCCGCGCCAGCCAGCCGCAAGGCCTTGGCTAAAGCCGGGCTGAATGTAAATGACATCGATCTGTTTGAAGTCAACGAGGCCTTCGCCTCGGTGGTGATGAAGTTCATGAAGGACATGGGCGTCAACGAGGACAAGGTCAATGTCAACGGCGGCTCAATCGCCATGGGTCACCCGCTGGGCGCCACCGGCTGCGCCATCCTCGGCACGCTGCTGGATGAGCTGGAAAAACGTAACTTGCGTTATGGCCTCGCGACCCTCTGTGTGGGTGGCGGTATGGGCATTGCAACCATCATTGAGCGTGTGTAGGAGCCAGCTTGCTGGCGATTTGTTTCGACCCGGATCGCGAGCAAGCTCGCTCCTATAGGTCAGACGGCACAAGAATTCACGGGAACAAAAAAATGACTGACGCCATCCGTTACGAAAAAGGCCAGGACAATATCGTCGTTCTGACCATGGACATGCCCGGCCAAAGTGCCAATACCATGAATGCGCAGTACCGCGTGGCCATGGAGCAAGCTGTTGCGCGTTTAGAGTCGGAAAAGGACTCGATCGCCGGGGTGATCATTACTTCGGCGAAGAAGACTTTCTTCGCTGGCGGCGATCTGAATGAGCTGATCAAGGTCACCAAGGCCGACGCTGCGCAGTTCTACGCCATGATTTTGAATATTAAAGGTCAACTGCGGCGCTTGGAGTGTTTGGGCAAGCCCGTGGTCGCCGCTATTAATGGTGCGGCGCTGGGCGGTGGTTGGGAAATAGCCCTGGCCTGTCACCATCGTATCGCTCTGGATAGCAGCAGCGTGCAGCTCGGTTTGCCGGAAGTAACTCTGGGTCTGCTGCCGGGCGGTGGCGGTATAGTCCGGATGGTGCGCATTTTGGGCTTGGAAAAATCCCTGCCGTACCTGCTCGAAGGCAAGAAGATCCGTCCACAAGAGGCGCTCAAGGCCGGTTTGATTGATGAGCTGGCGTCTGATCAGGACGATTTGCAGAGTAAGGCGCGGGCCTGGATTCTGGCTAATCCAGTGGCGCAGCAACCCTGGGACGTTAAAGGCTACAAGATTCCCGGCGGTACGCCGTCCACTCCTGCTGTCGGGCAGATGTTGGCGATTGCGCCCTCAGTGCTGCGCGACAAGACCAAGGGCTGTTTCCCTGCGCCGGAGAAAATCCTCAGCGCGGCGGTCGAGGGTGCCCAGGTCGATTTTGACACCGCGCAATTGATCGAGGCCCGTTACTTCACGGAGCTCACCACCGGCCAGGTGGCGAAGAACATGATCGGCACCTTCTGGTTTCAGCTCAATGAAATCAATGCCGGCGGCTCTCGGCCTAAAGGTTTCGCTCCTTACGTGACCAAGAAGGTCGGCGTGCTGGGTGCCGGCATGATGGGCGCGGGGATTGCCTATGTATCTGCTGTGGCAGGTATAGAGGTGGTGCTGAAAGACCTGAGCATGGAAGGTGCCGAGAAAGGCAAAGCCTATTCGGCCAAGTTGCTCGATAAGAAAGTCAGCCGCGGCCATATGAGCGTAGAGAAACGCGACAGCATTCTTGCGCGCATTCAGCCAACCGATAAAGAAGCCAGTTTTGCCGGCTGCGATCTGATCATCGAGGCAGTATTCGAAGACCGTGACCTGAAAGCCAACGTCACAGCTGCTGCCGAGCGCTGTGCGCTAAGTGATGCGGTGATTGCATCCAACACCTCAACACTGCCGATCACCGGCTTGGCCAGTGCGGTACAAAAACAAGACAAATTCATTGGCCTGCACTTCTTCAGCCCGGTCGACAAAATGCCCTTGGTGGAGATCATCAAGGGTGAGTTGACCAGCGATGAAACCCTGGCCCGTGGCTTTGACTACGTGATGCAGATCAAGAAGACCCCGATAGTGGTCAACGACAGCCGTGGCTTCTTCACCTCGCGCGTATTTGGCACCTTCACTAATGAAGGCATTGCCATGCTCGGCGAGGGCGTTAATGCGGCCATGATCGAGAATGAGGCGCGCAAGGCCGGGATGCCGGTTGGCCCATTGGCGATTTCAGATGAGGTGTCGATGAGCCTGATGAATCATATTCGTCAGCAAACCATTAAAGATCTGCAGGCAGAAGGCAAGCAATTACCGGCGCATCCGGCCTACGCGGTGATTGAGCTGATGCTCAACGAGTACAAGCGCCCAGGTAAAGCCGCCAATGCGGGTTTTTACGATTATCCGGCCGGTGGCAAGAAACACCTGTGGCCTGAGTTAAAGGCACGCTTCGAGAAAGCCGAGGCGCAAATCCCACAAGTCGATGTGCGCGACCGTATTCTGTTCATTCAGGCCATTGAAACAGTGCGCTGTGTGGAGGAGGGCGTGCTGCTATCAACTGCGGACGCCAACATCGGCTCTGTTTTCGGTATTGGCTTTGCGGCTTGGAGTGGTGGCGCCCTGCAGTTTATTAACCAATACGGTCTGCAGGACTTCATCGCTCGCGCCCAATACCTGGCCGAGCAATACGGCGAGCGCTTTGAACCACCAGCTTTATTGCTGGAGAAGGCGGCCAAGGGTCAAGTGTTCTAAAGCGTGGAACTGTGTGTTCGTGGCTATATATGCATCCTTTATATAGCTACGGCGTGCGGATTGTTGCTCTGCTGTAATTAAGCCTTGACGTGTCAATCTGAGGGCCTATAATGCGCACCTCTTACGGCGTAGACCTCTCGTAAAACTCCTTGTAAAACAAGAAGTTAGCTTTAAATGAGGGGTTGCAAAGCAGCGAAATCTGCGTAGAATGCGCCGGGCTGACAGGGTGGTGGTTTAGTCTTGTTAGCGCTTCGATCGAGTAGATCGGAAGCGGTA
>MHZN01000250.1 GCA_001830395.1 Pseudomonadales bacterium RIFCSPLOWO2_12_59_9 | reverse complement strand
TTTCTGCCTGTGGATCACCGTCGTGGATAAACACCAGGTCCAGGTCCGAGCCATGGCCCAACTCGATGCCGCCGACCTTGCCGTAGCCGACGATGATGAAATCCGGATCGCACTGGCTGCCATCTACACGCTTGGGCGCGCCGTACTTGCTCACCGTCTGGCGCCAAGACAGGGCCAGCACCTGCTCGAGAATCGCCTCGGCCAGCCAGGTCAGGTAATCGCTGACCTTCATCAGCGGCAGGGTGCCGGCAATTTCCGAGGCGGCCACGCGCAAACGGTGGGCCAGCTTGAAATGGCGCAGCGCCTCCATCTGCTGCTCCAGATCCTCCTCGGGGATGCGCATCAACCGCTCGCGCAACTCCGCGGCCAACTCCGGCGCCAAGGGCGGCTTGAACAGACGGCCCTCGTTGAGCAGCTCATCGAGCAATAAAGGAAAACGGGTGATCTGCTCGGCGATCCACGGGCTGGCCGCGCACAAGCGCAACAAGCGCTGCAGGGCGGTGGGGTTTTCCGTCAGCAGCAATAAATACGCGGAACGGCGCACCACAGCCTCGACCAAAGGCAGCACCCGTTCGAGCACCAGATCCGGCTGCTCGTGCTCCACCGCCTGGGCCAGCAGCCGTGGAATAAAAGCATCCAGGCGCTCGCGACCGAGGCGCTGCATGGCGCGCACGTGACCGCCACTGCGCAACCCCACCAGGCGCTGCAAGGTACTCTGCGGATCAATAAAACCGGCCTCGCTGAGCTGATGGCAAGCGCCGGCGTCATCCAGCGAGTTTTCCCACAACGGCAACCATTCGGCGCCGACGCAGGCGACCGCCTCTACCCCCTCGACTTCATCCGGGTCGGCAATCACCTGGCGAAAGTGCCAATCGACCCGGCCACGCCAGTACAACAACTGCTGGTGGAAACTCGGCCAGTCGGCAAAGCCCATGATAAAGGCCACCCGCTCGCGGTCGGCCGCGCCATCCGGCAGCATCTGGGTCTGGCGGTCGGCCAGCGCCTGCAAGGCGTGCTCGGTGTAGCGCAAAAACTCGTAACCTTCGCGCAACTCGCCGACCACCGCCGGCGGCAAGTAGCCCTGGCCTTCCAGCACGCTCAAGACCTTGAGCAAGGGCCGATGCTGCAAGCTGAGGTCGCGACCGCCATGGATCAGCTGAAACGCCTGGGCGATAAACTCCACCTCGCGAATGCCGCCGGAACCCAGCTTAATGTTGTCGGCCATGCCTTTGCGCCGCACTTCCTGCTGAATCAGCTGCTTCATCGCCCGCAGCGCTTCAATGGCGGAGAAATCCAGGTAACGCCGATAAACGAAGGGCAGCAGCATCTCCAGCAACAGCTGGCCGGCCTGTTGATCGCCAGCCACCACCCGCGCCTTGATCATCGCGTAGCGCTCCCAGTCGCGGCCCTGATCCTGGTAGTACTGCTCCAGCGCGTTAAAACTCAGCACCAGCGCGCCGCCGGTGCCGTAGGGACGCAGGCGCATATCGACGCGAAACACAAAACCGTCAACGGTAATCGCATCCAGGGCCTTGATCAGCCGCTGGCCAAGGCGGATGAAAAACTCCTGGTTATCCAGCGGGCGTTTGACCCCCTGGGTTTCGCCGCCCTCCGGGTAGGCAAAAATCAGGTCGATGTCGGAAGACAGGTTCAGCTCATGGGCGCCGAGCTTGCCCATGCCCAGCACCACCATCTGCTGCGGCGTGCCGCTACGGGCACCGATGGGCGTGCCGAATTGCTCGCAATAGCGGGGATACAACCAGGCATAGGCCAGATCGATGCAGGCCTCGGCCAGCGCCGACAGATCACCGCAAGTCTCGCGCAAATCCGCCAGACGGTTGACCTCGCGCCAGATAATCCGCAGTTGCTGACGATTGCGCAGGCGACGCAAACAGCGACTCAACGCATCTTCATCGCCACACTCGGCCAAGGCTGCCTGCAATTGCTCACGCAATTCGTTCGGCGCCAGGCTGCGCTCCAACTCCCCGGAATCGGCCAAGGCCAGCAGCATCAATGGATCGCGACTGGCCTGCTCGCTGACAAACTCGCTGGCCGCCAAGGCCCGCGCAAACGCCGCCTGGCGTGCGGCCGGCCACGCCTGCCAGCGCGCCAGCGCGTCATCGGCCAGCGCCGACACCGCCGCCAGCCAGGTGGTCTCGGCCAGGGCCAGACTGGCGTGCAAAGTGGCAGGCAGGTGGATCAGCGACGGCAAACTCATGGTCTATCCTTTTGGCAAGTGTGCTCAAGCTTGGCTGGCCGGCGTCGCAGCGACAACGGCAAGGCACAACAATTCTGTAGTTTTACTACTAAAAAATGTAGCAAAAAAGCTGATTCGAGCGTCAATATGTAGTAAAACTACAGGAAGCCGGTTTAACCCCGGTAAACCCAAGAATTCACGCAGCCCGCTCACAAGGCCGGCCGCGAACCAAGGCTACCGATTCTGGAAGCCTTTAAGCCCTGGAGCAAGCCATGCAAGACCTCGATCCCGTCGAAACCCAGGAATGGCTGGACGCCCTCGAATCGGTCCTCGACAAAGAGGGCGATGATCGCGCCCATTACCTGCTGACCCGCATGGGCGAACTGGCCACCCGTAGCGGTGCGCAGCTGCCCTATGCGATCACCACGCCGTATCGCAACACCATTCCGGTCGGCCACGAGGCACGCATGCCCGGCGACCTGTTTATGGAGCGACGGATTCGCTCGCTGGTGCGCTGGAACGCCATGGCCATGGTGATGCGCACCAACCTGCAAGACCCGGATCTGGGCGGCCACATCTCCAGCTTTGCCTCCAGCGCGACGTTGTATGACATTGGCTTCAACTACTTCTTCCAGGCGCCGACCGACGAACATGGCGGCGACCTGCTGTATATCCAGGGCCACGTCTCGCCCGGCATCTACGCCCGCGCCTTTATGGAAGGGCGGATCAGCGAAGAGCAGCTGAACAACTTCCGCCAGGAAGTCGATGGCGGTGGCCTATCGTCCTACCCGCACCCTTGGTTGATGCCGGACTTCTGGCAGTTCCCCACCGTATCCATGGGTCTGGGTCCGATCCAGGCGATCTACCAGGCGCGCTTTATGAAGTACCTGGAACACCGCGGTTATATCCCGGCCGGCAAGCAGAAAGTCTGGTGCTTCCTCGGTGACGGCGAGTGCGACGAGCCGGAATCGCTGGGCGCCATTTCCCTGGCTGGCCGCGAGAAGCTCGACAACCTGATCTTCGTGATCAACTGCAACCTGCAGCGCCTTGATGGCCCGGTACGCGGCAACGGCAAGATCATCCAGGAACTGGAAGGGGTATTCCGCGGCGCCGAGTGGAACGTCAACAAGGTCATCTGGGGCCGTTTCTGGGACCCACTGCTGGCCAAGGACAAGGACGGCATCCTGCAGCGGCGGATGGACGAAGTAATCGACGGCGAGTACCAGAACTACAAGGCCAAAGATGGCGCCTTCGTCCGTGAACACTTCTTCAACTCGCCGGAACTCAAGGCGATGGTCGAAGACCTGTCCGACGACGAAATCTGGAAGCTCAACCGTGGCGGCCACGACCCGTACAAGATGTATGCGGCCTATCACCAGGCGGTTAACCATAAAGAGCAGCCGACCGTGATCCTGGCCAAGACCATCAAGGGTTATGGCACCGGCGCCGGTGAAGCGAAGAACACCGCGCACAACACCAAGAAAGTCGACGTCGACAGCTTGAAGAAATTCCGCGACCGCTTCGACATCCCGGTCAAAGACGACGAGTTGGAAAACCTGCCGTTCTTCAAGCCCGAGGAAGGCAGCGCCGAATACAAATACCTGCACGAGCGCCGCGCCGCCCTCGGCGGTTATCTGCCGCAACGTCGCGCGAAGAGTTTCAGCATCCCGACGCCACCGTTGGAGTCGCTCAAGGCGATTCTCGACGGCTCGGGCGAGCGCGAAATTTCCACCACCATGGCCTTCGTGCGGATTCTCGCGCAGCTGGTCAAAGACAAGGAAATCGGCCCGCGCATAGTGCCGATCATCCCCGACGAGGCACGTACCTTCGGCATGGAAGGCATGTTCCGCCAGCTCGGCATCTACTCCTCGGTCGGCCAGTTGTATGAGCCAGTCGACAAAGACCAGGTGATGTTTTACCGCGAGGACAAGAAAGGCCAGATCCTCGAAGAAGGCATCAACGAAGCCGGCGCCATGTCGTCCTTTATCGCCGCGGGCACCTCCTACTCCAGCCACAACCAGCCGATGCTGCCGTTCTACATCTTCTATTCGATGTTCGGCTTCCAGCGGATCGGCGACCTGGCCTGGGCCGCCGGCGACAGCCGCACCCGTGGTTTCCTGATCGGCGGCACCGCCGGACGCACCACGCTGAACGGCGAAGGCCTGCAACACGAAGACGGTCACAGCCACTTGCTGGCGTCGACCATCCCCAACTGTCGCACCTTCGACCCGACCTATGGCTATGAGCTGGCGGTGATCATCCGCGAGGGCATGCGCCAGATGACCGAGCTGCAACAGGACGTGTTCTATTACATCACCGTGATGAACGAGTCCTATATGCAGCCGGCCATGCCGGAGGGCGCCGAAAACGGCATCATCCAGGGCATGTACCTGCTCGAAGAAGACAAGAAAGACGCCGCCTACCACGTGCAACTGCTTGGCTCCGGCACCATCCTGCGCGAGGTGCGCGAAGCGGCGAAGATCTTGCGCGACGAGTTCAACGTCGGCGCCGATGTGTGGAGCGTCACCAGCTTCAACGAACTGCGCCGCGAAGGCCTGGCGGTGGAACGCAACAACCGCCTGCACCCGCAGCAGAAGCCACAACAGAGCTACGTCGAACAATGCCTGAGCGGTCGCAAAGGACCGGTCATCGCCTCCACTGACTATATGAAGCTGTTTGCTGACCAGATCCGCCAATGGGTTCCCAGCAAAGAATACAAGGTGCTCGGCACCGACGGTTTCGGACGCAGCGACAGTCGCAAAAAACTCCGGCACTTCTTTGAGGTTGACCGTTATTTCGTGGTGCTGGCGGCCCTTGAGGCACTGGCCGACCGTGGCGATATCGAACCGAAAGTGGTGGCCGAGGCCATCGCCAAGTTCGGCATCAACCCCGAAAAACGCAACCCACTGGACTGCTAAGGAGCGAAGAAATGAGTGAATTGATTCGCGTACCCGATATCGGCAACGGTGAGGGTGAAGTGATCGAACTGATGGTTAAAGTGGGTGATCGGATTGAAGCCGAGCAAAGCCTGCTGACCCTGGAGTCGGACAAAGCCAGCATGGAAATCCCGGCGCCCAAGGCCGGGGTGATTAAAAGCCTGAAGGTCAAACTCGGTGATCGCCTGAAAGAAGGCGACGAGTTGCTGGAGCTGGAAGCGGAAGGCGACGCGGCGGCTCCTGCTGCCGCCGAACCTGCGCCGCAAGCTGCGACTGCAGCGCCTGCGACTCCGGCCAAAGCCGCCGAGCCAGCCGCGACACCCGCAGCGGCGACCGCGTCGCTGCAGGACATTTATGTGCCGGATATAGGCTCGTCTGGCAAAGCCAAGATCATCGAACTGCTGATCAAGGTTGGCGACACGGTCGAAGTCGATCAGTCGCTGCTGGTCCTGGAATCCGACAAAGCCAGCATGGAAATCCCCTCGCCAGCTGCCGGCGTGGTGACCCGCCTGAGCGTCAAACTGGACGACGAAGTCGGCACCGGCGACCTGATTATGCAACTCCAGGTGCTTGGCGCAGCCCCTGCTGCGGCGCCGGCCACAGTAGCCGAAGTGCATCGGGTTCCGGCCGGTGCCGACCCGGCCATCGCCGCCGAAGTCAGCGCCATCGCCTCGCTGTCGGCGGCCGCCGCCAAGGCAGCGGCAACACCCGTGGTCGCCAGCGGTAATCGCGTGCATGCCGGCCCGGCGGTACGCCAACTGGCCCGTGAGTTTGGGGTTGAGCTAAACGCCGTCAGCGCCAGCGGCCCCCACGGCCGGATTCTCAAGGAAGACGTACAGCTGTTCGTCAAACAGCAGCTGCTGAAGGTCAAGGAAGCGCCGGCCGCTGGCGTCACCGGCGGTTCGGGCATTCCACCGATCCCGGTGATCGATTTCAGCAAGTTCGGTGAAATCGAAGAAGTGCCGATGACCCGCCTGATGCAAGTCGGCGCCAACAACTTGCACCGCAGCTGGCTGAACGTGCCGCACGTGACCCAGTTCGACGCGGCCGACATCACCGAGCTGGAAGCCTTCCGCATCGCCCAGAAAGCCGTGGCCGAAAAAGCCGGGGTCAAGCTGACAGTCTTGCCACTGCTGCTGAAAGCCTGCGCCCATCTGCTCAAGGAGCTGCCGGACTTCAACAGCTCCCTGGCGCCGTCGGGCAAGGCGATCATCCGCAAGAAGTACGTCAACATCGGCTTTGCCGTCGACACCCCAGAAGGTCTGCTGGTGCCGGTGATCAAAGACGTCGACCAGAAGAGCCTGCTGCAACTGGCGGCCGAGGCGGCGGCGCTGGCAGAAAAAGCCCGCACTAAAAAGCTCTCGGCCGATGACATGCAGGGCGCCTGCTTCACCATCTCCAGCCTTGGCCATATCGGCGGCAGCGGCTTCACGCCGATCGTCAATGCCCCGGAAGTGGCGATTCTGGGTGTCAGCAAGGCGACCATGCAACCGGTGTGGGACGGCCAAGCTTTCCAGCCACGGCTGATGCTGCCGTTGTCACTGTCCTACGATCACCGGGTGATCAACGGCGCCGCAGCAGCACGCTTCACCAAGCGTCTCGGTGACGTGCTGGAAGATATCCGCACCTTGCTGCTGTAGGTTTTAAATGCGCTAACCGCAACACCACAAACCCCGCCGCGTGCGGGGTTTGTTTTTGGCAGGTATTTAACCCTTCTGCAAATTGCGAATCAAAAAACTCAAGGCTTTGGCCAGTTCGGCGGCGCCGTCTTGGTCGCGCAACACGCTGAGCAACGGGCTGCCGTCGGCGGGATTTTGCAGCACGCAGCGAATGCCATTCAGCGGGCAGTCGTAACGAATAAAGGGATCGACACCAAACACCGATAACTGTTGATTACGCACCGCCACGGCCGGGCCTTGCGGGGCGCGCGACTCTTCGCGCAGTAACAACTCACCCGGCCCACTGATGCTCAGCTGATAGAGCAGATCCCGCGGGTCGGCCTGGCCGAGCTGATAACCGGCGCGCAAGGCGTAGGTTTTCAGCAGCTGATTACACTGCGCCAGCAACGCCTGGCGCTCACTGACATGGGGGTGGGCGCGCTGGATGCCGGCCAGGTAGCTGACCTGCTCCGGACTGCTTAAGCCGCTATCGATTTCGGCGGCAGAAACACTGCCCAGCACGCCGGTAAAAAATAGCAAACTCAGCGGTCGTATCAGTCTTGTCAGTTTTGCCAGCATGATGCACCCTTGGCCTGCGCTAAAGAGAGGTGGGCCGAGCCCCCGGTTCGGCCAGCATACTTCAAGCGAGTCCGTTGATGAAAAGCCATCCCCATGCCGTCAGTCGTTCGGCGGCCGAGGTTGTGACACAGTTGCCAGTGTCGGCAGGTCTGGGCCTGTTGCGCTTTGAGCGACTGCATCAAGACGATTGGACTTTGCTGTACTTGGACCCGGCCTGCGAACAGCAACTGGGCCAACCGGCAGTCGAACTCTGCGCCCTGCTCGACAGCCCCTTCGCACAGCTGATCTGCGAATGCCGCCAGCAACTGCACGCCAGCATCAGCCAGCAGCTGAGTCGCGGCAACCATTACCAAGTCCGTTACAGCCTGCAAACTCCGCTCGGCCCACGCTACTTACTGGAGCTTGGCGAAGCCTTTGAGCAGCATTCAATGGCCATGCTGCACGGCTACCTGCTGGTCGACGAGCACCCCCACGAGCGCCTGGTGGCCGTCCCGCGCAGCGAGCCAAAACCGTCGTTGGCGTTGTTTCAGCGCGCCATAGAGCAAAGCGCCAGCGCCTTTTTGCTGCTTGATCGCGATGGCCTGGTCGAATACATCAACCCCAGCTTCACCGCCATCAGCCTCTACGGCATCGATGAAGTACGCGGGCGCAGCATCTTCGAACTGCCGGCACTGGCCAATCTCAATGAGCAGTTATTTGCCCCCCATTCGACGCTGAACCACAGCAACCACTGGCAAGGCGAGTTTAAGACCCGGCGCAAAAACCTCGACCCTTATTGGGCACAACTGAGCATCTCCAAGGTCTACGACGAGCACGCCGAGCTCAGTCACTACCTGGGCATTTACACCGATATCACCGAGCACAAACGCGCCGCACAACACCTTGAGCGCCTGGCCTATCACGACAACCTGACCGGACTGGGCACCCGCCTGACCTTTATCCGCAATCTCGAGCAACGCTTTGCCGCCGACAGCCAGGCCCCCACCTGCCTGCTGCTGGTCGACATCGACAACTTCAAGCGGATCAACGACAGCCTCGGCCACACCACCGGCGACAAATTACTGGTCAGCCTGGCGCTGCGCTTGCGCAACACCCTGAGCCCACAGGGCAACTTGGCGCGGCTGGCCAGCAACGAGTTCGCCGTACAACTCGACGGCATTGACCTCGCCCATGGCCAGTTGCTGGCCGAGCAGGTGCTGGAAACGCTGAATAAACCACTGTTCGTCGACAACCAGCTGATTAGCGTCAGCGGCTCGATCGGCCTGGCCTGCGCGCCGCTGCATGGCAGCGACCCGCAAACCCTGCTGAAACACGCGGGGCTGGCGCTGCACAAGGCTAAGGCCAACGGCAAACAGCAACTGCAGGTGTTTAACCAGGTGTTGAATGCCCAGGCCGACCACCAACTCTTTATTGAAAACAACCTGCGCCGCGCCTTGCAACAAAACGAGCTGGAAGTGTTTTACCAGCCCAAGCTGAACCTCAAGACCGGCCAACTGCAAGGCGTCGAGGCGCTGCTACGCTGGAATCATCCAGACAAGGGCATGATTAACCCGGAGCAGTTTATTAGCGTCGCCGAGGAAACCGGGCTGATTATTCCGATTGGCAAATGGGTCGCCAACCAAGCCTGTAACCTGAGCAAACAACTGCTGGCGCAGGGCTTGGGCGAGTGCCAGGTGGCAATTAATCTGTCCCCCAAACAGTTCTCCGACCCAGACCTGGTCGGCTCCATTGCCGCCATCCTGCACGAGCATCAACTGCCGGCGCACCTGCTCGAACTGGAGCTGACCGAGAGCCTGTTGCTGGAGGCCAGCGACACCACCCGCGAGCAACTGCTAAGCCTCAAGGCCTTGGGGCTAACCCTGGCGATGGACGATTTTGGCACCGGCTATTCATCGCTCAGCTACCTGAAAAAATTCCCGATCGACGTGATCAAGATTGACCGCAGCTTTATCCGCGACATCCCCAACGATCAGGACGACATGGAAATTACCGCCGCAGTGATCGCCATGGCCCACAAACTCAAGCTCAAAGTGGTCGCCGAAGGCGTCGAAACCGCCGAACAACTGGCGTTTTTACGCCGTCAGCACTGCGACATTGGCCAGGGCTATCTGTTTGATCGCCCGCTGCCCGTGGCCCAACTGATCCAGCGTTTGCAGCGCTATCCGGGGCGCAACAACGCCGCCACATCCGGCTAGCGAGCGAATAATCCGCAGCGCCAGCTGTCTATTGCGTAGGGCAGGTGCAACCCGCGCAGATAGCGGGTCGCAGCACGCCGATCGCGGATTGCATCCGTCCTACGCTCACCCACCGAGGAAAGCATCATGGTCTTGCGCTCGCAGATTCTGCTCGATAAAAACGCCCTGCCCACCGCCGAGCAAGCCCTGCCGGGGCGCAGCACGCCGATGCCGATCAGCGCGCCACACTTCGTCAACGGCCAGCCGTTACAGCCGCCCTTTGCCGCGGGGTTGGAGCAGGCGATATTTGCCATGGGCTGTTTTTGGGGGGCCGAGCGGCGTTTCTGGCAGCAACCCGGGGTGACGGTTACGGCGGTTGGCTACGCCGGCGGCCACACGCCCAACCCCAATTATGAAGAAACCTGCTCGGGCCTGACCGGCCACACCGAAGTGGTGCTGGTGGTGTTTGACCCGCAACAAACCAGCTATGCGGCGCTGCTAAAAGTGTTCTGGGAGTCCCACAACCCAACCCAAGGCATGCGCCAGGGCAATGACCAGGGCAGCCAATACCGCTCGGCGATCTACTGCACCAGTCCCGCCCAATTGGCCGAGGCCCAGACCAGCCAGCAGCGCTTTCAACAGCAGCTTGAGCACGCCGGCTTTGGCCCCATCACCAGCGAAATCCGCCTGGCGCCGCCCTTCTACTATGCCGAGCAATATCACCAGCAATACCTGGCCAAAAATCCCGGGGGTTACTGCGGCTTGGGCGGCACCGGGGTTTGTTTAGCGCCCTAAAAGGCCGCGAGTCAGGCCCATAGCACTTGCCTATCTCACCCCTCACCTCAGCCTCAGAAGCGATTCATGAAAAAATCCATTAAGGCGGCACTCTACTCAACGCTGATATTCCCCGGCGCGGGCTTGTGGTGGCTAAAGCGCTATTGGTTGGCGGCCAGCTTTATTCTGCCGGCACTGGCCATCAGTGCTTATGTGCTGCGCGAGACCCTGGCCACCGCCTACCTGCTCAGCGACCAGATTGTCGATGGTTCCCTGCCGCTGGAGATCATGGCCCTGACCCGCGCAGTGGAGCAAAGCGTGCAGCAACTCACCTTGCACCTGAGTGAGAGTATTTGGCTGTTTATCCTCTGCTGGGCGCTCAGCGTCGCGGTTTCTTACCTGGCCGGCGACCAGCTGGACAAAGCCAACCGCTAGTCGCCAGCCCCGGCGTAGCTCGTCAGAGTTTTGCGCGGTTCGGGTGCGCAGGGCTGCCAGCCAGCGTCTAGACTCAGGGCATTGTGCCGGAGCCCTGCCGGCCAGGATGATTTGCGCAGAGGACGGCATGCCCGACGAACCGCTCTACATCAATACTGATCAGCTTTGTGTCGGTCTCTACATCCACCTCGACCGCGGTTGGATGGAGCATTCCTTCACCTTCAGCAGCTTCAAGATCAAAGACGAAAAACAGCTCAATACCCTGCGCGCCCTGGGCTTTCCACGCTTGCGCTATGACCCCAAGCGCAGTGACTGCCGACCACTGCCCAGCACAGCCAGCTCCGCACCAGCGGTTGCCGCCGAGCCCGCCGCACCACCAGCGCCGAGCCCCGAAGAACTGGCGGCCATGCAAGCCAAACAGGCCCGCATCGAACAGCTCAAAGCGTTGCGGCGCAACCTGGCCGAGGTGAATAAAAAATTCCAGCAGGCCAACAACACGGTGAAAAACATTAGCCGCAACCTGCGCAGCCAGCCGCAAGAAACCCTGCGCCAAGCCGAAGAACTGGTCAAGCAAATGGTCGAAGCCATGCTCGGAGAAGACACCGTTTTAATGCATGCGCTCAACGGCAAAGCCGGTGAGGACGCCTACTTTCACTCTCTCAACGTCACCGTATTGTCGATTATGCTGGCGCGGATTCTGCAATTTAGTCACGAGGACACCCTGCAACTGGGCCTCGGCGCCTTGCTGCACGACATCGGCAAGC
>MHZN01000249.1:11539-16783 GCA_001830395.1 Pseudomonadales bacterium RIFCSPLOWO2_12_59_9 | reverse complement strand
CCTCAAGGCAGCTGGCATCAAGAAGCTCGGTAAAGTCGCGCTGAAAGCCGCACTGACTTGCTTCGGCGAGCGTGATGCCGAAGCCCAGCCGATGCTGGATGACAAGGGCAACGTGCAGGCCGACAGCGACCTGCGCGAGTTCGAGAACGTGCCGCTCAATCAGCGCATCGATGATTACTTCGCCCGCGAAGTGCTGCCTCATGTGCCGGACGCCTGGATCGACATCGGCAAGACCGATGCGAAGGACGGCCTGGTCGGCATCGTCGGCTATGAGATCAACTTTAATCGCTACTTCTACGTCTATCAGCCTCCGCGTGCGCTGGCGGAGATCGATGCCGACTTGAAGGCGGTGGAGGCCGAGATCGCCGCGCTGCTGGGTGAGGTGACGGCGTGAGTCATTACAGGCCTTATCCGGTGTACAAGGATTCCGGGGTGGAGTGGTTGGGGCGGGTGCCTGAGCATTGGGCATTGAAGCCGTTCAAAGTTTGTATTGATTTTCAAGAAGGGCCAGGAATTATGGCCACAGACTTTCGTGAAGAGGGAATACCTCTTCTTCGCGTATCTGGCGTTCAAGGGCGCTGGGCAAGTCTTGACGGGTGCAATTTTCTTGATCCAATTAAGGTTGCCAAGCAGTGGGACCACTTCCGACTCAAAAGTGATGATCTCTTAATTAGCGCAAGTGCCAGTATGGGAACGGTATGCGAGGTAGCAGAGGATACTGTGGGCGCTATTGCATATACCGGTCTTATTCGCCTGCGTGGCAGAACTGGAGTGATTGTTAAACCTTATGTTCGGGCACAGGTAATCTCTTCAGTGTTTACCATCCAAATTGAGCTTTTCAAGGCTGGATCGACAATTCAGCACTTTGGCCCAACGCATCTCAGTCAAATGCTAGTTGTCTGCCCTCCCACTGAAGAGCAGCAAGCCATTGCCGTTTATATCGACCGCGAAACCGCTCGCATCGACGGGCTGGTGGAGAAGAAAAACCGCTTTATCGAACTGCTGCGCGAAAAGCGCCAGGCGCTGATTACCCATGCAGTCACCAAGGGCCTTGACCCCAATGTGAAGATGAAAGACTCCGGCGTGGAGTGGCTGGGGGAGGTGCCGGAGCATTGGGGTATCTGCAAGCTGAGCTTTCGATATTCTGTTGAGCTAGGGAAAATGCTTGATGAGAAAAAGCTCACCAAGACAAGCCTGGTCCCCTATTTGAGAAATCAGGATGTGCAGTGGGAGTCCATCAATATTCAAGATCTTCCAGAAATGGATATCCATCCGGGGGAGCTTGAGCGCTATACCGTGAGGAAAGGGGATCTTATGGTCTGCGAAGGTGGTGATGTAGGGCGCGCAGCCATCTGGATGGGTGAAAATGGAACCATCGGTTACCAGAAAGCTTTGCATCGTCTACGCCCGCGCTCACCAGTCACGGATACAGCAGAGTTCTTTTTCTTTTCTCTTCTCACGGCTAAAAAGCGTGGGGTTTTCGAGGAGTCGGATTCCAAGGCGACTATCGCCCACCTTCCTGCGGAGAAGTTTCGGCAATACCGCTTCGCATTCCCTCCGAAGCCTGAGCAGATTGAAATCACCGATCATGTGCGCATTGAATCCAAGCGCCTTGATGCTCTGCTGAGTAAAACTGAGCTCAGCATCGCACTTCTTAAAGAGCGCCGATCCGCCCTCATCACCGCAGCCGTCACCGGCCAGATCGATTTACGGGAGGCCGTATGAACCAAGGCCGCAGCATTCGACTGTTTCTGGTGGACGGTACGCCCAATGGCCTGCTCACCGCCGAGATTATGAACTGGACCGGTCATGTGCTGACCGGCCCGCGCTCTAAGCTGGCCGAGCTGGTGCAGCGCCCTGAGTGCGGGCGTACCGGGGTGTATTTTCTGGTCGGCCCTGACCCGGACAACAACCTGCGCTCCAAGGTATATATAGGCGAGTCGGACGATGTGGCCAAGCGCCTCAAGCAGCACAACCGCCCCGAGGCCTCCGAAGGCACGGCAGGCGGTAAGGACTTCTGGGAAAAGGTCTGCCTGGTCACCAGCAAGGACCAGAACCTGACCAAGACCCATGTGAAGTACCTGGAAAGCCTGCTGATCGGCATCGCCAATAATGTTGGCCGCTGCGAGTTGCTCAATGGCACCGCGCACGATTACGGCAGCCTGCCGGAGTCAGATCGCGCCGATATGGCCTTCTTCTTAGAGCAGATCCGTACTGTATTGCCGGTGCTGGGCTTCGACTTTTTGCGTGAGCTGACCAGGCCGTCGAGCATGGCGGGCAGCTCTGTGGCTGAGCCGCTTAGCGCGTCACCACGCTTTGTTATGACTGCGGCAAAATATGGGGCGAGCGCTGCCGCACAAGAAATTGATGGCGAGTTTGTAGTGCTAAAGGGCTCAACTGCTCGGGGCGAGTGGGGTAATACTGCTCATAGCTACGAGAACCTTTTTAAGCTGCTAGTTACCGATGGTGTGCTGCAGGCTGCCGGTGGCAGCTGCAAGGTCTTTACCCAAGACTATGCCTTTAGCAGCCCCAGTGCGGCAGCCGCCGTTATCCACGGACGCGCAGCCAATGGGCGTACAGAGTGGACGGTGCAAGGCACAGGGCAGACCTACGCGGCCTGGCAAGATCAGCAGTTGAGCAGTGTGACACCCGAGCAGGAGACGGCATGAGCCAACCTTTACAGCCCAATCTGGACGCTCAGCTCCAGCCGTTGCTCGGCAGCCTTGCAGAGCTGATCCAACAAGCTCGCCAGCAGGCGCTGCGAGCCGTGGATGTGTTGCAGGTGAAAACCTGCTGGGAAGTCGGTCGGCATATCGTCGAGTTTGAGCAGGCCGGTGAGGCCCGTGCGGCCTATGGCAAGCAATTGATTCCCACGCTGGCCAAGGTGTTGAGCGCCGAGTTCGGCAAAGGCTTTGACGCCACCAATCTGCGCCATATGCGCGGCTTCTTCCTGGCCTTTGCAAATTACGACGCACTGCGTCGCGAATTGAGTTGGACCCATTACCGCACCCTGCTCAAGCTAGACAGCGAGAGCGCCCGCCAGTGGTACATGGCCGAGGCCGCCACGCAGAACTGGAGCACCCGCGCACTGGAGCGGCAGATCGGTACGCTGTACTACGAGCGTCTGCTGGCGAGCCAGGATCGCGCCGCCGTTGAGCAAGAGGCCATCAGTAACCTGCAAACCCTGGGCAAGAGCCCGCGTGAGTTCGTCCGCGACCCGGTGCTGCTGGAGTTTCTCGGCCTGCCCAGTGCCGGTACTTTGTTGGAGAGTGATCTGGAGCAGGCGCTTATCGACCAGCTACAAGGCTTTTTGTTGGAGTTGGGCAAGGGCTTTGCCTTTGTCGCTCGGCAACAACGTATCAGCACCGAGAGCAAGGATTTCTACATCGACCTGGTGTTTTACAACTACCTGCTCAAATGCTTTGTAATCTTCGACCTTAAGCGTGGCGAACTGACCCATCAGGACATTGGCCAGATGGACATGTACGTGCGCATGTACGACGACCTTAAGCGCGGCCCAGAAGATGGCCCCACGGTGGGCATCATCCTCTGCGCGCAGAAGGATGCCTCGGTAGTGCGCTACTCGGTGCTGCAGGGCAATGAGCAGCTGTTCGCCAGTAAGTACAAGCTGGTGCTGCCCACTGAGGAAGAGCTGCGTGCCGAGCTGGATCGTGAGCGGGCGTTGCTGGGTCAGTCTGTAGGGCAGGTTAACGAAACCTAGCCTGACCTACAGACTCGTTGTGCTATTGGCGTTTGGAATTTAGACAAACTATCGAGCGTTTTAGACAAGCAACAGCGCAATAGGATGCGCTGGTTGGCCTTTGATTTAGATAAAAAATCATATAAATCATGTGGTTGGTTGCGAGGGTGCGGAGCGCTACTGATCGTGAATTAAGACAAGGTTTAGATAAGCTCGGAGCCGCATGCGCAGCGCTGGACTGAATTTGAGAGGGAAGTCATGAGCCACATCCACCACGAATGCGAACTGGAACGCCATATTGTCGAGCAGCTGGCTGCTGCGGGTTGGCTGGTGGGCAAGTCCGCGGACTATGACGCGGCGCGTGCGCTGTTCCCCGAGGATGTGCTCGGTTGGCTTGAGAGCAGCCAGCCCCAGGCCATGGCCAAGCTGCGCGCCATGAATGGTGCGGGCACCGAGACCGTTGTGCTGGACCGGCTGGTCAAGCAACTGGAAAACAAGGTCGATGGCGGAACGATAAACCTGCTGCGTTACGGCTTCGCCGTGGCCGGTGGCGGCACCTTGGCCATGAGCCAGGGCTTACCAGAGGATGATCGCAACGAGACGGTGATTGCGCGCTACGCGGCCAACCGCTTGCGCGTGGTGCCGCAGCTGCGCTACTCGCTGGACAAGACCGACGAGATTGATCTGGCCTTCTTTATCAATGGTATTCCCGTGGCCACGGTGGAGCTGAAGACCGACTTCACCCAGTCGGTGCAGGCGGCTATGCAGCAGTACCGGATGGACCGCAAACCTGAGCGCAAGAGTGGTGGCCTGGAGCCGCTGCTGACCTTCAAGCGTGGTGCGGTGGTGCACTTCGCCATGAGCGACAGCGACATTCGTATGGCCACCAAGCTTGCCGGTGATTCGACCTTCTTCCTGCCGTTCAATCGTGGCAACGACGGTGCTGCGGGTAACCCACCCGGCGACAATGGCAGTTATCCGGTGAGCTACTTCTGGGAGCGGGTGCTGCAAAAAGACAACTGGCTGCACATCTTCCAGCGCTTTGTGCTGCAGGAGCGCAAGGAAGCCCAGGATGTGAACGGCAAGACCTACTTCAAGGAAGGCCTGATCTTTCCACGCTTCCACCAGTGGGAAGGCGTGACCAAGATGATCGATCAGGTCCGTGAAGAAGGTACGGGGCAGCCATACCTGATCCAGCACAGCGCCGGCTCGGGTAAGACCAATACCATCGCCTGGACGGCGCATTCGCTGATCCGCGTGCGTCGCCCGGACGGTGAGCCATATTTTCACAGCGTGATCGTGGTAACCGACCGCCAGGTGCTGGACCAGCAGCTGCAGGATGCCATCCAGCAGATCGAGCATCAGGCTGGCGTGGTATGCGCCATCGACCGCCTGCAATCTAGCCTGCCGAAGAGCCAGCAGTTGGCCAAGGCCATGTTGGACGGTGTGCCGATCATCGTCTGTACCCTGCAGACCTTCCCCTATGCGCAGAAGGCCATTCTGGGCGAAACCAGCCTGCGTGACCGCCGTTTCGCCATCATTAT
>MHZN01000249.1:0-11531 GCA_001830395.1 Pseudomonadales bacterium RIFCSPLOWO2_12_59_9 | reverse complement strand
CCTCGATCTTGTGGTTGTGGATCGAGGATAGATCCAGGCCTGGAGCAGCGCCTGTCGGTGTGGCAGTCTTCGCGTTCGCGCCCCGGTAATGCCAGCTACTTTGCCTTTACCGCCACGCCCAAGCACTCGACGCTGAGCCTGTTTGGCCGCCCGCGTAACCCGGCCGAGCCGGTGAGTCCGGAAAACCCGCCGTCACCGTTCCACCTCTACACCATGCAGCAGGCCATTGAGGAAGGCTTCATCCTTGATGTGCTGAAGAACTACACCGGCTACAACGTGGCGCTCAAAATCGGCAGCGAGTTTGTCGACGATAAGCGTGTGGACGAGAAGAGTGCCCGGCGCAAGCTGGCCAAGTGGCTGTCGCTCAACCCGGTGAACGTGGGGCAGAAGGTCGAGCTGATCGTCGAGCACTTCCGTAAGAACGTGGCGCACCTGCTCGGTGGCCAGGCCAAGGCCATGGTAGTGACCAGCTCGCGTGCCGCTGCGGTGAAATATCACCTGGCGCTGTTGGATTACTGCCAGCGCAAGGGCTACGACAACGTGCAGGCGATGGTGGCGTTCTCCGGCGATGTGCCCAATGGCGATGTGCAGGAAAGCAGCCTGCCGGCGGATCATCAGTTTAGTGAGACTAATCTGAACCCCGGCCTGAATGGTCGCGATATGCGCAAGGTGTTCGACACCCCGGATTACCGGGTGATGATCGTCGCCAATAAGTACCAGACCGGCTTCGACCAACCCAAGTTGGTGGCCATGTATCTGGACAAGAAGATCTCGGGCGTGGAGGCGGTGCAGACGCTGTCACGGTTGAATCGAACCTTCCCCGGCAAGGACAAGACTTACGTCATCGACTTCGCCAACGAGGCCAAGGAAATTCTGGCGGCGTTCAAGACCTTCTATCGCGATGCCCAGGTGGCGGACATCCAGGACCCGAATATCGTCTACGACATCAAGCAGCGTCTGGATGGCATGTTCATCTATGAGGCTGCCGAGATTGAGGCGTTTGGCGAAGCCATTGTGGATCGCAATGTCACGCACCAGAAACTTTACTCGCTGACTCAGCCAGCCACCGACCGCTTCAATGGCAAGCTGAAAACCCTGAATGACGCTATCGATCAGTGGGAAAAAGCCTGGGAGGCCGCCCACGACGATGGTGACGCCAAGGGGATGGAATATGCCGACGTGCAGCGTGCCGATTACTGCAGGGCGCGCGATGAATTAATGATATTCAGCGAGAGCCTGACCAAGTTCGTGCGCACCTACGAGTACATCGCCCAGTTGGTGGAGTTCGGCGATCCAGTACTGGAAGCGTTTGCCAGCTATGCACGACTGCTGCGTAAACGCTTGAAGGGCATCAACGCCGAACAGGTGGACCTGGGTGATCTCAAACTCAGCCACTACAAAATCAGCAAAGGTGAGGGGCTGGGTGGGCTTTCAGCCGTGGGTGAAACGCCCGAGCTATATGGCATCACCGACAACGGTCTGCGCGACGCGCGTGACCGCGAGAAGAAATATCTCACCGAGTTGATCGAAAAACTTAACAACGCCTTCGGCAAGGACATCAAAGATACCGACCAGGTGGCCTTTGCCGTGCATGTGTCCGAGAAATTGCGTAGCGACACCGTGGTCATGGCCCAAGTGCAAAACAACACCCTGGATCAGGCGATGAAAGCAGATCTGCCAAGCAGGGCTATCCAAGCGATTGCCGGAGCCATGAGCAGCCACACCAGCATGGCGACCAAGTTGCTTAGCGACGAGTCGACGCGGGATGTGTTCCTGACTGTGGTGTATGAGTTGTTGAAGAAAGATGCGGGGTTATCGCTATTTGAGACTGCGCGCTAAAAATGGTAGTTGAACGGTGCGTGGATGAGCTGAGTCAGCTTGAAAGTGGGGGCGGTAAGTGTTCCCCAGCACATCGGGAATCTATTTTTTACGTAACTTAGGTAAATAATTTTGTTGATCAAATCGCTGAGAGGCCACTGGTACCGCATCAGTCCCATGCTCAGATGCTCTTTCTACCCAGATAGCGGTATCTTGAACGATGCGCGTCTCTGTGGTTTGATCGTCGCCACGGCCTAATGCAGAAGCCTGCCACCCGCTTTAGCGAACCCTTGTAGGGACTGCAATCTATCTATCCATACGTTGACTTTGTGCTGCCAGCAGCCTTGTCGGTATTCGCGGGTGATGCCTCTATGGCTGCGTAAGCACGAAGGATTTCGTATGAGCAGCTATACCTCTCGCCTACAGCGCCATCTTAAGAATCACGCTAAGCAGCTCCGCTCTGCTGTCGATATCAGGCACAGCGAAGCCTTGGATGTTACTGCGACCGACTTCGGATTTTCTGGTTGGAAGCAAGCCAGCGCCCATATGGCCATGGCTGAAAATCGGATACGAGACGTCCAAACGTCACTTGCCAGCGAGATTACCCGCCTGGCTGCAGAACTGCACGTACTACCGGGCTATCCGTACCGGCTAGAAGATCGTACCGGGGTGAGATTTGAACCAGCCAACAAACAACAAACTGAAGCAGTAGCCAGACGCTTAGTCTTACTCCAGCTGTTCGAGGACATTCATGCCCCTAAGGGGCTCTGCCATTCAGACAATGCTCGCCTCTGGTTGCGTGCACCAATGCTATTCGAAGACGCTGCAGAGATCTGCCACGGTGGTCTGTGGAAAATCAGACGCCTTTCGAGATCGCTGGTGAGTGAGCCCAAAGTCCCTGAGAGTGCATGGCTGCACGTCCAGCCGCCAACCCCGGAAGTCGCACGCATCGCGATTATCGAGTACCTGCACGCATTGCATTCAATATCCGTGATCCGCTCGTTGACTGGCTCTCCTGAGGACGTTGTCGAGCATCCAGGATTCAAAGAGTTCGCTGGCTGTGCATTGAATGCACTCTTGGCCAGCAAGGAACCTGAAGAGCCTTTTCTCAAGCTGCTGGAACACGCGGGAATCGACGCCTGGATACAGGCAAACTCTGGGCTCATCGACCCCAAGCGACTGCATTGGATCGGTCGTCAGGACTCGGAGGAGGAACTGCAGCCAAATGAAGGTGTGTCGATGATTATCGGCTCCCCCTTACACCCGCGTCTGCGCAGACCGTTGAACTCGCTCTCACATGAAAAGCATCAGGAGCTCTCCACAGTATTGATGCGCCTCGGCCAACTCGTACAAGGGAAAGCCGTTTTGGAGCGCAAGCTCAGCGAGATCAGCGAAACCCTGGCTAGCTGGATGGCTTTAGAAGCCGGGAGTCAGGAAAGGGCCAGCGAATGCTATTTCGGCAAGCACCGCGCTTACCGGGCAGTACCATTCCTTGGGCCGGCAGAAGAACGAGAGGCCCGGACCGCCATTCAGGCTATACGGGGCTTTATCGAAGCTGGCTACGAGCATTGCATGCCGCGGTCTCAGCTACTGCGCCAGATACTTCAGATGCAACAGAGGTTCGATCGCTGGATGGAGCAAACTGCAGGTCATTGGATGAAGGCCACTCACAAGCTACCGATGGACTCCATCGGCCTGGTGGCCGTCGATCCTAAGCACGAGCTTTCAATTGATTCTGAAGCCGTTTGGAGGCAGACAGAGATCATGGGGAATAGCCGGGAGCTCAATTTAATCGCTACGGTCCGGCCCCATCTGTTCAAGTCTTGGAAGGAGGAATACGAAGGCATGGGATATGAGTTCGACGCGGCCGACCTCGATAGCGAGCAGTCCATCCTTGAGCATTTGCAGGAGCTTACTTTCTACCGCTACACGGGCGACGCGCTTACGCGCTCGCAATACGAGAAAGAGGTTCGCAAGGCCTTCTACTTCGAGCCGGAGCATATTTGGTTCAAGCAGCGAAAGATCGGGTGAGCTGAACTATAGGCGAGATCCCCTGGCCGTGGGCAGTTTCTTCGGTCAAGGGACTTCGCCTCCAGGCGGATATCGCTGGCGGACTGTGTGGATGCTCCGCAGCGCGAGGGCTGGATTTTTGTGTCAGTGGATGGTCTGGTTGTACCCGCTTAGATAAAAACATCTGCCAAATTGGGTAGGTCCAGCAGCATAAAGTACGTCTCCAAAATTCCTAGATACCCGTCTAGGTCGTGTGGATAGGATTTAACTGCGTTATCCACACACTAGGAGACTGACATGTCCAAACAACCTGCTTCCACCAACCAGCAACGCCAGCAGCAAAACGATAGAACCAATGCACTGAACAACAATCGTGGCACCTCGGGGACCAACCCGACCAATGCCCATGTTCACGGTAATCGTGGCAAGCAGCTTAACCCTAACCAGCACTAGGATTACGCCCCCGGTCTTTGGCCGGGGGATCAAGGATTTGATATGAGCACAAAAGTTTGCTTCGCCACCCAAGGCGAACTAGTCAAGCTGGCATATGATGCATTTGGCGTTCTTCCCCGGAAGGAGGCTGTCCATGATGATTTCGATGAAAATGCCAAAAAGGCAATTCAGAAACAGCTAGGAAGGCTCGCCAAAGAGGAAGGCCACTTGGTCTCGAATTTTGGCGAGGCTGTCCGATTACTCAGCAACATCCTCACAGGCTATCTGCCCAGCATCCGCATCATGGGGGCTATCGGAGACCCTTTGGCTGACCTACATGATGCCTATAATGAGTTGGTCCGCAGTGAGGGGACTTTTCTGGATAGAGCAGAGACCCTTCGATACTTCATATCGATCAAGGCGATCCCACTGCTGGTGGTGTCGCTGAACCAGAGCTTGCTCCGATACAAAATTGCTGACTTTGAGCTCGATACACCGGAAGACGAATTTTGGTACCTGCCTTCGGTTGCTGACGACGGCAAGCTGACGCTGCCTTTAGAGAAGGTAATGCGCTGGGCTTATCAGCTTTGTGATAGTTCGCAGACCCAGTTCCATTACCCCGGGAAAAACGCTGCCAGCAATGACGCGGCGCTTCTAAATAACCTCGATAATGCAATCAACTGGACCCGCGGATCTTCGTTTCCAGCTCTCGCTACCTTGGTAAAGAACTTCGACGACTCGTTTGAGGCAATGGCTGAGCACGAGAGAGAGGTTCCCAGGCAGGTGCAGGCCAGCATCCTGACGGTATTGGTGTTGGCGCGACTTACCAGCTACATCGTGAAGGAAATCGTCCGAGCTTACGATGTTCATTATCTAGCGGATGTCTGCACTCAATTCCGAGCTTACGCCTTGTGGATCGCTGCGGACGTAAATGAGTTCAAGGTCGAACTTCAGCCGGTTATGCAGCGGCAAGAGTCACCTGAAACTGCGCTGACTGTCTGGCTCCATGCCTGTGATGACTACTGGAGTTTTTTCAACAGAAAAATAGTGACTGTGGCTAATACGCTGCAGCACTTCCACGATGAGCAACCGGATCAGCCCATACGTGAGGACGTGGTTGCAGCCCTAACCAGTAAATATGGTTGCTTTGCCGTATCCGTCTGCATGGACCTCACTCAGCGGAAAATGTCTTTGGGTCCACCAGAAGGCTTCGCCGAAATGGTGATGCAGGGCTTCGCGCTCAAGCTGGACCCTGGCACCCAGTGGTCGCAGATAGATGAGTACGCTGCCGAGGTGAAAACCTACGGTCTAGATGAGCATCTTTGTTGGATGGAGCCATGGCTACGTGCGGTGTATCACTACCGCAAAGAAGACTTCAAAGCAGCTATGGGCTACTACCAGGTGGCCTTCGACAATGCCAAGTATCGGGCGGGTAAAGATCAATACAAATTGGTGAACCAATACGTTGAAGTCGCCGCGAAGAACGACAAGCGGCAATGCTTTAAGAAGGGCATTGAATGGGCGCAGTACCTCGGGATTAAGGTGCGCTGGCTTCGCGATGACGCGCCTACAGATGAGAATATGGAGCTCGTGTATGGCATGTTAAAAATAGCCCGCTACCACCAGATGTAGCGAGCCTATAGGTCAACTACTCGCCTTTCCGGAGTTGCCTCTAACGTTTTCGGGTCGCACTCAACGTTATGCTCTGGGTCCGCATGGCGGTCCGTCGTCAGGGGCTACAGATAATCTGCAGATCACATCCGATGGTTTCTTTCAGGTAGACCATGGCGGCCGCAATGACCATGTCCTGGTCATCGCTACGGCTAGCTGCTGAGATACCTGGTTGAGCAATCAGCACCTCCGCGACGATGGATTTGAACCGACTCTGCCTTAGTAGCTCGTTCAGCTTGGCCGCATTACCCTGGAAGAAGCGAGTTGGACGAGCAAGCGTTTTCAAGCGCTCTTCCCGCCCAAGCAAGTGACGGCAGAGATCCGCAAACCGCCATTTCCATTTGGCGGAGCGCACAGCTTGGGAGCAGACTTCGACAGCATCCTTGATGCGCTCCCCCGGCGTTGTTGCACCGGAGAATTTACAGTGGATCATGGCTAGCCGGATCACGTCTCCGTCCTCCTTCAGGCACACGAGATCGGCCGCCTCGCCGGCCGAGTCATCATCGAAGACGACGTCAAAATTTCCGGCCATGTAAACCTGAGCCACCTTCCATTGGATTGAGTCTTTCCGGCCCATCCCCTCCTTCCAGTAGCTCTCCTTGGTCAGATCAACACCATTCCAATCCCAGGCCTCGAACTGTGCGGCATCGAGGGTCAGCTCGCGAGGATTCCTCGGCTGTATCAGCAGATTGCCGTCGAGCTCGCTGAGGTCGATGAAGCGAATCAGTGGAGGATAACTGCAGAAATATTCATCAAGTCGGCCGGTGCGCTTTCCGATGGTGATGGTTAGTGGATCTCCGCTCGTTTGCAGCACCCTGAAACCGAGTTGAGCGTCGAGACGAAGCTCGAACTCGCCAACCATGGTGTCATCCCCAGCGACCAAGGCAAACTGGAGCGATGCGGCGGTGAGCGAAACAAACTCCAGTTCGAACATGTACAGTGGCTGCGGGTCTTCTTGGATCGTCGGGCTGAGTACAATCCGTTCCTCCGCGATCCCCAGAAGCTCGGCGGGCCACTCTATTGCCAATACGATCTTGTCTGCCGGAAACTCTTCAACCTCAGAGGGCACTAGTACGTTTGCAATGATGTTTTCGATGTTGATCGTGTTATCCAGGAGCTTGGTGCCGACCCGCTGACACCAGGTTAGAAGCGCGGGAATGGAGCCCTGGTCTCGTGACCATACCCGGCCCTTGACGGAACACCCGACTGATACGCGTGCTCCCTCTTCCCAGCCCGTCCCGCTGACATTGTTTTTGACCGAGTTGTGCCGTTCAGTCAGCCCCAGTGCCTCGTCTACATCTCCTCCTGAATACATGGCAAAGCTGAGATTTCGGCGTCCATGTTTTTTGACCCCAATGTTTTGCAGCATCAGGCGGTTGATGTGCCCCAGACTGCGGAACATCTGCTGACCACTGATCAATACCGCTTCGCCTGCGACGGCTTCAGCAAGTTCGGGGAACAGCGAGTCATGATCGGTCGAGGACAAGTATAAAAGTCCTCGCTCCACGTCATGGTGCAGGACGAACAATGCCCACTCGCAATCCAGCACTCCCTTGGTGTTCGTCCACCGAACACGAGACTCGGCCCTGGTGACGAAATACAAGGTCGGGCTCTCTTTGTGTTGCCACACGGCCTGCAGCTTGAGGTTGGCGGGGAGGCCACTATGGAAACGCTCCCCAGCGAACGCTGTGGCCCGGTAAACGGCTGTACTGAACTTTGGCTTGAGCAAGTGCGGTGACAGTACTATTGAGTCGGCTTGATCATGATCGTCAAGTCGTTTGGAGGCGTGCAGAAAAGCCACCAGCTCCGCGTGATCCCGAGCAGCTGTTGAGCTCATTTCTGAGAGGATGAGGTTCCAGTCGGCGTCTTCGCTGTACAAACGCTCCAGGGCATCAGAAACGTTTTTGTCGCCAATATTGGCCACCACCGTTGCATCACCGATTCTTTCACCGGCCACCCGCGTGAAGCGCCCTACAAATTGCAACAGAATCGCCAGGCTTCGGTGCATGTCATGTACAGCAGCCACCTTCAGCTGTGGCAAGTCAAACCCCTCGCCTAGCATGCCGACGCAGATGACGATCTTCGCCTCCCGGTTTTTCAACGCAGCGAGTCGCACCTGTGTTTCATCGGACTCGGAATGGATCAAAACAGGGCTTAGATCACCGGCGATCGCTTGATAAATCTCTGCGACGATGGTGGCTCGCGCGATGCTGGAGCAGCGCGCCATCAGGAGGTGGTCAAACCCCTGGTCCATGTCGTTTCTGAGTTGCATCACAGCAGCCTCGGCAATGGCCTGATCTGCTTCTAGCGGATTGACTTGCAACGGCTCAAAGCGAATTGGCTTGAAGTAACCATCCCGCTGCGCGGCCCCCAGCGGGTAATTGAATATGACCTTTCCATCCACAAGCTGTGTGTCACGTCGGAACGGCGTGGCAGTGAACTGAAGAGTGGGTACTCCTCGGAACGCATCTTTGAGGTGGGTCCAGCTCGTGGCGGGAACATGGTGTGCTTCGTCCAGTATGAGCGCCTTGCATCGACTGGCGAGGTCTTCCAAAAGTGCGGCAGGTAAGCCAGTGCCAATTGAGCCAATGGTCGCGACCACAACGTTGCAGTGCTCGAACATGAGCAGATCCGCTTGGGTCTTTGGCCGTTTTTTTATGATCCCGACAATCGGGTTGGGCACATCCGAGGGCAGCACGCCGATGGCTCGCAACAAGCCGAAGGTAATGAATTTGTTCGCGGTCTGCGCTCTGAGGGCATCCCAGGGTACAACCACCAACATAGGCTCGCGAGCGTAGGCCGCCAATGCCGCTAACATCGTTTCTGTCTTGCCGGTACCCGTTGGCATAACGATAGTCGCCGGTGCTCGCTCCAGGCTCCAGTGAGCCCCAATGGCATGCAGAGCGCCTAATTGAGGAGGGCGCAATCCTCCGGAGGAGTTCCTTTCGCTAGGCTCACTCCGTTCAGCACGAAAACGAAACGTGCCGTACCAGCATGCGGCGATTTCACGAGCATGATTCGCCCGGCCCACCTGTGCTCGATGGCTTCGAAACTCGTCAAGCAGCCGATGCCTAGCCCAACTGAACTTGCCATTTTCCTCAAGAAGTATTCCGTCCACTCCATCAGGAAGCTGGACATCCTTGCGAGAGGTGACGATCACCCTTTCTTCATTGTCGAAGCGTCTTAGTGGCTGCTTGATTCGCGCCGATACGTTGATTGAGGTTTCGGCGACCAGCGAGACCTGGTGCGCCGGACGTATCTGGTGCTGAACAACACCAATTGAATATCGCTCTTCAAAAACAATTGCAGGCAGCGTGAACATATACCGTCATCCATGGCTAGTCAGATCAAAGCAGCTTACCGCCGGTATCAGTTTCGTTAAAAGCTTGGCTTACTTGAGGAGAAGTCAATTTGATACTACACCACCGCACGGCAAGGGCTCGATGACCAGAGAACTCTTGAAGCTGCGCTCGCCTCGCTCTGCTGGCTATTACCGTGATTTCAAGGTTCAATCCTGGTCGTCGGTGCGGGCTGCGAAATAGGATGATCATGGATGTCGGGTAACATGATTCCCTTTGGCGAGCGTGACGGGTTGCTGTTCCAGGTGGACGAAGTCGCGAATGGATTGAAGAGCCAATGCACTTGCCCAGAATGTCAGCGGGTGATGCGCCAAAAAGGCATCAAACCTTAGGCAGTTATCACCTCCATCAACGCTGCGCTGCCCAATATATCAATGACCCGTTTCATGTTGTAGGCGAGCACATTCCAGTCCGACTAGGTTTTTAAAAAGACTTGGCGTTCAGTGTTTTTAGCATGAGTAGCTCCTCGACTTTTAGCCAGACTGTCCTGGTATTTCTAGTCTCCAGTGCTTTTGGAGACTGCAAGTCTTCGAAAAGTTAAAGTCATGTGTGTTGCCGCCAGGTCTCAATGCAGGTGTTTTTTATCCTTGGCAGGGGGCAGCGAATCCCAGCCCAGGGGCGCGGGGCTGGATGGCGATGCAAGCCAGGCAAAAAATAGGTATCGGCCCGGGGCTCTAATAAAGAGGGAAAGGGGAATGCCGAGCTTAAATTGAATATCGGCTTCGACGTAAACCGTTGACCAAGCATCAAGGTAAGCCTCTTGGTCTATGGATAGCCAAAGCGAGTCTTGGTCGGCCATGTATTACTCCTCGTGATGGATTATGAAAAAAACTGCCAGATGGGCGCTTCCAGATCGCCATCGCTGTTTCATGGCTCGTAGTGAATCTTTAATGAGGGTGAGTCACTAGGGCGATTCAGGCGTCGATCATATAAGCGGGTGGTGCTGATGCTGGAATGCCCCAGCCAATGCTGGACTTGGGCAATATCGGCATGATGTTCGAGAGCGTTGGTGGCGGCAGTAACCCTGAGGCCGTGGACCCCTAGCCCATCCACGTAAATCCGCGCTGATCGTGCGTAACTGCAGACGACCTTATAAATCCCGTCAGCGCTAAGGCACTCCCCGGCTTTGCTACCCCGTAAGCTGACGAACAGATAGCTTTTTTTGTCTTCTTGACCCCGCGCGCTTAGGTAGCGCGTAAGCCGCTGAGATGCTTCCTCGTGCAGTGGGATGTAACGCAGTTTCCCGCCTTTCCCCTGTACACGAAGATGCTGCAGGCCATCCCGCATTCGCAGGTCAGAGATCCGAAGATCAGCCGCCTCTTGGCGCCTAAGTCCGTGATAGAGCAAAATCGCGAGTAGAGCCCGGTCGCGCTGTCCTTTAGCAGAGCTCTCTTTTGGCGCGTCCAAAAGTTGCTTTGCCTGCGAGCTATTAAGGGCTGGCGTCTTTCCCTCATAACTATCGTTCCGAGGACGTTTAATCCCGCGTACGGGGTTATGCGTATGGCGGGTGTCACGCTCAATCAGATAGTCAAACAGACTGGCGAGCGCCGCCAGTTTCCGCCGGCGCGTTGCTGGTGATAAGCAGAGCTTTTCTAGGCGCGCGCGCCAGATTAAGACATGACCTCGCGATAGGCCGAGCAGGCCCTCGCTGGTACGTATGTCGGCCAGCTCAAAAAAGTCTCGAACATCGGATCGGTAGGCGCGACGTGTTTGATGATTGTCGATATTCGCCAGCCATTCCGAAACTAGGCAAAACGAACCTGCCAGTCCAGTAGGGATCAGGTCAACCACACCTGTTCGAAGAAGACTGTTTTGAGGTGAGCCCGTATCCATTTCCGTCTCCGAAAAGTTCCTTCGTCGCTTGCTGGAAGGCGTGGAAATCAAGTCTTGATAACGTGTTTTATCAAGAGTTTTTGCTGAACGGTCCGGCGTAAAGCCCGACGTGACAGGCCTGTGCGGCGTGCTCCAATGCGGATGCAGTAACCGTCATGGCTCAAGCTACAGGCGTTTTGGAAAATGCAAGAGATGGGTGGTATGCAGTTGAGGCCCACTTTTTACGGACGGGGTGATAGGGCGGCGAGATGGTGAGCGTCAGGCGAGTGCGTGAATTGAAAGTTAGCGAAATAAAAAAGGCGGCCCTACCAGGCTGTGTGAAAACGCACTCCTGCGATCCAAAAGCAAACGCCCCGACTGGTTCGGGGCGTTTGCTTTTACGGAGTGAGCGTTGGTTTCTTGAAAAAC
>MHZN01000248.1 GCA_001830395.1 Pseudomonadales bacterium RIFCSPLOWO2_12_59_9 | reverse complement strand
CGCAACACCAACTCAACCTGCTTGCCCAGCTTGCCGCAGGTGTCGCGCACCAAGCGCGGAAAACGGTTGAACACAAAACTGATCGGCAACATGCGCATCGACATCACCGCCTCTTGCAGCTCACGGCTGTTGTGTTCGAGCTGACTCAGCGCCTGAAAAATCCGTTCATGCTCGCTGGGGTCAAGCACCAAACTCAGTTGCGCCAACATCGCTTGTGTGATGACCAGTTCACCCACCTGGTTGATTAGGCTGTCGATACGGTCAACGCTGACGCGAATCGAACTGGACTCACTCTCGGCCGGCGCACCGCCGCCGGCACCGCGTCTATCCGTACTGCGCCGCTCGGTGGCCGGCGCAGGCGACGCTGCTAGTGCGGCAACCTCAGGTAACGCTGCCGTTACTGGCGCGCCAGGGGCATCGTCAAAAAAACCATAGCCGCTGTCAGTTACGGCCGCAGCGACAACCGCCGCGGGCTCATCGGCGAACAAGCCGTAAGCCTGCGCCTCGGCAACCACCGGTGCTGTGGCTGGCGGTGCACCCGGTGCATCGGCGAAGAAACCAAAACTGTCATCGCTGTCGTCCACAACTACCGACACAACCGCGCCACCCTGCTGATCGATAAGCCGTTGCAGGCGCACGCGCGTGGCTTCGACCGGAATACTCGGGTCCGGTGTCTCATGCTTGTGCGCTGCGAGCAGTTGTAGCAGCACGTCGCGTGACTCAAGCAGGACATCGATCATCTCGGCCTGCAAGGCGATCTGCCCTGAGCGAACTTTATCCAGCAGGGTTTCCAGCACATGAGTGACCGAGGTCAGGTCATCAAAGCCGAACATGCCACTGGAGCCTTTGATCGAATGGGCCGCGCGGAAAATCTCGTTTAGCGCTTCGGGGTCGGGCTGGGCAATGTCCAGCGTCAACAACAAATGCTCAAGTGCCGCCAAGTGTTCTTCTGCTTCCTCGAAAAACACTCCGAGAAACTGACTCATGCCAAATGTCATGATTACCTGCCCTGGTCGAGTTTCAGTTCAGAACTTTCTTGGTGACTTCCAGCAACTTGGGCGGATCGAAAGGCTTCACCAGCCAGCCCGTGGCCCCGGCTTCGCGACCTTGCAGCTTCATGCTGTCGGCGGCCTCGGTAGTCAGCATTAAAATTGGCACCGAGCGGTAGTTGGGCAGACCGCGCAGGCTTTTGATCAGGGTTAAACCGTCCATGTTGGGCATATTTTGGTCGGTAAATACCAACTGATAACTCTTGCGCTGCGCCTTGCCTAAGCCGTCGCGGCCATCCACGGCTTCGTCCACCTCATAACCGGCAGAGCGCAAGGTGAAACCGAGCATTTGACGGATCGAAGCCGAGTCGTCAACGATCAAAATGGATTTGCTCATCCCTTAAATGCCTCCATTAATATTTATAAAAGGTGCGCAGCCCGCTTTGTTACCGGTATCGAGGTCCAGCACAGCAGCGCAGTGACCTGATTGCCACGGCCATGAATCTCAAGACGATTGCTCAGGCGTCGAACCAACTGCAGGCCGCGGCCGTGATAAAGGCTGGGTTCTGCCGTTGTGCTTTGTAGGCCGACCCAGTCAAATCCAGGGCCGCTGTCGGTCACGCCGATACTCAGCTGATTGCCCTGTGGCGAGCCAACCTGGCAAATATCCAGTTGAATCTGCCCGCTGCTGAGCGCCTCGAGGCGCTCAATGCGGGTCAGCATGTAACGCTCAAAACCTTCGGGCCCATCTTTCAGTGCAGACCCCAGACCGAGCAGGCCGTGATCCACGGCGTTGGTAATCAGCTCACGCAAAATCAGGCTAAACGGCCCCTGACGCTGCGGATCAAGGCCGAGGGTGTTGCAGAAATCCGTCAACAACGGCTCCAGATCGAGTCGGCGCAGTTGCTCGGCCTGCAGACACAGGCTGAATTCCCAGCTCTGCACCTGCCCGTTGGCAGTCGCCGCCTGCGCTAGCGCTAACTGAACGCCAGCGCTGACTGCCGGCGCCCGGCAATCGAGCAGCAAACAGGACAAGTCGTCATGCGCAATGGCGCCCTGCCGATGTTTAAACACGGCAGCCTGCACACGCTCAAGACAGTCCTCAACCGCCCCCGCCGCCACGCAGCGCTGTAACTGGGCAATTCCAAAAGGTTCTGCGGCCGGGTTCTCGGCCTCAATCAAACCATCCGAAAACAGCAACAAGTGGCTGCATTCGGCCACCTGCACAGTCTCGGTCTCGCAGAGAAACTCATGGCTCGGCAAGATGCCTAAGGGCAAATTGTGCGAGCGAAAATTGCGCAGTACCTGGCCTTGCGCGTCGACCAGCAAGGCCCCAGGCAAACCACCGTTCCACACTTCAAGACTCGACTCGCGTGGGTTGTACAGCGCCATGGTGGCGGCGACAAAACGATCAGAGGGGCTGTAACTGCGGTGCTGGTGATTAAGCTCACGCGCTATGGTGTCGAGCTGAAAACCCTTGGCCGCCATGGCATAAAACGCCTGCGAGAGCGGGATCAGCGTCAGCGCCGCCGGCAAGCCATGACCGGTGGCATCGGCCAGCATCACATAGACATCACCGTTGCGCGAGGTGCAGGCCAGCAGTAAGTCACCGGACACCTCAGCGGCCGGCTGCAGCAGGTATTTAATCTGCTGGCTGTCGAGCATCTCGCGGCGCAGCAAGCGCTCCATCAAAAAACTGCAGATACGCCGCTCTTCGGCCTCAAGGCTGGCGTAGTGCTGCAACTGCTGATGCTGCCCGGCGATTTGCTGCTGCATGCGGGCAATGCGCCAGAACGAGTTGATCTTGGCTTCGAGTATCCGAAAATTAATCGGTTTGGCGATAAAATCATCGCAACCCGCGTTCAACGCCAGTACTTGCTCATCTATCTCCGCACCGCCCGACAACATGATGATCGGCAGCCAGCCACGGGTTTGCTGCATGTCACGCAGCGCCCGCGTGGTGTCGAGGCCGTCCAGACCGGGCATTTGCCGGTCAACCAGCACCAAGTCAAAAGCTTGCTCGGCATAACGCCGCAATGCTTGCTCACCACTGAGCACATGCACCACTGCATGCCCAAGTTTCTGAACAAAGGCGGCGATGACCATGCCGATCAGTGGATCGTCATCGATGGCAAGAATGCTCAGTGGCTGCATGTTGGGGAGCTATCGAATGGTGAAGATTTTATGAAAATTGGCAATTTCCAACACATCCTTGACCGTGCCTTGCAAGTTGGCCAACTCGACCTTGATCCCTTGCGGCGCGGCCTTATCGCGCAACAGCAGCAAAATCCCCAAAGCGGCCGAGTCGATGTATTGCACCAACTGTAAATCCACCAACACGCACCGAATGCCGTCTTGCGCCAAGGCGCTTTCATAGTCAGTACGAAAGCTGCGAAAACTATTGAAATCAAAGCGGCCCTGCGGCCGTAACGTCACCAAGTTGTTGGCGCTCATGGCAGTCCTCCCTAGAAAAGATCAATACCGCCTGCATTCATGCTGGTCTGCGACAGCGGACCGGACTGCACCCGATTGAACTGTAGTCGCTCTTCTTGCAAGCGTTGCAACTGCTCGGCCGCCGACAAACGTGAATGCCCTTGCAGGCGCTGTGAAAACGCCTCAAAACCGATGCAGTGCCCCTGCATTTGCGCCAGCAATTGACTGCTAAGGTCTTGAAACTGCAAGGCGGTAACGGCTTTATGAATGCCAGCGCCGATCACATCGGAGATACCGTCCAGCTGAGCAATTATCTGCAGGGTGTGCACGCTCATGCGCTGCAGGTCATCGAGCATCTCGTTGACCCGCTTGCGCGACCCCAGGGCAAAGGACATGTCTTTGGCCGCCAACAGGCTAACCGCCGCATCTGCGGCTTTAAGTTCGGCATGCACTTGCTCAACATGCTGACGGATCTGCGCAGAAAACACCGTTGAGCGGCTCGACAATGCCCGCACCTCATCGGCCACCACGGCAAAGCCACGGCCAGACTCACTGGCCCGCGCGGCCTCAATGGCCGCATTCAGGGCGAGTAAGTTGGTCTGTTTAGCGATGGCATCCATGTCCGTGGTGGACTTGAGAATGTCGCCGACTTTTACGCCGATACTTTCCATGCGCTCAACCAACTGCATGGCGGTGTGGCTGGTCTCGACGGTGGAGTCGACGAACAAGCCCAAAGTAGTTTGAGTGGTACTGACAAACACCTGCATACCGCCACCATTGGTGTCGCCGCGATAGCGTTTGATCAACTCACGGGCAAGCTCATGCTGCTCGTTAACGCTGCGGGCGAGCTGGGTGAAGCTGGCATGAAGAGCGACTATGGCCGTGCCCAGCAGGCTATAAATTTGTTTAGCCTGGCCCTGTAACAAAGCGCTTTGGCGCTCAACTGCCCGCCGATTGAGCAGGCATAGTTCATCGGCTTGCGCCTGAGTCAGCCCCCCAGGTTCACGCTCAAGCAACTGTGGCGCGCCTTGCCCGTTGTGCAACACCAGCAGCATCACCGCGCTAGCCACCACCCCGCCCAACAGGCTTAGCCACAACGACTGAAACAGCCACCACAGCCCAACACTCAGCAGCCAAGGCAAACCTTGCGCCAAGAGTAAATACGGCCACGATAGCGGCTTTACTCGAGCGGACTGCGTAGAGTCATTCATTGAACACTTCCGCTTTTGTTCAAATTCCGCCAGCTACATAACCCTAGAGGGCTAAAGGGCTTTGTCAATCAACGACGCCGCAGCCCTTGGCTGGTCGCAGCGGCAGACCGCGTGCCCCTTGCCACAGTCACTGGCGGCCAACCAAGCCTATGCCGGCGAATATGCCGTGCACTGGCAAATAGTCGAAGGTGCGGCTTAGTCTTGGCCATTAGCGTGAGTGGGTTGAGCGCATGCATGGGCAAATCGGTTTTGGCTCCAGCACCAGAGGTGCATGTTTTTTGGTTTCGCCTACCCTTGACCGACACCTAGTCAGCTAACTTGCAGCCACGGCATTTACCACCTTTGCTTAAACCACCCTGTGACGCCTTTGTCCAAGAGCCTGCCATGACCCCACTCAGCCGTATTTTGCATGTAGAGGACGACCTCTCGATCCAGGCCGTAGCCAAAGTCGCACTGGAAGCCGTCGGCGGTTTTCAAGTGCTGAGCTGCGTCAGCGGCCAAGAGGCGCTGGATCAGGTACAGGCCTTTGCCCCGCAATTTATCCTGCTCGATGTGATGATGCCCGGCATGGACGGCCCGCAAACCCTGCTGCAACTGCGCGAGCTGGTGGATATACAACAAGTGCCAGTGGCATTTATGACCGCTAAAGTACAACCGGCAGAAATTGAGCATTACCTGAGCCTGGGTGCCCGCGACGTGATAACCAAGCCCTTTGACCCGATGCAGCTGGCCAATCAGGTACATAAAATCTGGGCGTGCTGCCAAGACACGGCTCCAGCGAAAAACCCATGACAGTTTCTGCAGGCGCGCTTAGCAACGCGCCAAAATGCTTGGGCGCGAGCCCAGAAATGAAACTTTTCCAAGCTGCGCTAACCTTAGTGCAGCGCAACCACTATCCTGTGCTGCAGCATCGTTCCCCCCTCGCCAGCCGCCGGTATAACGCACAGCAGAGCGACATCTATGACAAGCAGTGACGACGAACTGCAACAATTGCTGCTGACGCTTAGTACGCAGTTTCGTGAACGCCTGGAGAATGAGCTCCCCGAGCTACGTGCTCTAGCACAACAACTGTTGCTGACCAACGATGCGGCAGTGCAACAACTGATATTGCAGGGCATGCGCGAACAACTGCACAAACTTGCCGGCGCTGCCGGGACCTTCGGCTACTCCGACCTCGGCGCGCAAGCGCGGGCGCTGGAGCTCAGCAGTGCTGAGCTGCTCAGCACCAGTACGGAGGCGCAACTGCAGGCCCACGCACAGGCATTGCAGTTATTTAGCCAACAAGACTGCATCCCACAGGCCAATGTTTGCAGCGGACCCAGCACAGCGCCACACACCAACAACAGCAGTGAAGTGAATCGACGCATCTACATTCTTGAGCCCAACCAGCAACTGGGCGAAAACCTGCACTCGACACTGCAAAACTTTGGCTACGCTACCGAGCATTTTCGCACCAGCGCGGCGCTCCAAGCGGCGGTCAACCGGCAACTGCCCGATGCACTGATCATTGATAGTCATCTTGACGAAGAAAACCCCGATGGTCTGGCATTCATTCGTGAACTTGCCGCGCAACTGCCGCTACCGCTGCCGTTATTAGTCATTTCCCAGCAGCAGGATTTCGATACTCGCCTGCGTGCGGTGCGGGTTGGGGTTGCCGGCTTCTTCGCTAAACCGGTTAATTTCAGCGCGCTGGAGGGTCGCCTGGACAACATTTTTGTCCAACAGCGTGGCGAACCCTACCGCGTCCTGATCATTGATGATGACCTTGAGCTATCCAAGCGCTACCGCTTGGTGCTCAATAACGCCGGCATGCAGATCGAGACGCTCAGCCAGCCGCAGAATATCGATGAAGTGATGCACCGCTTCAACCCTGAGGTAGTTTTGCTGGATGTGCATATGCCGCTCTGTTCTGGGCCTGAGCTGGCGCAAATCATTCGTTTTAACGATGCTTGGCTGCGGGTCCCAATCATTTACCTTTCCGCCGAAAGCGACATCAGTAATCAAATTAAAGCGCTACTCAAGGCCGGCGATGACTTTGTCACCAAACCGATTTCGGACAATGCCTTGGTGGCCAGTGTCTTCGCCCGTGCGCAGCGAGCGCGCCTGCTCAGCACCGCACTGTCGCGTGACAGCCTGACGGGCCTGCTTAAACATGCCGATATCAAAGAGCAGATCGCGATAGAAGTTGAACGCACAGCGCGACGGGGCAGCTCCGCCTGTGTGGTCATGCTCGATTTGGACAACTTCAAGCAGGTCAACGACCGCTATGGTCACGCGATTGGCGACAACGTTATTCGCGCCCTCTCCAACCTGCTGCGCCAGCGCTTGCGGCGAATTGACAGTCTGGGGCGCTACGGCGGCGAAGAGTTCACGGTGGTGCTGCCTGACTGCAAACTTGCACAAGCCAAAAACATTCTCGATGAAATTCGCCAGCGCTTTGCCGAGCTGCCCTTTATGGCCCATGACACCAGTTTTAACGTGACCTTCAGCGCCGGTATTGCACAGAGCAACAGCCAGTCTAATGCCAATCAATTAATCGAGCTGGCCGACCAAGCCATGTATGCAGCCAAGAAGGCCGGACGTAATCAGGTGCTCTGCAGTCCGGCCTAAAAGCACAACGCCGCGCAGATTAACCTGCACGGCGTTGTTTGACTCAGCTGAACGGTTAGCAGGCCGCTGAAAAATGTAGGCGAGGCAGCCGAGACAAGGCAAAACAGGCGAAAAAGCGGAGTTTACGTGTTGTAAATGAGCATTTTGAGCCTATTTTTAACGCCGTATCGGCAACGTAGGTAGTTTTTCAACGGCCTGTTAGCGGCTGGCGGTGGGACTCAGCACCAGTTGCATGGCCATCTCGTCAAGATCCGTAATGTTACGGGCGATATAAAAATCCGCACCGCCCTTGGCACGAAAATCTTCCCCGGCCAGCAATTGTGGGCGCACAAACCTGTAGCTACTGCGCACCCGGTTAAGCTCTGCAGCCTGCGCTGAGTTTTGCGTGAGCAATAATTCAAATCGCTCAGCAATGGCCTTATCTAATTGATCGCGCTGCACCTGAGTTAACGCAATGGGTGCGCCTGCCGGCAAGGGATACTGACGAACCTGATAATCGAGCAGCAACTGCGCCATATCGAGGCTTTGCTGATGCAATGTAGCCACCGCCAATGGCGCATCCTTAAGCTCTTGCTGATACTGCTCAGCGCCCCAAGCATCCAAGCGCCGCTGCAGTTGCAACAAGCTGAGAATATGCGCCGGATAATTCTGCGCTTTGCTGCGCGGTGTGGCATCCAGTGCTTTGAACTCAGCCTTCATCAAGGTTTCAATTTCAGCCAGTTGCGGCGGCAAACCCAGTTGCGCAACGCGCGTATCAAGCTGGGTTAGATTACCGAAGCTGCCGGTGAGCGCCCGTGGGTCTTGGGTTTTTTCAGTGGGGTTGAAATACAACATCGAGCTTGCGCAAAGCAAGTAGCTGTTAGTGCGAACATCATGCAGGTATTGCAGGTTGAGCTGATCAGCCTTGGCCTGCGTACAAATCAATAACACGCCCAACAAAAAGCCTACTCGCATAGTCAATTGCTCCTGTGTATTTTTATTATTAGTCGGCAAATAAATGCCAGTGCGCAGGATAGGTCAGTCGCCGGCCGAAGCCTGCATCCGGCTGACCAGTGGCGCCGCTTGAGGGCGGCGCCACTGTTACAGCTCAGCACCAGCATGAATTAGCTTTGCGCCACCCATGCTGAGCCGTCATACAAGGCTGATGCTTAAGCCTTCTGTTCGGCGCTAGCCGACGCGGCTCCACTCCACTTATCACTCAGTAAGAAGTGCGACAAGGCCGGGATCAGCACCAACGCGCCGATCATGTTCCAGATGAACATGAAGGTCAGCAGGATCCCCATATCCGCCTGAAACTTGATCGGCGACCAAGCCCAGGTAATAACGCCGGCGGCCAAGGTAACGCCAACCAATGCCACCACTTTGCCGGTAAATGCCACCGCGCCCTTGTAAGATTCTGCCAGGGTCATCCCTGAGCGCTGGTACTGCAGCTGAATACTCAGCAAATACAGCGCGTAATCGACACCAATACCGACGCCCAGTGCGATCACCGGCAAGGTAGCGACCTTCACACCAATCCCGAGCATTACCATCAGCGCCTCACACAGAATCGAGGTCAACATCAGCGGCAGCACTGCCACCAACATTGCCCGCCAGCTGCGGAAGGTAATCAGGCAGAAAATGCACACGGCGATATAGACGTACAGCAGCATGGTGCGGTTAGCGTTGTGCACCACTTTGTTAGTGGCCGCCTCGATCCCCGCGTTGCCAGCCGCCAGCAGGAACTGCCGGTCTTTGCTGCTGTGCTCCAGGGCAAAGTCTTCCGCAACCTTGGAGACGCTTTCCAGCGTTTCCGCCTTGTGGTCCTTCAAGAAGGCAATCACCGGCATCAACGAGCAATCGACGTTAAACAACTCGGGGCTGTTGACCGACGCCTGTTGCGCCGAGTAATTCAGCACGTTTTGGTTATGCGCAATGCTGAAGAATTTAGGGTTGCCTTCGTAGGTGCCTGCGGTGATTTGCCGTACCGCGTTAACCAAAGATACCGTGGCCTGCACACCCGGTTGCTGCTGCAGCAACCAGGCTAAACGGTCAGCTTCAACCAAGGTCTGGTGATTCAAGCAGCCTTCTGGCGGGGTTTTGACCATCACCACAAACACATCGCTCGACATCGAATAATGTGAGGTGATGTAGGCGTTGTCTCGGTTGTAACGCGAGTCCGCACGCAGCTCTGGAGCACCGGCATCCAGATCGCCTATCTTCAAATGCATGCTGATGGCATAACCGCCGATTGCCAAAATCATCGACACCACAATAGCGACTGTTGCCCAGCGTCGCTCGGTGAAGTGATCCAGCACATTCCAGATAATTCCCAGGCCCTTGCCGCTGGCTTCGGTGTTCTCTTCTTTAAGCGTACGCGCGGCAGCTGATGGGCTTACGCCCACATAAGACAAGGCCACCGGCATCAGCATCAAGGAGGTAAAAATCAATACGGCCACACCAATACTGGCGGTAATCGCCAGGTCCTGGATCACCGGAATATCGATCACCAGCAACACAGCGAAACCAACCGCGTCAGCCAGCAAAGCTGTCACGCCAGCCAGAAACAAGCGGCGGAAGGTATAGCGTGCGGCAATCAGCTTGTGCGTGCCGCGCCCAACGTCCTGCATGATGCCGTTCATTTTTTGCGCAGCATGGGACACGCCGATGGCAAAAATCAAAAACGGTACCAGCACCGAATACGGATCCAGCGGATAACCCAGCAAGCCAAGAATGCCGAGCTGCCAAACCACCGCCATCAACGAGCAAAACACCACCAAAAAGGTACTGCGCCAGCAACGGGTGTAGGCATAAATGATTGCTACCGCAATCACCAATGCAGCAGCGAAGAACATCATCACCTGCAGCAAGCCATCGACCAGATCGCCCACCAGCTTGGCAAAGCCGATAATATGAATCTTGATCTTGCCCGTGCCTTCTTTACCGGCTAAGCGGGCTTTGGTGTCACCGTTAAACTCATACTTATCGCGCAACTGGTCTTCAAGAAAATGCGCAAACTCGTAGTAGTTAATACCTTTGCCGGTGGCCGAATCCTTATCCAGCAGCGGCACCACCAACATGCTCGACTTACCATCGGTGGAGACCATGCTGCCGGCGATGCCGGCCTTGCCGATATTTTGCCGCAGTTTCTCCATGTCCTCTGGTGTGCCTTTGAAGCTCGACGGCATCACTTGCCCGCCGGTAAAGCCTTCTTCAGTCACTTCGGTCCAGCGCACACCCGGCGTCCACAAGGACTTGAGCCAGGCCCGATCGACACCAGGGGTTAGAAACAACTCATCGTTAATTTCTTTCAGTGTATTTAAGTAGCCAGCATCAAAAATGCTGCCTTCGGTGTTTTCCACCACGATCCGCACGGTGTTGCCCATACCGCGCAGCGACTTGCGGTTTTCCATGAAGTTTTTGATGTAGGGATGACTCTGCGGAATCATCTTTTCAAAGCTTGGGCTGAGTGTCAGCCGAGTCACTGCCATGTAGCCCAAGAAGAGCGTGATGATTACGAAACTGACGATGAACAACAGGCGATTGTTAAAGATCAACCGCTCCAATCTGTTACCGGAGCGCGCGTCGAAATCTTTCAAATCGCGGATCACCGGCATCGCGTCTTGCTTGATGCTCGCCATGGCTTGAGATGCCCCTAATTAATTCTTGTTATGACTGTTTTTAACGCGTAGCTGAAACCGGAAACTGACGCACGCCACGATTCCCGACAACCACTAATTGGTTATCTGTCGTTGCCGTTGCCCCGGCCACTGGCGCCAACGGTTCCTGCTCACGCAACACAAAGCTTTGGCCATCATCGGTACTAACCAACACATGGCCCGCCTGACTCAGCAAATAGATGTTGCCGGCGCCATCGACGCTGCCCGCAGCAATACTGACTGGCAAACCGGTTTCAATTTTGCTCCAGCTCAAACCGGCATCAGTGCTGCGATAAACATTGCCGCGCAGGCCATAGACCAACACCACGCCCGGCTTGCCGGTCATGCCAAAAAAAGTCCCGGTATAGGGGGTGGGTACTGAGATAAAGCGCTGGCTGAGCTGATCAAACTTCAGCACCAAACCTTGTTCACCGACGATGTACAGCTCATCGCCGACCTTGTTGATTGCGTTGAGGTGAAAGCCTTGCGGGTTATCCGCCTGTTCAAGGATTGGCGCCCATGTTTGGCCGCCATCGTCGGTGCGAAAGATCAAATTAAAGGTGCCAACGATGTAACCCACTTTGTCGTTTTCAAACCAAACATCCAAAAATGAGCTGTCCTCACCCTCGTCCTGCAGGCGCTTGGCGTCATCGGCCAAGGTCAGCAACTGCTGGTTGTCCGGCTGCTGCGCCGAAAGCTTGCTGTAGTGGTCAAGCATCACCTTGCCCACTTGGCGACCATCCAATTGCTTGGTCCAGGTCGCACCGGCATCGCTGCTGTGTAACACCACCCCAGAATGGCCAACCGCCCAGCCATCCGTACTGGTAGGAAAATAAACAGCCAACAAGTCAGCGCTTAGCGGCACGCTAGCCTGCTGCCACGTTTGGCCAAGATCATCAGAATAAACAATATGACCACGTTGACCGACCGCAATCAGACGCTTGCCAACCTGGGTGACATCCACTAACTGGTTGCGAATCGCCAGCTCACTTTGCATCGCTGGAGTATTGAGAATCTCGGCATATTCGCTCGCAAAGCCGCTACCTTGTTGCAGCAACAGCGCCAGGCTCAAGGCCGACAGTGCAATCCGCTTGGAAAATTCCATAATGCTTGCTCACAAGAAAAGTCGCCGGATTGCATGCACGCATGCGACCCGGCGACTGAGTAACAACGACTGATCAATGATCAGCGAATACCAGCACCGGCTAGCGATTCCGCCGACCACTGAGCCTTGCTCAGTTTATCGATGTACTTCACGCCACCATGAGGACCGTAGACCCCGGTGATGTTGTAAGTACCGCCAACCAGGTCATAGACCATGTGGGTGGTGGCATTCGAAGCCTGTACATCCCAGCTTGGGGTGAGGAACGCAAACGAGCCACGGAACAGCTGATCACGTGCATCGTACTCATCAGACGCCACAGCTACCCAGCTGTCCTCGTCCACATAGAAAGTACGCTTGTGGTAGATGTGCCGTGCGTCTGGCTTCAGCGTTGCTTCGACCACCCAAACACGATGCTGCTCCCAACGGACCATATCCGGCTCGATGTAGTTCGGCACAATGTACTTGGCGGTATCCGGCTCATAAGTCAGTTTGTAAGAGTTGTACGGGATGTACATTTCTTTTTTGCCGACCAGTTTCCAGTCAAAGCGATCCATCGCACCACTGAACACGAAGGTGTCATCGTAGGTGCTGGCGCCCACTGAACCTGGGTTCGGGGTATCACAGCAGATATCCGGAGCCAGTTTCACCCGGCGCTGACCCGGCAGATACTGCCAAGCGCGACGTGGCTGCTTGAGTGGGTTGACCGAGTCTTGCACCAGCAAGGCTTCGCCTGCACGACGAGCCGGACCCGAGTAGTAGAGCTTGATACGGTAGAAGATTTCATCCGCCGAGGCCGGCACGTTGATACGATCCGGATCGCTCAGCGGATACTCGACAAAACCCAAACCCGTGGTTGCCAAAGTTGCCGCACCGGCGGCGTCGACGTTCCAGGAGTCGTACTTGGTGCTCAGGGTGTTGCCCTGGTAGCGCAGCAAGTGGTTCCACATCACCTCGGTGCCGGTGGTTGGAATCGGGAAAGGCACGCCCGGAAGGGCATTTTCCATCGCCATGCCGCCTTCGATGCTCTTGGTACCTGTGGCGTTTTTAACCGTATTGTCCTGGTAGGGCTTAGGAAGAGTTACCGAACGGTGAGTCGGGTAAACATCTACGCGGTAACCGGGAAAACGTGACATCAGCTCTTGGGTGGTTTTGGTGAGCATGTCTTTATGCTCAGCCATGTTTTTGCTGGTAATCGACACCCGTGGCGTTTCGCTGGCGAACGGATCAGGCCGCACCGCATCGCCGGCTTTGTAGCCGGGTGGCGAGGTATTGGTTGGCAAACCGCCGGTGAACTCAGGAATAGTCCCGGCGGCGTTGCCGGCTTTCTCTGCCCCAATCAGCGTCAGGCTGGTGCCGAGTTTGGCCGCTTCTTCTGCCGAAACTGCGGCTTGGGCAGCCCCGGCAATGGTCATCGCCAAAGCGCTGGCCAACAAACTGTGTACGAACTTCATATTATTATTCTCCTGCTTATTTCATAAGCAATGCTTGGATCAGAACGTAGTCTTGAAGGTGGCAGTGATCATGCCGCGGTCTTTCAGCAGCGAGTTGGTACCGGCGTTTGAGGTGACTTGGCCCAAACCTGGAGTACCTGTGCCCAACAGCCCGTTAGCCGCGCAGTTATAGGCGCCAGAAGCCCCCGGAGTGGCGCCATCAGTAGTGCTGCCACAGGTATCAGACTTACCGAAGAAGTCGACGTACTTCAGATCGAAGCGATACTGGTTGTAGAAGTCGGCAGCAATACCAATGGAGTAAGTACCGGTGCCCACATCGCCACCGGCAGCCACTGCCGAATGTCCGCTAATGCCTTGGCTAAACGCCAGCGGCATGGACAGATCGACACTTGGAAATACCTGATACCAGGTAGGTGTAAAAGTGGTCTGGAAACCCCAGTAGTTAGGGGTAACTTTATCGATACCACGGTACAAGGCATCACCCTTGTAGAGGTTGGAGTTTTTGTTATCCACCGACACCACGTGATCGTAAGACAGTTCCACCCCTAAGGACGCAGCATCCCAAATCGGCGAATCGGCAAAGGTCAGCAAACCGTTCAAGACCGAATGGATGGTATCGCCACGTGCACCCGGGATATCACCGGTGCTGGTTGGCATCGCAGCGATATAGCCAAACTTGCCTTGAGCGCCCAGCACCGGATTAACCTGCGCCAGAACGCTTTGCAGCGGCATATTTTCGCGGTAGTTCAGATCCCAGCCAACGCTGACTGCGCCGATGTTTTTCGACAGGCTCAATCCATACAGATGGATATCATCAGCGTAGAACTGGTTATAGGTACCAACTTTCCCGGTATTTAAACCACCAGTGGCGAGAATTTGCCCAAAACTAAGTGCTTGACCTGCGACAAACGGCAACACATCGGAAGTTTCACGGTAAAAGGCGCTCAGGGTGCCGTCCAGCCAAGCCGGGCTCCATTTAGCCATCAGGCCATAATCACCCGTACTGTCTGGAGTAAAGGTATGGCCATTCTGAAAGTAGGCATAAGGTGCCATGCCATTGGTAGCGGTATAAAACGGGTTGTTCGCCACAATAGCGCCCAGGCCATTGCCATATTGCACAACGTCGTTAAAGCCCAGGTAGGTACCCGACTCAGGCAGACGCGAGCCCTGCCAACCCATGAAGTACTGCGCGCCAACAATCAACTCTTCGTCGATCATCAGAGTGCCGTAGAGTTGCTTACGCGGAATAAACAACTCTTTGGTTTCAGTTCCCGGGATCGCCACGCCTTTGGCTAGATCCAGGCCACCCTGGCCGAAGCTATTACCGTGCACTGGGTTGTAAAGGGTTTCACCCCAGTAGTTGGTGGTCTTACCGGCTTTACCGTTGAGCAACATGCCGTTGTCAAATTCGGTACCGGCAAACACGAAGGCATCGAGAATCTCGCCCGACGGGCCGTTGTAATAACGGTCAGCAAAACCGCTAATGGTTCCAGAGTCGGTCTTGCCTGCATTACCAATCTGGTTGCTTGCAAGGTTATAGCTGCCGACATTCTCGTAAGCATGGTCATACCAGCTGCCAGCGCTGACGCGAAAGCCTTTATTGCCCTGGTAAACCACATCGAGTTCGGTCAGCAAGTCGGCGCGCTGAGAAACTGGCGAGCCGGAAGAGAAATTGCGGTCGCCGTCGTTGACGTTCCAAGAGTTGGCGAGCTTAGAGTTAGCGCTTTCCACGCGCTGGGCGTAGTTAAGACGCACGGTGTTGTCAAAGCGAATGGCCAGATCCGGATTACCGGTATCCACTTCAAAGGCCTGTACCGGCATATTCCACACGGCTGCAAGAACCGCTGTAGCCAGCACTCCCCGCCGCAGGTTGTACATTTTTTTGTTGTTATTCATGGCTCTTACTCACCCTTTCTTATTGTGGTTAACAAACACCATTCACTCGCCAGCAGTGCAATAGTAGATTGCTTCTGGTTTTTTACCTGATGCGTTGCAGAATTGAAACAGATACCGCTCGACCCAGCGACGAACTCTGCTGTAGAGCGGTTCGTGCCCCTTCCACTTGACGTGATTTGGCCTCCCCACGCAGCTGCCAAACCATCTCAACCAGCTGTGCTACACCCGTAGCGCCCGGTGCATGTCCGCGCCCCAAAAGGCCTCCCGAAGGACAGACACTTACCCGCCGACCTTGGCTGTTAAGCCCCTCACGCACGAAGCCGTTAATCTGCTCTTCGGCGCACAAACCAAGGGCTGCACTGGTAATCATATGATCACCGATGCTCTGGTCATGCAGCTCGACCAAATCCAATTCTTCAGCCCCAACCCCAGCCGTTTCATAAGCCTGCTGGGCGAGCCGGCGGGTTACTGTCCGCCCCAGTACATCCAGCACGTTAATAGCCTCTAATTCAGCGGCCGTATCGCTGCCACGCACACTGGCCAGCACCGCTACTTCTGCGCGTAAACCATAGCGTCGAGCAAACTCATCGGTGCATATCAACAACGCGGCCGCCC
>MHZN01000247.1 GCA_001830395.1 Pseudomonadales bacterium RIFCSPLOWO2_12_59_9 | reverse complement strand
TCGGTGAAGTTGTTGGCGGTGACGACGATGCTCGGTGCGTCATCGACGGCGCTGATGGTCACGCTGGCAGTCACGGTGTTAGAGGTCAGCTGGCCATCGGTGACGGTGTAGGTGAAGTCCGCGGTGCCATTGAAATTGGCGTTCGGGGTGAAGGTCACGCTGCCATCGGCGTTGAGCACCGCGGTGCCGTTGGCGCCGCTGGTCACGCTGTTGATGGTCAGCGGCGTGCCTTCTGGATCGCTGTCATTGCCTGTCAGTTGCGCGGCGGTGAAGGTCACCGGAGTGTCTTCAGTGGCGGTCAGGCTGTCGGCGTTGGCGATCGGCGCGGCATTAATTTGGGGCGCTAGGCTTCCTGCTGCACTGCTGCCATCGCCACCAAAGGCATTTTGCTCATCGGTTCCGTCAGCAGCAAAACCAAAACCCTGGGTTTCATAACCGACCGTAGCGTTCACTTGCGCGCCTGTGGCATCAAGCACAACAGCGCTGTGACCGCCGCCCGCTGCGCCACCACCTGCGCCGCCACCACCACCTGCGCCACCCGCAGCCGGGGCTTCGAGGTTGGCGGTTGGGTCGAGGCCGGCGATGATGGCTTGTTGCAGTTCGCTCGCGGAGGTGCCTGCGGCGGGTTTTTCAGGCGCCGGCGGGGTGGCGGACTCGGCAGTCCATTGTGAGTCGCGGCCCAGGTCGATGTTGCGCCCATCAGCCAGCGCGAGGCTGATTGAGCCTGTTTGGCCGGTCAATACCTGATCGCCCGCCAGCAGCCGATCACCTTCAATCAACAGGCGTTGTACGCCCTCGGCGGAGAGCGCAAAAACTTGGCCAACAATGCTTTTGACGATGGCTATAACACTGCTCATGCAGACTCTCCGTTGCAATTATGGGTTGGTTTCCGGGCGGCAAATGCCTTCAGGGCGTGCGGCGGACGGAAGCCGAAAAGTATTTTAAAAGTAGTTATGCGTCACAAAATCAATGGCTTATAATTTTTTGTTATTGACTTTATAACCAAGTCTTGACGCTGATGCGGGTAATCCTAAACACTTGGCTAACTAATGTCACTTTGATATTAGGTGTTGGCCGGCCGGATTTTTATGGCTAAGAGCCCGTAATACTTGGCGCTCAGCATTGTTTTGGGGTTGGCGCCGTGGGCGCTCCAACAGATCATGCTCAGCGCTTAATGGAAGCTGCGCGTACAGGGAAGTTCCAACTTAAAGGAACAGTTTCATCATGCGTATGCCGTTTTTTGCTCTCGTGCCCCTGGCTTTGTTGATCTCCAGCCAAACCTACGCACAAACCCTGCCGCAGGCGATGCAGGCGGCGCTGGACGGTCATCCAGAGATTCAAGCCGGTATCAATCGCCGGCTTTCGGCCGACGAGCAGTTACAAGCGGCTAAGGGTGGTTATTTGCCCAAAGTCGACTTGCTCGCCGGCACCGGCCGCGAGGGTACGGACACTCCGGGTACGCGAATCGGCGGCGGTGGCCATTATGAGAGCCTGACCCGCAGCGAATCGAGCCTGCGTTTGCGGCAGATGGTGTTTGACGGCTTTGCCACCTCCAGTGAAGTGGGCCGCCAGCAGGCGACGGTGAATTCTCGGGCCTATGCCTTGCTGGGTGACTCCGAACGCACGGCGCTGGATGTGGCTCAGGTCTATCTGGATGTGCTGAAGCGCGAAGAGATGGTGCGTCTGGCCGACGAGAATTTGCTCCGCCACCAGCGTGTACACGACCAAATTCGCTTGCGCACCGAGCGGGGTGTGGGTCGCACCGCTGACTTTGATCAGGCCGAAGCACGCTTGGCTCAAGCCAAAAATAATCTGATTACCGAGCAAACCAACTTGGCCGATGCGCAGGTCAACTATTTCAGCGTGGTCGGCCTCGATCCGGCGGAGTTGAGCTTGCCCCAGGGCTTTGCCGGGCAGTTGCCGGCCAACTTGCTTGAGGCGCGTCGCGCCGTGCAAGAAAACAGCCCCTTGCTGCGTTCGGCCGAAGCGGATGTTGCCGCCACCGAGCAGCAGTATGAGGCGGCCAAGTCGACCTTTTATCCGCAGGTCGATGCCGAGCTGTCGCAAAGCGCCGACAACAACCTGGACGGTCAAACCGGCCATGTGAACGAATGGCAGGCGATGCTGCGGATGCGCTACAACCTGTTTGCCGGCGGCAGCGACAAGGCCAACTTGCAGTCCAAGGCCTATCAGACCAATGAAGCCATGGACATTCGCAACAACGCCCTGCGGGTTTTGAGCGAGGAAATGGGCTTGGCCTGGAACGCCCTGACCAATGCCCGCGAGCAGTTGCCGATTGCCAGCGATTATGTCGATTACAACACCCGGGTGCGCGAGGCCTACCAGAAGCAGTTCTCGCTCGGCGAGCGTTCCCTGCTGGATGTGCTCGACAGCGAGAATGAGCTGTTCACCTCGCAGCGCCGACTCGAAGAAATTCGCTTCAATGAGCTGTTTACTCAGTATCGGATTAAGGCAACGATGGGCGAGTTATTGAAGAGTCAGGGCGTGGTGCCACCGATGGCGGCAACCCCGTCGTCCATGGTGCAAAGCAAGGCGCAGTTGCCTGGTCTGAACTAAGCCCGCTAAGCCCTGTTACCCCGTTTGCCGAGTGAACCGCGTGCCCGCACCAGACAGTCAACCGCTGCACAAAGGCGACCCCCGCGGTCGCTATGATGACCCGCTGCTCGACAGTCTCTTGTCGCTGTGTCTGCTGCATCAACGGCCGGCCAGTCGGGCCATGTTGACCGCCGGACTGCCCTTGCCAGCCCAACGGCTGAGCGCCGATCTGCTGCCGCGTGCCGCAGCCCGTGCCGGTTTGCAAGGGCGCTGGCTTCGCCGAGGCTTGTTGCAGATTCCGGCGATTGCCTTGCCGGCGTTGCTGGAGTTGCAAGGCGGGCGTAGCGCTATTTTGCTCGGCTGGAGCGCGGACGGTCAGGCGCGGCTGATGCTCAGTGAGAGCGAAGACGGCGAGGTGCTGGTCAAGGCTGAGCTGCTCGAGCAGGACTATGCCGGTCAGGTGTTTTTTGCCCAGCCCCGGCACCGCTTTGACCTTAACCATGAAAATCTGATTCCACGGGCGCAGTCCTGGTTCCGTGACACCCTCAAGCGCTCGCGCTGGCTCTATGTGGATGCCATCGCGGCCAGCCTACTGATCAATATCATCGGGCTGGCGGCGCCACTGTTTGTGATGAACGTGTACGACCGGGTGGTGCCCAACCAAGCTACCGCGACCCTCTGGGTGCTGGCCGTGGGCATCACCGGCGCGTATATGTTTGATCTGATTCTGAAGACCATGCGTGGCCTGTGCCTGGATCTGGCCGGCAAGAAGACCGACCTGATTATTTCGGCCACCCTGTTCGAGCGCATCCTCGGCATGGCCATGCGGCATCGTCCGGCGCGGGTCGGCAGCTTCGCGCAAAATATCCACGAGTTTCAAACCCTGCGCGATTTTCTCGCCTCCCTGACCCTGACCAGCCTGATCGACCTGCCATTTACCCTGCTGGTGTTGCTGGTGATTGGTTTGCTCGGTGGCCATCTGGTGTGGATTCCGGTGCTGGCTTTTCCGTTGGCGGCGCTGTGCAGTTGGCTGCTGCAAAAACCGCTGGAAGAGACCATGGAAAAAACCATGGCGCTTTCCGCCGAACGTCAGTCGAGCATGATCGAGACCCTCAGCGCCCTGGATGCGGTCAAGGTCAATAACGCCGAGAGCGAGCGCCAGTATCTGTGGGAGCAAACCATTGGCACCCTCAGCCGGCTGGAGCTGCGGGTGCGCATGCTGTCCAGTTTGGCGATGAATGTGACCTTGCTGATCCAGCAGTTGGCGGGGGTGATCATGATCGCCTTCGGCGTCTACATGATCATCGACGGCGACCTGAGCATGGGCGGGTTGATCGCCTGCTACATGCTCAGTGGTCGTGCCCTTGGGCCCTTGACGCAGATGTCGGGCTTGCTGACCCGTTATCAGCAGGCGCGCCTGACCATGACCAACATCGACATGATGATGGCCTTGCCCCAGGAGCGTCATGAGGAGGAGCGGCCGCTGAGCCGGCAGAGCCTGCAAGGCGCCATCGAGTTTCGGCAGCTGGACTTTTGCTACCCGCAGCAGCAGAACGCTGCGCTGAAAGGTTTGAACCTGGTCATCCGGCCGGGCGAGAAGATCGGCATTATCGGCCGCAGCGGCTCGGGTAAGAGTTCGTTGGCCAAGCTGCTGGTGGGCTTGTATCAGGCCGATGCCGGCAGCTTGTTGCTCGATGGCATTGATATCCGCCAGTTGGATGTCAGCGACCTGCGCCACAGTATCGGTTATGTGCCCCAGGACATTCAGTTGGTCAGCGGCACGCTGCGCGACAACCTGGTCAGCGGCGCGCGCTATGTGGAAGATGAGTTGGTGCTGCAGGCCGCCGAACTGGCCGGGGTACACGAGTTTGCCCGCTTGCACCCGCAGGGTTACGACCTGCAGGTCGGCGAGCGCGGCCAGCAGTTGTCCGGTGGCCAGCGGCAGAACGTGGCGCTAGCGCGGGCCTTGCTGCTGGATCCGCCGGTGTTGCTGCTCGACGAACCCACTAGCGCCATGGACAACACCGGCGAAGAGCGCCTCAAGCAACGCTTGGCGGCGGTGATTGCCGACAAGACCCTGCTGCTGGTGACGCACCGGGCGTCGATGCTGTCGCTGGTGGAGCGACTGATCATTATCGACCGTGGACAGATCATTGCCGACGGTCCCAAGGAAGCGGTTATGGAAGCGCTGAAGAAGGGGCAGATCAGTGTCGCTTAGCTCATCGTTGCAAGCGCTCAAACAAACTCTGGCGGCCTACTTCAAAGGCGGCCAGGTCAGTGGCAGCGAGCCGCTGCCTGAGGTGCGCAAAGCCCTGGAGGAAGACGCGCCACGGGTAGTGCGTCTGACCATCTGGGCGCTGGTGGCCTGTTTTTTGTTCTTTTTACTCTGGGCCAACTTTGCCAAGATTGACGAGGTGACACGCGGCGACGGCAAGGCGATTCCCTCCTCGCGCTTGCAAAAAATCCAGAACCTGGAGGGCGGCATAGTCGCCGAACTCTATGTGCATGAAGGGCAGATAGTCGATGTGGGCACGCCGTTACTGCGCCTGGACGACACCCGTTTCGCCTCCAATGTGGGCGAGACCGAAGCGGATCGCCAGGCCTTGGTGCTGCGGGTCGAGCGCCTGAGCGCCGAGGCCGAAGGGCGGCCCTTGAACGTGCCGGCCAGCGTGAATGAACTGGCGCCGGGTTTGGCCGCCAGCGAGCAGGCGTTGTACGCCAGTCGCCAGCAGCAGTTAAGCGATGAAGTGGCCGGCTTGGAGGAGCAGCTCAATCAGCGCCGCCAAGAGCTGCGCGAATACGCGTCTAAACAGCAGCAGTACGGCAACAGTTTGGGCCTGCTGCGCCAGGAAATTCGCATGTCCGAGCCGCTGGTCAAGGAAGGAGCGGTTTCGCCGGTTGAGGTGCTGCGGCTCAAGCGCGCCGAGGTGGAGAATCAAGGCGAGTTGCAGGCAGTGACTCTGGCGATCCCGCGGGCCGAGTCGGCGATCAAGGAAGTGGAACGCAAGATTGATGAAACCCGTGGGCGCTTTCGCAGTGCGGCACTGACCGAGCTGAATGAGGTACGCACCGAGCTGAGCAAGATCCAATCCACCGGCAAGGCCTTGGAAGACCGGGTCAGCCGTACCCTGGTGACCTCGCCGGTGCACGGCATCGTCAAGCAGCTGCTGGTCAATACCATCGGCGGGGTGATCCAGCCGGGCAGTGACCTGGTCGAGATAGTGCCGTTGGACGATAAGCTGCTGGTGGAGGCGCGCATCCGCCCCCAGGACATCGCCTTTTTGCATCCCGGGCAGAAGGTCTTGGTCAAGTTTACCGCCTACGACTACACCATCTATGGCGGACTCAAGGGCAAGTTGGAGCAGATCAGCGCCGACACCATCACCGATGAGGAAGGCAACAGCTTCTACCTGATCAAGCTGCGCACCGACAAAAGCCATCTGGGCACGGCAGAGAAGCCGCTGCTGATCATCCCCGGCATGGTGGCCTCGGTGGATATCATCACCGGCAAGAAGAGCATTCTCAGTTACCTACTCAAGCCGATCATTCGGGCCCGCTCCGAAGCCTTGCGCGAGCGTTGATAGCCAAGCTCTGAGCCGTAAACGACAACGCCGCGAATTCGCGGCGTTGTGCTGTCTGGGCGAGTGCGATTTATTCGACAAACAACTTCTGGATCGCCGAGAAGTCCAGTTTGCCCTGGCCTTGTTTGAGCAGCAGGCGATACAGCTGCAAGGCCAGGGCGCCCATCGGTGTGCTGCTGGCGGTGCTCTGTGCGGCTTGCTGAGCCAGGCCTAGGTCTTTGGCCATCAACTCGGCCATAAAGCCACCGCTGTACTCGCGGGACGCGGGTGCGGCGGGCATCACGCCGGGCCAGGGGTTGTATTTCTCCAGCGCCCAGTTGCCGCCTGAGCTCTGGCGCATGATCTCGGCCAGCACCTTGGGCTCCAGGCCGTTGGCGACGCCCAGGGCCATGGCCTCGGCGGTGCCGATCATCAGCACGGCCAGCAGTTGGTTGTTGCAGACCTTGGCCACTTGCCCGGCACCGTCCTCACCGGCATGGTGAATATTGCTGCCCATGGCGGCCAGAATCGGTCGGGCTAGCTCCAGGGTGGTCGCGCTGCCGCCGACCATAAAAGTCAGGGT
>MHZN01000246.1 GCA_001830395.1 Pseudomonadales bacterium RIFCSPLOWO2_12_59_9 | reverse complement strand
CAGCTGCAAGCGTTCGTTCATGGCGTACCCCTTGCTTCAAGGGTGGGGGACGGCGGGCGTTCTTCGGTGCCGCTGGTGTTTTGCAACACCTCGAAACCTTGCCCGCGGCCAACACCGCGTAGGTGTACCAAGACCTGCTGCTGGGTCTGCAGCCCCGGCCCAAGCGTGGTTTTGGTGATGATGGAATAGTTGACCCCCGGCGCATTGGGCGCCAGCAACAGGGGGTCGACGCCACTCAATAAGGGCGGGCGCTGACCGCTGAGGTAGTTACGCCGACGCTCCTCGATAAAGCGCTCGACACCCTCCTGGCTGTTGCCCGGCAGCGCCAGCAACACCTCGCGCGGCGCCACCAGCGGGTTGATCTCGGCCTTGTTGGAGTACAGGGTCAAGGCCGGCAGTACCTGCTGGTACAGCTCGGGCGTCATGCCCAGCACTTGACGCAGCTCCGACAACTGCTCGAAGGGCGCATTGCCCGGCCCGGTCAGCCCGAGCGCCTGGTATTGCTCCTCCTCGGCGCCGCGGGGGCTGGGCAATTGGTCCTCGTCGCGCCAGTCGAGGATGGCGTCCACCTGAGTCTGCGCCGCCTCTTTGGCCAGGCCCACCGACTCGAACAAGCCTTGCAGCAGCTCCGGACTGGCCTCGTTCAGGTCGATCTTGCCTTGCTCGTCGACCAGCGCCACCTCGACATTGAAACCATCCAGCTCCAGGTTACGGGTGCTGCCATCGGCCAACCAGCCGGCGGTATTGGCCTGCAACAGGCTCCACAGGCCCCAGTTGACCCCAGCCTCGGCCACATGCCGGGCACTCGCCGCCAGGCGCAGGTTGCTGGCCAACTGCAGCTCGATGCGCGTGCCGCCGGCCAGGTTGAGGACGATCAGCGACAGCAACACCAGCAGCCAGAGCACGCTGACCAAAGCGATGCCGGCCGCGCTCGCGCGCCGGCTTGCGCGAGCGTGGCGCTCAATGACCATTGACAATGGCATAGGCCATCTCCCGTGGCGCCACCAGCAGTTCCGGGCTGCCGCCTTGCTGGCGGCGGGGCGGGCTCAGGCGCAGCAACAACGGCAGACCCGGCCGCTGCTGCCACTCGGTCTGCCATTCCAGTTGACCCTCGGCAAGCCGCTCCAGGTAGCCAAAGCGCCAGGCGCCGGGCTCGCCCTCGAGCAGCGACTGACGCTCGCCCTCTTCGTCCAGGGTCTGGGCCAGCAACCGCCAGTTGACCTTGGTTTCCTCCTTGAAGGGCATATAGCGCAGCTCCAGCTGCCAGCTCAGCCCTTGCTCGCCGAGCTGTTTGTTCTGCACCAGCTGCACCCAGTAGAGTTGCTCGCCGTCATCCAGCGCCGGCAGGTGGGCGACAAAAATCAGCCCCTGTTCCTCGCCGTAGAACGCCGCTTGCTGCACCCCCTCGTCATCGCGCACCCCCGAGGCTATCGGGCTCTCCAGCAGGCGCCGCAGCAGCGCCTGGCTCAGGTAGCGCAACTCCATATTCTGCTCGCGCAGCTCGGCGGCGTTCCAGCTGCGCAGGGCCACATGCAGCCCACCGTAAGCCAGCATGGTCACCAGGGTGGCCAGGGTCAGGGCCACCAGTAACTCGACCAGGGTGAAGCCCAGGCTCCAGTGCCGCCTACCGCCCGCCCGGAAAATAGCCGTCACGGCCAAGCCCGCGCTGGGCGGTTGGATAGCTGGGCCGGGGCGGCTCATTGCACCTCCTGCAGCAGGCGGATAGTGCTCAGGCTGACCCGTTCCGCTGGGCGGTGGCCCCAGCTGACCGAGACCCTGATCAGCCAGGGGCTGATCAGGTAATGCATGCCGGCTTCTTCATTGCTGAAATGGTAAGGCTCGACTTCGCTCTGCCAGCGGTAGTCGCGGTCCACCCGCCCCTCCTCTTTACCCTGGCTATCGCTGTCGAGATCGACCAGCACTTGCGCCAGCTTTGACTCGGCCAGTTGCAGGGCGGTCTGGTGATGCTCGGCGTTGTCCAGCGCCGCCAGCGACTGCGAGACGATGCGCATCAGCACACTGACGCTCAGGCTGAGAATCAGGAAGGCCACCAGTACCTCCAGCAGGGTGAAGCCGCGCATCCTATTCATCGAACGCCCCCACAGCGCGGTTCGCCTCAGCGCCGCCCTGGCTCATGGACGTCGCGTCGTTCTTGTCCTTGTCCAGGGTCTTGGGTTTGCGGCTCGGTTTGGGCGCTTCGGCGCCACGCCGAACCCGCCCACTCAACCAGTCAACACTGATCAGCTCGCTGCGCCCCGCCTCCTGCTTGAGTTCGAGGCTGCCACCCGAGGAGTCACCGCGCGGATAGAACAGAATATGGGGCGTCCCCGGCACTGCGTCGTCTTGGCCGGGACCGGCCTCCAGCACCAGGCTGAGGTGCGCCGGCAAGTGATAGGGTTGCTGCCGGTAACTCAGGCGCAGGCCGCCACTGTCGGCGTCCTGACTGACCGCCACCGGGTTGCCGCTGAGAATCGCCTGGCTGCGGGCATGCCGCAGCATGGCCACCAGCTTGCGGCTCTCGGCCTCCAGCTGCAGGCCCGGCAACAGGCGCTGAAAAGCCGGGCCCATCAGGCTGATCGCCAGGCTGGCGATCACCAGCACCACCAGCAGCTCCAGCAAGGTGAAGCCACGCGCCTGACTCAGCCCCGGAGAATCGACTGCGGGCCTCGCACGCCTGTCACTCCCAACTGCGCACATCACGGTCTTCTCCCTCGCCGCCCTCGCGGTTGTCGGCCCCCAGGCTCCAGAGGTCGAAGTCACCGTTTTGGCCGGGCGCGCGGTATTGAAAGTCATGGCCCCAGGGGTCTTTGCGGATCACGTTTTTCTTCAGGTAGGGGCCATTCCAGCCCTCGACATTGCGCGGTTTAATGATCAGCGCCTCCAGCCCCTGATCGCTGCTGGGAAAGCTGCCCAGCTCCAGCCGGTAGAGATCCAGCGCCGCGCTCAACTCCTGAATCTGCAGCGCCGCCGCCTTGGTTTTCGAGCCACTCAACTGCTTGAATACCTGTGGTCCCACCAGGCTCGCCATCAGCCCCAGAATCACCAGTACCACCAGAATCTCCAGCAGGGTAAAGCCCCGCTGGCGTGCGCCGGTGCGGGTATGAACAGGCCGTTGCAAAACTACTGCGCTCGGCCATGCAGCGTTGAAATCAGCCTCAAAATGCTCATTTACGACCAGTAAACTGCGCTTTTTCGGCTGATTTCGCCTTGCCTGACCTTCGCTCGCTACGTTTTTCAACAGCCTGTTGCGAAACGCCTTATGCCAAGTGTTCATCTGTGCCTCCCCGATCAGATCGGTAGTTCAGTGATACATGCGGCACCTGCATCGACAGAATCCAGCAGGCGCCTCCTCAGTCATTCAGATCGGTAGTTCGGTGATACTCATAATGGCCACCAGCACCGAGAGGATGATGCCGGCGATCAGCAGGCCGAGGCCGACGATCAACAGCGGCTCCAACACCGCCAGCAGCCGCTGGATGGCAATTTCCACTTCGCGGTCGTACGCCTCCGCGACCTTCAGCAACATCTCATCGAGGTGGCCGGTTTCCTCGCCCACCTGGATCATCTGCAAGGCCAGCACCGGGAACACCCCGCAGGCCAGCAGCGGCGCCGCCAACTGACGGCCCTGTTTGAGGCTCTCGGCGGCGATGCCGACCTGCTCCACCATCAGCTGATTGCTCAGGGTCTGCCGGGCGATACTCAAGGCTTGCAACAACGCCACCCCGCCCTTGAGCAGGGTGCCCAGGCTGCGGGCGAAACGGGCGGTTTCGATGCGTTGCCGCAGCGGCCCGAGCAGCGGCAGGCGCAGCATCAACTTGTCCCATTGCTGGCGGTAGCCGGGTTGCTGGAGCAGCTGGCGCCACAGCAGCACGGCCACCACCACCAGCAACAGCAACCAGATCCCCGAGCTGCGCAGGGTCTCCGCCACCCCGATGACGATCTGGGTCGACATCGGCAAGGCCGCGCCCATGTCGTCGAACAGCTGGCGGAACTGCGGGATCACGTAGGTGAGAATGATCAGCAGCGAACTCACCGAGACCAGCAGCAGCACGATCGGGTAGATCAGCGCCGAGACCACCCGCTCGCGCAGGGATTTGCTGCGCTCCAGGTAGTAGGCCAGGCTGACCAGCCCCTCGCCCAAGTCGCCGGCCACTTCCGAGGCCTGCACCAGGCTGATATAGAAACCGGAGAACAGCTCCGGGCGCTCTGCCAGCACCCGCGACAGGCTGATGCCGCGACGTACCCCGTCCTGAATCGGGCTGATCAGCTGCTGCATCGGCAGGTCGGCACTGACCCGCAGCATGATCTCCAGCGAGCGGTCCAGCGGCACGCCCGATTGCAGCAACGAGGCCAGGTGCTGGGTGAACACCACCACCAGGCGCTGACCGCGCGAGCGGCGCAGCAACTCGTTGATGTCGAACTGCAGCAAGGTCTGCCAACCACGCTTGCTGCTGATTTCGATCGGGATCAGGCCGCGCGCGCGCAACTGCAGCAACACCGCGTGCTCATCCGCGACGTCCAGCTGGCCTTGCTGCAGCTCACCGCTGTCGCTGACCGCGCGGTAGTGATAGAGGGGCATCAGCCGCTACTCGCTGCAACGCATAACTGGGACATAGCCATTGATCTAATCCTCCTGAATAACCCGCAGCACTTCCTCGATATTCACGTCGCTGTCGTTCAGCGCACACCGACGAAAGAGCAACATTGATCTAGTCCTCCTGAATAACCCGTAGCACTTCTTCAATATTGGTGGTGCCGTCCAGCGCCTTCAGGCAACCGTCTTCGTACATGCTCAACATGCCTTCCTCGCGAGCCGCCTGGCGCAGCGTGCCGGCGTCGGCGTGCTGGATAATCAAGCGGCGGATGGCCTCGCTCATGACCAGCACCTCGATGATGGCGATGCGGCCGTGATAGCCGCTGCCATTGCAGGCGGCGCAGCCCTTGGGCCGGTAGAGGGTTACCGGGCGGTCGCCGGCCAGACGCTGCATGCGCATTTCATGGAGCATTTCCGGCAACGGCTGATACGCCTCGCGGCAGTGGCTGCACAGCTTGCGCACCAAACGCTGGGCCAGCACCGCATTCAGGGTCGAGGTCAGCAGGTAGTCCTCAACGCCCATCTCCAGCAGCCGGGTGATGCTGCTGGGGGCATCGTTGGTGTGCAGGGTCGACAGCACCAGGTGTCCGGTCAGCGCCGACTGGATGCAGATGCGCGCGGTCTCCAGGTCGCGCATCTCGCCGACCATGATCACGTCCGGGTCCTGGCGCACGATGGAACGCAGGGCCGTGGCGAAGGTCAGGCCGATGGCCGGTTTGACCTGAATCTGGTTAACCCCTTCGAGCTGATACTCCACCGGGTCTTCGACGGTAATCAGCTTGCTCTCGCTGGTGTTCAGGCTGTTCAACGCGGTGTAGAGGGTGGTGGTCTTGCCACTGCCGGTCGGCCCGGTCACCAGCAGCACGCCATGGGGAATGTGCAGCACGCTCTGCAGGCGCTCCTCGGGTTGCGCGCTAAAGCCCAGGGAGGCGAAATCCAGCACCACGTTTTCGCGATTGAGCAGGCGCAGCACCACGCTTTCGCCGTGCATGGTCGGCACCGTGGACACCCGGATATCCAGGTCATTGCCCTGGATGCGCATCTCGATACGACCGTCCTGCGGCAGACGTCGCTCGGCGATATTCAGCCGGGCCATCAGCTTGATCCGCGAGATCACCGCCGGCGACAGTTGCACCGGCGGCGCCTCGGTTTCCTGCAGCACACCGTCGATGCGATAGCGCACCTTGAGGCGGCTCTCGA
>MHZN01000245.1:3451-7177 GCA_001830395.1 Pseudomonadales bacterium RIFCSPLOWO2_12_59_9 | reverse complement strand
GGTGATGATTGGCGTCGCCGGCGCCGGCCAGGAAATCAGCACCCGGCCGTTCCAGCTGGTCACCGGCCGGGTCTGGCGCGGTTCGGCCTTCGGCGGCGTGCGCGGGCGTACCGAGCTGCCCAGCTATGTGGCCAAGGCGCAGAGCGGCGAGATTCCGCTGGATACTTTTATTACTCATAACCTGCCGCTGGAAGAGATCAACCAGGCCTTCGAGTTGATGCATGAAGGCAAAAGCATCCGCACCGTGATTCATTTCTGAGGCGGCGGTCATGGCTCTAGAAAATCTGTCCTGCCAGAAAAGCTTCGGCGGCTGGCACAAGCGCTACCGACACAGTTCGGCGCTGTTGGGTTGCGATATGCGCTTCAGTATTTACCTGCCGCCCCAGGCCGAGCGGGGCGTGCCCTTGCCGGTGTTGTATTGGTTGTCCGGGCTGACCTGTACCGACGAGACCTTTATGCAAAAGGCCGGTGCCCAGCGCATGGCAGCCGAATTGGGCTTGGTGATAGTGGCGCCGGACACCAGTCCGCGCGGCCCGGATGTGCCGGACGATGCCGAAGGCAGCTGGGATTTCGGCCTGGGGGCGGGGTTTTATCTGAACGCCAGCCAGCAGCCCTGGGCGCGCCATTACCAGATGCATGACTACGTGGTGCAGGAGTTGCCGGCGCTGATCGAGGCGCACTTTCCGGTGTCGCAACGGCGTGGCATCAGCGGTCATTCCATGGGCGGTCATGGCGCGCTGGTCTGCGCCTTGCGCAATCCGGGGCGCTACCAGTCGGTGTCGGCTTTCGCGCCCATCACTAATCCGAGTAATTGCCTCTGGGGCGAGAAGGCCTTCAGCGGCTACCTGGGTGAGAATCGCAACAGTTGGCGCGAATGGGATGCCTGCGCGTTGCTGGCCGGTGCCCAGGAGCGTTTGCCGATGCTGATTGATCAGGGCGATTGCGATGAGTTTTTACTGGCCCAGTTGCAGCCCGAGGCGCTGCAAGCACAGGCGCGTCTGCATGGGCATCAGCTGTGGTTGCGCATGCAGCCGGGCTACGACCATAGCTACTACTTTATCGCCAGTTTTATGGATGACCATCTGCGTCATCACGCGGCGGCCCTGCAGGTTTAAGGTCGTTGGCTTAAATCGCGTCGGTTTGGGCGCGGTTTAACTCGGTCTGCGCTCGCGAGGAGCCAAACCGAGTAGAATCGCCGCCTGACTTCTGCAAGGCCTGACTTTCATGAGCAACGCTATACGCATTGGCCACGGCTACGATGTGCACCGCTTCGGTGACGGGACTTTTATCACTTTGGGCGGGGTGCAGATCGCCCACGGCTTTGGTTTGCTTGCACATTCCGACGGCGACGTGCTGCTGCACGCGCTCTGCGATGCGTTGCTCGGTGCCGCTGCGCTGGGCGATATAGGCAAACATTTCCCCGATACCGATGCGCAATTCAAAGGTGCCGACAGCCGTGTATTGCTGCGTCGGGTGCTGGCGCTGGTCAAGGCCAAGGGCTGGAAAGTCGGTAATGTCGACGCCACCATAGTCGCCCAGGCGCCGAAGATGGCGCCGCATATCGAGGCCATGCGCGCACTGCTTGCCGTCGACCTGGAAGTCGAACTGGATCAGGTCAACGTCAAGGCCACCACCACCGAAAAACTTGGGTTTACCGGCCGTGAAGAAGGAATCGCCGTGCATGCGGTGGCCTTGTTGGTGGCAGCATGACTGAGCTTGAGTTGCTTGGCCCCTGTGCTTATGGCGCGCCGCTTGGCCGTGCGGTATTAAAAGCCACGGCGGAAGATTTTCAGGTCGATGAAGTGCTGGATATCCCTCTCACCGGCACTGGTGAACACCTGTGGTTGTGGGTGGAGAAGCGCGGCCTGAACACCGAAGAGGCGGCCCGTATCCTTGCCCGCGCCGCCGGTGTGCCGGTACGCACCGTCAGCTACGCCGGCTTGAAGGACCGCCAGGCGCTGACCCGGCAGTGGTTCAGCATCCAGCTGCCGGGCAAGGCCGATCCCGATTTGTCGGCGGCGCAAAGCGACAGTTTGCAGATTTTAAAATCGATTCGGCACCTGCGTAAATTGCAGCGCGGTGCCCATGCGGCCAACGGGTTTACGTTGCGCCTCACCCAATTAGACGCCGATCATGGAGCGCTGGATGCGCGCCTGCAGCAAATCGCCGCGCAGGGTGTGCCCAACTATTACGGTCCCCAGCGCTTTGGTTATGAGGGCGGCAACTTGGCCCAGGCGCGCAATTTTGCCATCGCCAAGGTGCTGCCAGAGCAACGCAATATACGTTCGCGTGTGCTGTCGGCGGCGCGCAGTTACCTGTTCAATCAGGTGCTGGCCGCCAGGGTTGCCGCCGGCACCTGGCAACAGGCGCAGGTTGGCGATTTGCTGGCCTTTACCGACAGCCGCAGCTTTTTTCCCGCCGGGGAGGCCGAGTGCAGCGATCCGCGTTTGGCGATTCTCGATCTGCATCCAACCGGGCCGCTGTGGGGCGCCGGTGATTCGCCGGCCGCGGCTGCCAGTCAAATTCTGGAGCAGGCCGTGGCCGCCCGCGAGCCGCTGTTATGCGACTGGTTGGTCGAAGCGGGCATGACGCACGAACGGCGCATTCTGCGTCTGCCCATCGGCGGTTTGACGTGGCATTATCCTGAGCCTGACATTTTGCAACTGCAATTCGTCCTGCCGGCCGGATGCTTCGCCACCGTGATGGTGCGTGAACTGGTCGATCTGCTGCCTGCGGGGCCGATGGATAATTAATGCGTATTCTGATTTCCAATGATGATGGGGTCGCGGCTCCGGGCTTGGCTGCCTTGCATGCGGCGCTGGCGGACTACGCCGAGTGTGTAGTGATAGCGCCCGATCAAGACAAAAGCGGCGCCAGCAGTTCGTTGACGTTGGACCGTCCGCTGCATCCGCAGCGCTTGGCCAATGGCTTTATCAGCCTCAACGGCACACCCACCGATTGTGTGCACCTGGGCCTCAACTGTTTGTTTGAGCCGGTACCGGAGATGGTCGTGGCGGGGATTAATCTGGGCGCCAATCTCGGTGATGACGTGCTCTATTCCGGTACTGTGGCGGCGGCTTTGGAAGGGCGTTTTCTGCAATTGCCAGCCTTTGCTTTTTCATTGTTGTCGCGTCAGCCTGACAACCTACCGACCGCCGCCTATTTCGCCCGCAAGCTGGTGGCCGCCCACGCCGAGCTGAATCTGCCACCGCGCTGCGTGTTGAACGTCAATATTCCCAACTTACCGCTGGATCATATTCGCGGCGTGCAATTGACCCGTCTTGGTCATCGCGCGCGCGCCGCGGCACCAGTCAAAGTGGTCAATCCGCGCGGCAAGGAAGGCTACTGGATCTCGGTGGCCGGCGATGCCGAAGATGGCGGCCCTGGCACCGATTTTCACGCGGTGATGCAGGGTTATGTGTCGATCACCCCGCTGCAATTGGATCGTACTTTTCCTGAGGCCTTTAGCGGGCTGGAAGGTTGGCTGGAGGGGTTGCTCTGATGCGCGCGCGGAACCAGGATAAAGATCAATTGCAACACCATGGCATCGGCATGACGTCGCAGCGTACGCGCGAACGTTTGATTGAGCGTTTGTATGAAGAGGGCTTGTCGAACCCGCGGGTGTTGGAAGTTATTCGCCGCACCCCACGGCATCTGTTTGTCGATGAGGCGTTAGCCCATCGCGCCTATGAAGATACGGCGTTGCCTATTGGCCATAACCAGACT
>MHZN01000245.1:0-3399 GCA_001830395.1 Pseudomonadales bacterium RIFCSPLOWO2_12_59_9 | reverse complement strand
TGCTGGAACTGAACTTGCGCAATGTGGTGTTTCGCTGGGGCGATGGTTGGGAGGGGTGGCCGGCGTTGGCACCTTACAACGGTATTATCGTCACCGCGGCGGCAGCGGATGTACCGCAGGCATTGCTCGATCAGTTAGCACCTGGCGGCCGGTTGGTGATCCCCGTTGGCGCCGGCGATGAGCAGCAACTGCTGCTGATTGTCCGTGAGGAGCAGGGCTTCACCCGCCATGTGCTGGATGCCGTGCGCTTTGTGCCCTTGTTGCACGGACCTTTGGCCTAATGCTTGGGCTGAGCGGCCGGCGGGTCGTCTGCAGTGCGGCGGGACATCGGGCTTTGGCTTGGTTAGGCGTGAGTCTGGTGTGCGCGGCGCTCAGCGCCTGCAACACAACGCGGACTGGTGGCGTGCAAGTTGTCGACCGCAATACCGGGGCGCAGAGTGCGGGGAACTCCCGTCAACCGGTAAACGTTGGTCAATATATTGTGCAGCGTGGCGATACCTTGTATTCGATTGCTTTTCGGTTTGGTTGGGATTGGAAGACCCTGGCCGAGCGCAATCGGATTGCGGCGCCTTACGTTATTCGTAAAGGGCAGGTTATCCGTTTTGATGGTCGCACTAATCAAACTCCTGCAGTTGCGCAAAGCAGCCGGCCAAACACTGCAACTACCCGCGTACCACCGGCGGTAGTTAGAGCCAATGACGCTGCGATACTTGCCAGTAAGCCGCCACCTGCAGCTGCATCTATGCCGGCGAGTAGCACAGTTGCGAAAAATTTTGCGGGTCGTTGGACCTGGCCGGCAAAAGGCGCGCTGATCGGGCGATTTTCCTCAAACGGCAGTTTGAATAAAGGCATTGATCTGGCAGGGGAATTGGGCGAGCCTGTTTCTGCTGCGTCTGATGGTTCAGTGGTGTACGCCGGAAGTGGATTGCGGGGCTACGGCGAGTTAGTAATCATCAAACACAGTGATACCTACGTAAGTGCTTACGGTCACAACCGTAGGTTATTGGTGCGGGAGGGGCAGCAGGTCAAAGTCGGACAAGTAATTGCTGAAATGGGTTCCACGGGCACTGACCGGGTGAAGCTGCATTTTGAAATTCGCCGTCAAGGTAAGCCTGTTGATCCGCTGCAATATTTGCCCAAGCGTTGAGTTGCCGCTGACTTGTATCTTTGCGTAGTAGGACCAGACTCGGGTGTTGCCAGGGACGTCCTCTGAGTTCAAACCAATGCGACTTAACAGTGTTGGTTGAATATTGGGGTTAGGTGCTGCCGGAGTTTGTTGTCGAACTCAGCTAAGGACAATAAAAATGGCACTCAAGAAAAAACAAGCGCCGGAGTTTGACGTCGACGATGATGTTCTCCTACTGGAGGAGCGCATCGCTCTCGATGATGATGAGGAAGCAGAGCTTTCTCTCGCTAGTCCAAAAGCCAAACAGGCAAACTCACTCAAACAACACAAATACATTGATTACACCCGTGCGCTAGACGCAACTCAGCTGTACCTCAACGAAATTGGTTTCTCCCCATTACTCACCCCGCAAGAGGAAGTGCATTTTGCCCGTTTGGCGCAAAAGGGCGATCCGGCTGGGCGTAAAAGAATGATCGAGAGCAATTTGCGTTTGGTGGTGAAAATCGCCCGGCGCTACATTAATCGCGGTCTTTCACTGTTAGATCTAATTGAAGAGGGCAACCTTGGCTTAATTAGAGCGGTGGAGAAATTCGATCCGGAGCGTGGTTTTCGCTTCTCGACTTACGCGACATGGTGGATTCGTCAAACCATCGAGCGCGCCATCATGAATCAGACCCGAACTATCAGGTTGCCGATCCATGTGGTCAAAGAGCTTAATGTTTACCTGCGCGCGGCTCGTGAGCTGACCCAAAAGCTCGACCACGAACCCTCAGCCGAAGAAATTGCCAACCTGTTGGAAAAACCGGTAGGTGAGGTTAAGCGCATGCTCGGCTTGAACGAGCGCGTGTCGTCGGTCGATGTTTCGCTCGGGCCGGACTCGGATAAAACCTTGCTGGATACGCTTACCGATGAGCGTCCAACCGATCCGTGTGAACTGCTGCAGGATGATGACCTGTCGCAGAGCATTGACCAGTGGTTGTCGGATTTGACCGAGAAACAACGTGAAGTGGTGGTACGTCGCTTCGGTCTGCGCGGGCATGAAAGCAGCACGCTGGAGGAAGTCGGCCGGGAGATTGGCTTGACCCGTGAACGGGTTCGGCAAATCCAGGTGGAGGCGCTCAAGCGCTTACGTGAAATCATGGAGAAAAACGGCTTGTCGAGTGAGTCCTTGTTCAAGTAATCAGGGCGCTTGATTAAAGCAAACCCGGCTTCGGCCGGGTTTTTTATGTGCGCTCGTGTAAGCCTTTGCTTACAGGTCGTGTAGGCATTGGTTGTAATAGGCTTTTTAAAGCTAGAGTATTTCCACTGATGTCGCACATAAGTTACTGATATATAATATTTATTTGTTTTTGTGCGATAACGTTTAGTGATTTTTAGTGAACTTGCTGACTTAGTCAGACGAGCTACTATCTCACCTGTGCCAAGGAGCAGGTACAGATCAGCAAGGATGCGGATCAGGACGTTGCAGGATGCGACTCATCAGGATGATGGAGTAGGAGATAAAGGGAGTAGGGATAAAAGTGGGCGGGTAATCCCCGCCCCTTTTTTTGTCTGCAGAAAAGCAAAAGGCCCGCTCTAAGCGGGCCTTTTGGCAATCACGCTAAGGTGACTAGCGTTCCAGATACTGCAGCTTGTCTTTTACGCCATCCCACTCTTCGGCGTCGGCCAAGCCTTCTTTCTTCTCGGTGATGTTCGGCCATATTTCGGCCAGATCGCGGTTCAACTCAATAAACTCTTGCTGGTCTTCCGGCACTTCGTCTTCGGAGAAAATGGCCTGGGCAGGGCACTCTGGCTCGCAAAGTGCGCAGTCGATGCACTCGTCTGGGTGAATGACCAAGAAGTTCGGGCCTTCATAAAAGCAGTCCACAGGACAGACTTCTACACAGTCGGTGTATTTGCACTTGATGCAGTTGTCGATGACGACGAAGGTCATGGTTGGTTTCTCCTCAGGCGGCGGCAAAGCAGCCCAATTTGCTTGGGACTGCTCGGCTCGGCAATTTGATGGCTCGCGGCACCAGGCTAAAAGGCCGAAGCATCTATAAAAGTGCGCGCGATTCTAACAGCTTGTCGGCAATAGCGTTAGATGCGCGTCTTCCATGTATATAACAGCTCCAGCGCGCGCCGTGGACTCATATCATCGGGATTGAGTTTAGATAATTCATCCAGGATCGGATGCGGCAGGCTGGAAAAAAGATCGCTTTGCAGCGGCTTGGCCGGCGTGCCGTTGTGTTGCTGCGCCATTTCGTGGGGCAGGCTGCTGGTTTCCAGGCGCG
>MHZN01000244.1:2638-6271 GCA_001830395.1 Pseudomonadales bacterium RIFCSPLOWO2_12_59_9 | reverse complement strand
CGAACGGCTACACCGAGCCAGTGCTGCACCGTCGCCGCCGCGAATTCAAAGCCGCCAACGGCCTGTAATTTGTAGCGCAACGAAAAAACCGCCTCTCGGGGCGGTTTTTTTATGCCGCGCTTTTAAGGTGTGAGCGGGCGGTGCTCGATCTCTAAGCGGCTAAAGCTCGCCGCGCCCGCCTCGGTTTCATAGCCGGTATTGTCCTGGGTGTAGACCCCGGCCTTGAAGTACAGCGGTTTAACCGCCCAAGCCGGGTCGATTTTGCCGTACCAATTCACGCTATTGAAGCTGATGCTCAAGGTGCCGGCTGGAGTCAGATGCACGTAATAACTAAAGGACTGATTAAGCGGCACGCCGCTGACCAAGACATGGGTGGTCGACTCAGCATCCGTGGGCTTGAGGCGGATCTTGTAAACCAAATTGGCCGTGCCAGAGCTCTTCATCTGGAACTCAAGCTTGAGCAAGGGCCAGTTACTGTCGGCGCTGTGAATCTGGCCGATCACCAGCTTGCCGGTCGAGGGCACCTGGCTCACCTTGAGGTTGGCCCGCAGGAAGTTATCGGCCTGGGGATAAGCCCAGTTACGCGCGCTGCCGTTGCTGTAGGTTTCGCGCAGTTCGCTGCGCGGATAGATGGCGTTCAGGGTCGTGGTGCCGTTCACCGGCGCCCAGAAAAACAAGCTCTGGTCATTCGACTGGAAGTAATGATCCTGATAACCACCGGCCAGCACAGGGGTACTGATGGTGGTGGCCGGCACCCCGACTGGGATACTCAGGTTCCAGGTGGAAAGGTCGATCATGGCAAAGGCTCCCGTAACTAAACCAGCCCTCGCCGGAACACCCATAACCTCGGTGGGCGCGGCACAGCTGACGAGAAGGCGGCTTACTGCTTGATTAAGGGTTTTGGGCTGCGAGGCGCCGTTCAGACGCCTCGTGGTCTAGGTATAGCGCTCTAAACAGCGCCGACCATGACCGCCAGTCTATATATTGGCGCCATTTAGTTGGCTTGTATTTATAGCGCCGCACATTCTGCCGATGACCAAGGGTGGCCTGCCGCTCGGCTGCGCACCCGCTGCCGGACCCTCGGCCACACCACGCGGTGCTTAGACTTAGGTCCAATGGGCCGGGCGCCACAGCCGGTCGATGATGGGAACGTCGACAACTGCGCAGGTGCGTGATGAGCCAAGCGGATGGTTTTGCCCAAACGGGCAAGGTGGCGGTGCAGCAGAACATCCATGGGCTGATGGAGTTTCTGCGCAAATACCCGCCCTTCAATCAGATGGAAAACGCCCATCTGGCCTTCCTGCTGGAGAACTGCCAGCTGCGCTTTTATGCCGCCGGCGAGAGCATCATCAAGCCCGACGACGGGCCGATCGAGCACTTCTACATCGTCAAGCAAGGCCGGGTGCACGGCGAGCGCCCCCACAGCGGCCAAGACGCCAGCCAGACCACCTTTGAAATAAGTGCCGGCGAGTGTTTCCCGCTGGCCGCGCTGATTGGCGAGCGGGCCACCCGCACCGAGCACCTGGCAGCCCAGGACACGTTCTGCCTGCTGCTGAATAAACCGGCCTTTATCAAACTGTTCAGCCTCTCCAATCCGCTGCGCGACTTTGCCTTGCGCGGGGTCAGCAGCCTGCTCGACCAGGTCAATCAGCAGATCCAGCTGCGCGCCGCCGAAACCCTCGGCGCCCAGTACTCGCTGGAGGCCCGCCTCGGTGAGCTGTCGATGCAGCAGCCGGTCAGCTGCCGGCCGCACACACCGCTGCGCGAGGCGGTGAAGCAGATGCACGAGCAGCAAGTCGGCAGCATGGTGATAGTCGATGGGGCGCTCAAACCCCTGGGAATCTTCACCCTGCGCGACCTGCGCCGGGTAGTGGCCGACGGCTGCAGCGATATGAACCAGCCGATCAGCCAGCTGATGACCCAGCAACCCTTCCATTTGTCGCCCCAGGCCAGCGCCTTCGACGCGGCGATGGCGATGACCGAGCGGCATATCGCCCACGTCTGCCTGGTGGAGGATGGGCGCCTGTGCGGGGTGATTTCCGAGCGCGATTTGTTTTCCCTGCAACGGGTTGATCTGGTTCATCTGGCCCGCAGCATCCGCCACGCCGGCAAGCTGGACACCCTGGTGGCGCTGCGCAGTGACATTCGCCAACTGGTCGATCATATGCTCGCCCACGGCGCCTCCTCGACCCAGATCACCCAGATCATCACCCAGCTCAACGACCACTGCGTGTGCCGGGTGATCGAGTTGAGCATCGAAGCCCTGGGCGACCCCGGCGTGCCATTCAGCTGGCTGTGCTTTGGCAGCGAAGGCCGCCGCGAACAAACCCTGTACACCGACCAGGACAACGGCATCCTGTTCGACGCCAGCGATGCGGCGCAGGCCGCGGCCATTCGCGGGCGCTTGCTGCCACTGGCCGAGCACATCAATCAGGCCCTGGACAGTTGCGGTTTCAGCCTGTGCAAAGGCCAGATCATGGCCAGCAACCCGACGCTGTGCCTGTCGCGCAAGGAATGGACGCGGCGCTTTAACGATTTTATCCGCGAGGCGACGCCGGAGAACCTGCTGGCGTCGAGCATCTTCTTCGACTTGCGGGTGGTCTGGGGCGCGGAAGAGGGGTGCGCGCAATTGCAGCAAGAACTGCTCGAACTGGTGGCCGACAACCCGTTGTTCCAACGTATGCTGGCCGAAAATGCGTTGCGGCAAAAACCGCCGGTGGGCCGCTTGCGCGACTTTGTGGTGGCGCGCAAGGGCCTGGAAAAAGACACTCTCGACCTCAAGGTGCAAGGCCTCACGCCTTTTGTCGACGGCGCCCGCCTGCTGGCCCTGGCCCACGGCATAGCCGCCAGCAACACCCTGGAGCGCCTGCGCCTGCTGGCCGAGCAAGGGGTGATCGACAGCCAGGACAGCGCTGCCTATGTCGAGGGCTATCACTTTATCCAGCAAACCCGCCTGCAACTGCACCAGCAGCAAGCGCGCAGCGGCTTGCCATTCTCCAACCGCCTCGACCCCGACAGCCTCAATCAGCTGGACCGGCGCATCCTGCGCGAATCCTTTCGCCAAGCCCAGCGCCTGCAAAGCAGCCTGGCGCTGCGTTACCAGCTATGAGCCTGCTCAACTGGCTCAAGCCCTGCCGCGCGCCATTGTCCGCCGCCCAGCTGCGTCGCCGCGAGCAACTGCGCGCCGCCGCGCCGCTCAGCGACGGGCCACTCAATGAGCAACGCCTGGTGGTTCTGGACCTGGAAACCAGCGGCCTGAACACCAACAAAGACTTGGTGCTGTCGATCGGCGCCGTGGTCATCGAGCACGGCGCCATCGACCTGGGCCAACAATTTGAATGCACCTTGCAACGCGCCGCCCAGCCGCACAATCAGAGCGTACTGATTCACGGCCTCGGCCCCAGCGCCATCGCCGCCGGTTGCGAGCCGGCCGAAGGCTTGCTGGCCTGCATGGAGTTTATCGGCGCCAGCCCGGTGCTGGGTTTTCATGCCCCCTTCGATCAACGCATGCTCGGCCGCGCACTGAAAACCAGCCTCAACTACCCGCTGCAGCATCCCTTTATCGACCTGGCGGACCTGGCGCCGCTGCTCTACCCCGACGCCGGCATCCACAAGGGCGGGCTGGATGACTGG
>MHZN01000244.1:1045-2629 GCA_001830395.1 Pseudomonadales bacterium RIFCSPLOWO2_12_59_9 | reverse complement strand
TGCGGCCTGCAGATCGCCGAACGCCACAACGCCGGCGCCGACGCCCTGGTCACCGCCGAGCTGGCGCTGATGCTGTTCAGCCGCGCGCGCCGACAGGGCCTGGACAGCCTCAGCCAGCTCAGCCAGCGCCTCGCCAGCTGGCAGCGGCGGCAACAGCTGCAGCGTCTTTAATCGCGCCCCATCACCCCAGGCACCGGCTCGGCGCGGCCAAAACTCCGACTGCTGATCGGCGCTCCGGCCTGCCGCAACGCCTCACGCTGCTGGGCAATCGGCGTGTGTGTGCAGATCAGTTCGAAGGCCGCCAGGCGCGCAAAGGCCGGCAATTCCAGGGTGCGCGCCATGCTGCCGGCCAGCCGTGGCCAACGGGCCGCATCCAGCTGGTAACGGGCGAACTGGGCATTGCGGATAAAACAGGCCAGGCTAATTTCAGCCATCGACGGCGCGCCGAACAACCAGCCCGACTCCGGCAACTGGCCTTCGAGGTAGTCGAAAATCGCCGGCAAGTCCTGCTCATAGGTGCGCGCAAGCAACGCCTGATCCGGCTCCTTGCCCCACACCGCACGGCGGATCACCAGCTGGTTGAACAGCTGCCAGATGATCACCTGGCCCATCCGCGTGTCGGCAAACTCCTCCAGCCAGCGAGCCTGGGCGCGCTGGCCAAGATCGGTCGGATACAGCGCCGGCGTCGGGTAGCGCTCCTCCAGGTACTGGCAGATCACCGTCGAGTCATTCAGCACCAAGTCGCCATCCACCAGCACCGGCACCTGGCGCAGCGGGCTGAGGCGGGCAAAGTCATCATCGCCAAAGAACGGCACTATCGGGTCTATCTCATAGGCCAGACCCTTGCTCTCCAGGCAGACCAGCACCTTGCGCACATAGGGCGAGACATAGGAACCGACGATCAACAGGGGCGCACTCATGAAGCCTCTCCTCAAACTGATGGCTGACACAAAAAAACAACAGTGTCTGGTAGCCGCGCAACAGTGTCTACTCACCGGCGACTTGCCGAGCGCGAGTATTGCAGTAAGGATAGAAGCCGAATATTTTCTCAGCCTCCAGGATTTCAGATGCCGAGCATGACGCTGTTTTATTCGCCCACCTCGCCCTTCGTGCGCAAGGTCATGGTGCTGCTGCACGAGACCGAGCAGCTGGCCAAGGTTGCACTGCAAGAAGTGCAACTCAGCCCGATCAGCCCGAACCCCGCGGTGAATGCCGCCAACCCGGCCGGCAAGATTCCCGCCTTGCGCCTGGCCGACGGCAGCCTGCTGTTCGACAGCCGGGTGATACTCGAGTACCTCGACCAGCAACACGATGGCCAACCCTTGTTGGCCACGAGCGGCAGCGCACGCTGGAACGGCCTGACCCTCTGTGCCCTGGCCGATGCCCTGCTGGACGCCGCGGTACTGATCCGCTACGAAAGTTTTTTGCGCCCCGCGGACAAACGCTGGGATGCCTGGCTCGCCGGCCAGCAAGACAAAATCGAACGGGCCCTGGCATATTTTGAACAAGTCGCCAGCGCTAGTTTGAGCGAGCATTTTGACCTGGCCGCCATCAGCCTCGCCTGCGCCCTGGGCTATGTGGATT
>MHZN01000244.1:0-908 GCA_001830395.1 Pseudomonadales bacterium RIFCSPLOWO2_12_59_9 | reverse complement strand
TCCTTTGGGAATGTGCGGGAAAGGGATTTTGGCAAGCTCTGGTTAGATACGCAAGATAAGCTTATGCAAAGCTTGAAAAATAGAAAACCCCGCCTGAAAGGCCGCTGCGCCCGGTGCAAGTTTTTAGACATCTGTAATGGGAATTTCCGCGTGAGGGCCCAGGCAGTCTATAATGACGTCTGGCAGGAAGACCCGGCTTGCTATTTAACTGAAGAAGAAATTAGCTGATTCATTCGGTCTTCTGGTTAACTACTGTTTTTTCAATATGCTGAATTTCATCAGGAGTGAGGATTTTCTTTAAATCCAAAAGCACAAGCAGCCTGTCCTGGAGTTTGCCTACGCCGGAGATGAAGTGTTCCTGAACTTCGGTTTCAATCACCGAAGGGACCCCCTCTACGTTTTCCGAAGATAAACGTAAGACCTCAGAGACCGAATCCACAACCATACCCATAGTCAGCCCTTCGATCTCTACAATGATGATGCGGGTGTTATCTCCCCTGGGTTTAGAAGGAATGTTAAGCCGTTTTGCCAAATCAATAACCGCAACCACCTGGCCCCTGAGATTGACCACCCCTTCAATAAAGGCAGGAGCCTTTGGCAGGTAGGTAATCGCGATGAGCCTGACAATCTCCCGGACCTGGCTGATGTCTACCCCGAATTCTTCATCTCCGATTGCAAAGACGACCAACTGGTATTCCTTCTGTTTTTCTTTAGCTGCCATTACTGGCCTCCTTTTCGTTAAGCCCTAACGTTGTAAAAATCCTGGTCAGGGATTCGCTGGAAGGAAAGAATAGAAATAGGCCCTCCAGGTTTACGTCGCTCACCTTTAAATTCGTTTTGATAATCAGGGCGTCTTCTGAATACTGGGCAATCTGGATAAAGATGAAGTCCAGAATCGCGCCTACCAT
>MHZN01000243.1 GCA_001830395.1 Pseudomonadales bacterium RIFCSPLOWO2_12_59_9 | reverse complement strand
GGCGCTCCACTGGTAGTAACCGTGGGCGGACTCATCGCTGATGCTGGCGACCATATCGCCGAACATTTCGTAACGGGCATCGAGCAGGCGCAGGGTGTTGTCGGCGCGCTCGATATAGGTGCCCAGGCGAATAAAGCGAAAGGCGTCATGGCGCATCAGGGTGCCGAAGGTGGCGCCACGAAACAGGTGCGAGCGTTGCTTGACCCACTCGCAGAACTGGCTGATGCCATAGCGACCCAGGCCTTCGGCGGCGATGCTGTGCATCTCCAACCAGGTGGCGTTGATGTTCTCCCACATGTCGGCGGTGATCCGCCCGCGCACCGCGTGGGCATTGCCCCGGGCCGCACGCAGGCAGCTGTAAATGCTCGCCGGGTTGTTGGCATCCAGGGCGAAAAAGTGCAGCAGGCGTTCGCCATGCAACTCGCCATGCCAGCCCACATAAGCCTCCAGCGTGCCGGTAATCAGCAGCGGCATGGCCAGTTCATTGAGGCCATCGCCACGGCCGTCTTGCGGCATCAGCGACAGCGAATAACTGACGTCCAGCATCCGCGCCAGGTTCTCCGCGCGCTCGAGGTGGCGCGACATCCAGTACAGCTCACTTGCGGTTCTACTCAGCATGCGCCGCGCTCCTCATTCCTCTACCACCCAGGTGTCTTTGGTACCGCCACCCTGGGACGAGTTGACCACCAGCGAGCCTTCGCGCAGCGCCACGCGGGTTAAACCGCCGGGCACCAAACGGGTTTCCTTGCCGGATAAAACAAAGGGGCGCAGGTCGATATGCCGGGGCGCTATGCCGTTTTCGACAAAGGTCGGACAGGTCGACAGACTCAGGGTCGGCTGGGCGATATAGGCGGCGGGATTGGCCTTCAGACGCTGGCGAAAATCCTCCAGCTCGGCCTTGCTGGCCGCCGGCCCGACCAACATGCCGTAGCCGCCGGAGCCTTGGGTTTCCTTGACCACCAACTCCGGCAAGTGCGCCAGCACATGGGACAGCTCTTCCGGTTTGCGGCACTGCCAGGTCGGCACGTTGGCCAGAATTGGCTCTTCATCGAGGTAGAAGCGGATCATGTCCGGCACATAGGGATAGACCGATTTGTCGTCCGCCACGCCCGTGCCGATGGCATTCGCCAGCAGCACATTGCCGCTGCGATAGGCCGCCAACAGGCCCGGCACGCCGAGCATGGAGCCTGGGTTAAAGGCCAGCGGATCGAGGTAGATATCGTCCAGCCGGCGGTAGATCACATCGACCCGTCGCGGGCCGGCGGTGGTGCGCATAAACACCCGGTCGTCACGCACGAACAAGTCCGCACCCTCGACCAACTCCACGCCCATCTCGCGGGCCAGAAAAGCATGTTCGAAATAGGCGCTGTTGAACGAACCAGGGGTCAGCACCACCACGCAGGGGTCATCCACCGGGCTGGAATCTTTCAGGGTCGAGAGCAACAGGCTGGGGTAATGGTCGATGGGCGCGATGCGCTGGGCGGCAAACAGCTCGGGGAACAGCCGCATCATCATCTTGCGGTCTTCAAGCATGTAGCTGACGCCGCTGGGAGTGCGCAGGTTGTCTTCGAGCACGTAGTAGGTGCCGTCGCCATCGCGCACCAGGTCGACCCCGGCAATGTGCGCGTAGGTGTCGCGGTGCAGGTCCAGACCCTGCATGGCGATCTGGTAACACTCGTTGGCCAGTACCTGCTCGGCCGGAATGATCCCGCCCTTGATGATCCGCTGGCCGTGATAGAGGTCGGCGAGAAACATATTCAGCGCCTGTACGCGCTGGATGCAGCCACGCTCAATGCCCTGCCATTCGCGGCCGGTAATGCTGCGTGGAATGGTGTCGAAGGGGATCAGCCGCTCGGTGCCCTGCTCATCGCCATACAGGGTGAAGGTGATCCCGGCGCGGTGAAATAACAGGTCGGCTTCGCGCCGGCGTTGGGCCAATTGCTCCGGCGGGGTGGCCGCCAGCCAGCGGGCGAACTCTTGATAGTGCGGGCGACACTTACCGCGCGCATCGTACATTTCGTCATAGTACTGCCGAGCCATACTGCAACCCTCATCCGCTGATGAGAGTGCTATCGCAAAGCCCGTGCCAGCCAACAAAAATCTTGTATTTCAAAGGGTTGAGACGAACCTAAAAACACCGGGCACCAACAACGCGCAGGCACTCCCCAGGGGTTCGGGGATTAAGCACTGTTTTAGCCCGCGCGTCGCAGCGGCTAAATCACCCCGCCACTGCGCAGTTCATTGACCTGCTCGGCGCTCAATTGCAGCAAGCGTTGCAGCACCGCGTCGGTGTGTTCGCCGAGCAGCGGCGGGGCGTTGCGGTATTCCACCGGGGTGGCGGACAGGCGCAGCGGGCTGGCCACTTGCGGGGTGGTGCCGCCGAGGCTGTGGGGCAGGTCGAGGCGCAGGCCGCGGGCCTGTACGTGCGGGTCGGCGAACACTTGCGCGAGGTTGTTGATCGGCCCGCAGGGCACTCCGGCCAGCTCCAGTGCCGCCAGCCATTGCGCGGTGGTTTTAAATACCGTGACCTGGCGGATCAACGGCACCAACACCTCGCGGTTGGCCACCCGCGCGGAGTTGCTGATAAAACGCGAGTCGTCGGCCCACTCCCGTTGGCCGGCGACCTCGCAAAACTTACGAAACTGACTGTCATTGCCCACCGTCAGGACAAAATCGCCATCGGCCGAAGGGAAGTCCTGGTAGGGCACGATATTCGGGTGACTGTTGCCGAGCCGGCGGGGCGGCACGCCGCTGGTGAGAAAGTTCATCGCCTGGTTGGCCAGGCAGGCCACCTGCACATCCAGCAGGGCCAAATTGACATGCTGGCCAATGCCAGTTTGCTCGCGGTGATTGAGCGCCGCCAGCACGCCAACCGTGGCATACAGGCCGGTGAGAATATCGGTCACGGCCACCCCGACTTTCATCGGCCCGGCGCCGTCCTCGCCTTCCGCGCGACCGGTGAGACTCATCAAACCGCCCAGGCCTTGGATCATAAAGTCGTAACCGGCGCGTTTGGCGTAGGGGCCGTCCTGACCAAAACCGGTGATAGAGCAGTAAATCAGCCGTGGATTGACCGCCTTCAGGGCCTCGTAGTCCAGGCCATAAGCCGCCAGGCCACCGACCTTGAAGTTCTCCAACACCACATCGCACTGCGCCGCCAGCTCGCGAATCAGCCGCTGACCTTCGGGTTGGGTGAAGTCGACGGTGACCGATTGTTTATTGCGATTGGCGCTCAGGTAATAGGCCGCCTCGCTGGTGTCGTTGCCTTGCGCATCCTTGAGAAAGGGCGGGCCCCAGGCGCGGGTGTCATCGCCGCAGCCGGGACGTTCGATTTTGATCACTTCGGCGCCCAGGTCGGCCAGCACCTGACCCGCCCACGGGCCGGCCAGAACCCGGCTCAAGTCGAGGACGCGAATATGCGCAAGGGCGCCGGACATAGAAAGTGCTCCCAAAAAGAGGTGGGCCGGCGCGCCGCTAAGCCGCGCGTCCAAGTGCCCATACCTCATCCTAGGAGTCCCAGGCCGAGCCGGCAAACGAGGAATTCGCACGCTATTGTGCTCAATCCGCACTCCAAGCCGGCGCCACACCACAATTGCAGCCTCGCTGTGGCACATACCGCCAAGCAGCCCCAGACAAACAGGCGAGGAAGGTAACTGCGGCGCGCAGTTATACGCTCAGAAGCGGCCCAGCAGCGCCGGCGAGAAGCCCTGCGGGGCCGTATGCCAGGCTGGAACCGGCGTGCCAGAGCCTTCAGAGAAATGACCGTTGATCGCCAAAGCAGGCTTTTGCTGACCAATACGGCATAATCGGCGCATAAAGCAGCCCTCAAGACTGCCCCTTATCCGGCCACGGCGTCACCTAGACGCCTGCCGGGTACCGCGAAACCGGATGCGCGGCCCCCTGACTCAGGTCATGGGTGAAAATCAAAACCCACTTAAAATGCCCTAACTGAACCGCGCCGCCTTTGGCGTGGGTTTCAATCGCATACGCTGGCGCACTAAGCACCCGCAATGACGAGGATTAGCTGATGCTCAAGACTTTACTCGCCCTGATCGAACACACCTTTGCCCTGTTATTAGGCAAATCCAATCGCAGCGGACAGCTGAGCGCAGGCGGCCCGGTACAGTTTTTCCAGCTGGAACAGGACTACTTCGCCGCCAATCAAGCCGACCAGGCCGTCGCGCTGTTTACCGAAACCTACGGTAAAGCGCCGCGTTATATCGACTCGGTACACCCCTGGACCCTGCTCAAGGGCCGCAGCAGCACCGGCATGCCGCTGGAATTGCCGCTCAATGAAGTGCTGCGGCAAAGCCCTTATGCGGGCCGCAAAGCGCTGCCACAGGCCGTGCACTTGTCGTTGACCGTCGACATGTAAAACCCGGCAGGCAAACACAACTACGCCCGGCACTGCCGGGCGTAGTTGTTTATGGCGCAGGCTTGGGCGCATTGGTGGCCTCTTGCTGGATACGGTGGCCTCTTCGCTGCGCTCAGGAGACCACCCTACATCCGCCCACGGCCTACTTCTGCAAATCCTGTAGGGTCAGGTCCAGGCACAGGCGGGCTTTGTCGATCAGCTCATCGATCTCGGCTTTGCTGATCACCAGCGGCGGCGCGATGATCATGGTGTCGCCCACGGCGCGCATGATCAGGCCGTTACCGAAGCAATGCCCACGGCAGATCATGCCCACGCCTTTGCCAACATAACGCTCACGGGTTTGCTTGTTCTTCACCAGTTCGATGGCGCCGAGCAGGCCGACGCCGCGCATGAAGGCAAAGGCGCCACCCAAAAACACCACCATGCCCAGGATGCCGTTGAGGGATTGGGTAATTCCGGTGGCGACACCCACCCATGCACCCAGCACCGTGGGCACCATGGTCATAGCCAGCAGCCAGTAGGTATTGCGCAGCACTTTGTTGCGCTGCTCGGCGGATATGCCATAGCCCAGGCTTTGGCCTAGGGTGGTTGCGCGATGGGTCATGGTGATCACTCCTAAATAAGAATCTACCGTTCGTAGATAGGGCGATTCTAGGGTTTATCAAGG
>MHZN01000242.1:5060-12260 GCA_001830395.1 Pseudomonadales bacterium RIFCSPLOWO2_12_59_9 | reverse complement strand
CCTAAGCGACGCCGAACTGGATGCGCGCCTGGCCACTACCCAGGTGTTTGCCCGCACCAGCCCGGCGCACAAGTTGCGGTTGGTGGAGCGCTTGCAGGCGCAGGGGGAGCGGGTGGCGATGACCGGCGATGGGGTCAACGATGCGCCGGCGCTCAAGCGTGCCGACATCGGCATTGCCATGGGCATCAAGGGCACCGAAGTGGCCAAGGAGGCGGCGCAGATGGTGCTGGCCGACGACAACTTCGCCACCATCAGTCAGGCCGTGGAAGAAGGCCGGGCGGTGTACGACACGCTGAAAAAATCCATTCTGTTTATTCTGCCCACCAATGGTGGCCAGGCCTTGTTGCTGCTGGCTTCGATCGTCTTGGGCCTGACGCTGCCGATCACCCCGTTGCAGATTCTCTGGGTCAATATGATCAGCGCGGTAACCCTGGCCCTGGCGTTGGCCTTTGAACCGGCCGAGGCGGGCCTGATGCGCCGGCCACCGCGCGATCCACGGGCGCCGTTGCTGAGTGGCGTGCTGCTGTGGCGGCTGGTGTGGATTGCGCTGCTGATGACGGCCGCCAGCCTCGGGCTGTTTATCTACAGCCAGCAATTGGGCTGGAGCCTGGACGCCAGCCGGACCCTGGCGGTGAATGCCATGGTCGCCTGCGAAATCGGCTATTTGTTCAGCAGCCGCAGCCTGGAGGGGCCGGCACGTTTTGGCTGGCGCGACAACCCGATGGTCTGGGCCATGGTCTTGCTGCTGGTCGGCTTGCAACTGGCGTTCAGTCACTGGGCGGTGTTGCAGGGACTGTTTGCCACCGCCGACTTGCCATTGCTGGCCTGGGGCTGGTGCTTGGGCGTGGCGCTGAGCACCTGCGCCCTGATCGAGCTGGAAAAATGGCTGCTGCGGCGCGGGCAAGCGGCCGGTGCAACAACACCAGCCGGGTAGTAACAACAGAGCAAAAGCCTAATTGGCTGGCGCTCAGGGCCTGCACTGGAGCCGCGATCCGGCTGGACGTGGCAGGGGGCGGCGCGGGTAAACTGTGCGCCCAAGTGCCTGATCATGCGCCATGTTAATTGCCGAAGTTGAACGCCAGTCTGGCTTGAGCCGCGACACCATCCGTTATTACGAGCGGATCGGCTTGTTGCCACCCGCCCCGCGCAGTAGCAACGGTTACCGCGCCTATGAACCCCATACGCTGATAGTGCTGAGTTTTATCCGCAGCGCTCAGCAGATTGGTTTCACCCTGGAGCAGGTACGCGCCGCCTTGCCGCATTTGCGCCATCCGCCCGAGCGTTGTGAAGAGTTGCTGGGCGCCTTAAGGGCTAAGCGCGAGAACATCCTTGAGCAAATTGCCAGCGAACAGGCCCGGCTGCGCCAGGTCGATAAATTGCTGCTGCGCTGGGGGCCTTTACCCTAACGGGCTTGCTGCGGCTTGAGCAGGGCCAGCGGCAGGGCGATCAGCAGGCCGGCGGCCAGGTTCAGGTACAGATGCCAATAGAGTCCATGGCTCGCCGAGATCAGGCAGTCCAGCGGCAGCCAGAGCAACAGCGCGGCTAACAGGCTCAGCTTGATCAACGGCTCACCGCGGCGGCGATACAGGTAAATCAAACAGCAGAACAACAGCCCCCAGCTGGCCACCGTGGGCCCGAACAGCTGGATCAGGGTTTGCGCCAGCAGGCGGGTTTCAGCGCCGGCGGCGTGCAGGCCGAACTGGCTGAGCAGATGGTCGAAGTAAGGCGCCAGCAGGCTCGCTTGAGCACCGAGGGCCAGGGCAACGCCGAGCACCACGTGGCCGCCGCCGACACCCAGCAGCCACAGATAAAGCCATTTTTGCATGCTCATAAATAGGCTTCTCCGGTTCAGAACTGCAGCAGTGTTTGCAGGCGCTGGCGCAGTGCTTCGCCATCGCTGAGCGGGTCAAGCTTCAGGCCAAACTCATGGCGCAGTAACGCGAGCAATTGGGCGGCGGAGTCGATGGTTTGCTGCTCGACGCGGCCATCGGGGGCGCGCCGGCTGAAGTTGCGGTTGCCCAGGCTCAAACGCAGCTCGCCGCTGCTGCGGGCGCACATCAGGGTGCTCAAGAAGATGCTGTCGGGGTGGGTCGAGGTGTACCAGCTGCGGGCGATGTGATCGACCCAGACCTGCGGCTGCAGGTCGAACTGGTACATGGTCTGCCACTGGCCATTTTGCAGCGCTTGCAGTTGGTAAGGCTCGCCGGCCTGATTGGGCGCCAGCAGCTGGTAGGGGCAATCGGCAAGGCCGGCGCGGCCCTCCAGTGGCATGGCGCAGGGTGGCGTGGGGCCACCAAAACCGGTGTCGACAATAAAACTGCCTTGGCTTAACTCCACTCGCAGCAACAGGTGCGAGAGCATGGTCGTTGCGGCGTCGCTGGCCAAACCCCAGCGCACCCGGGCGCCGAGCAAACTCACGCAGTAGCCAAAGCTGAGCAGCAAGCGGGCAAACAGTGAGTTGATCTCAAAGCAGTAGCCGCCACGGCCGCGTTCGACCACCTTGGCAAATACGGCGTCGGCGTCGAGCACAATCGGCCGTTGCAGCAGCACGTCAATATTCTCGAAGGGCACGCGCTGCAGTTGTGCGGCAATTAACCGGTCGAGGTTTTCCCGGTCGGCCAGTAAGGGGGCGTGGGTGCCCAGGTGTTGCAGATAGGCCTGCACCTGCTGGGGATTGAGTGGCTGCATGGCGGTCGGCTCAAGCGAAGTAAGCCGCGATGTTAGCAGGCTGGTTGCCGCTGCGGGATAGCTTGGCGCGGGGCTTTATGGCTCGGTTTTTATGTCTGGCGCCAGCAGCGGCAGGTGCAGGGTAAAGCTGGCGCCCCGGCCCTCGGTGCTGCTGACTTGGATGCTGCCGCCGAGGATGTCCTGCGCCAGGTTGTAGACAATATTCAGCCCCAGCCCGCTGCCGCCCTGGCCCAGGCGTGTGGTAAAGAAAGGGTCGAAGACCCGGTTCAGATTCGCCGCCGGAATGCCGACCCCATCATCGCTGATGGTCAGTTCAACACCGCCGTCATGTAGCTGAGCGCTGATGGTCACGGTGCCGTTTTCGCGTCCGACAAAGGCATGCACTAAGGCGTTGTTAATCAGGTTGCTGATGATCTGGGTGAGGGCGCCGGGATAGCTGTCCATCTGGATGTCGGCGGCAATTTGGCAGTCAACTTTGTGGTTGGTCTTGCGCAGCGTTGGGCCCAGGGTCAGGAGGATTTCCTTGACGGTGTCGTCGAGGGAGAAGCGCCGGCGTTTTTCGCTGGTTTGGTCGACCGCCACCTGTTTAAAACTGGCCACCAGTTCGGCGGCTTGCTGCAGGCCGCGCATTAAAATATCGGCGCCTTGGCGGGTGCTACTGACAAACTCGTTCAGGTGGCTACGGGTCATGCCCTTGTCCAGATCGGTGGCAAACACCTCGGCATGGTGTTGCAGGGTGCTGGCCACCGTCAGGCTATTGCCAATCGGAGTGTTGAGTTCGTGGGCAATGCCCGCCACCAAGGAGCCTAAGGCCGACATTTTTTCGCTGCGGCGCAATTCGCTCTGGGTCACGGTTAACTGTTGCAGCGCCGTCGACAGCTCGGTGGTGCGCTCGAGCACGCGTTGCTCCAGAGAGGCGTTCAGGGCCAGGATGTTCTCTTCATAGAGCTGCTTGGCGGTAATGTCGTCGTAGGCCAGGATCAGCAGCGACTCGTCGCGCAGCTTGATCACCTTGCCCCAGATCTCGCACAAAATATCTTCCTGGCCGCCACCGCGTTGCAGCCAGGCGGTGCAGCGGCTGAGTTCGCCGGTTTGCTGCAGGGTGATCAGGGCGTTTTGCCGCTCTTCTAATGAACGCCACATGCTGCGGTTGTCACTGCCCAGAATATTGGCCCGCTCGCGCTTGAACAGACGGACCCAGGGGGCATTGACGTCCAGCAGGGTCATGCCCTCATCCATGCGTGACACGCTCATGGACACCGGTGAGGCATTAAAAATCGCGGCAAATTTGGCTTGGCTTAAACCCAAGGCAGTTTCGATACGCTGGCGTTCGGCGAGCTCGGTTTGCAAGGCGGCATTTTTTTGCTCGCGCTCGCTCAACAGCGCCGCCAGATCACCGCGCATTTGATCCAGACCTTGGGCCAGTTGGCCAATTTCATCTGCGCGTTGCCAGCGCAAGGGTTGCTCAAGCTCGCCACGGGCGAGGCGTTGGGCGCCCTGTTGCAGTTCTTGCAGGGGCCGCAACATGCGGCGGTCGAACAGGCGCCAGATAAAGATGAAGGAAATCGCCACTTGGGCGAACAGCGCACCGGCCAACTTGAGCAAATCATTCCAGCGCTCGCGTTCGACTCGGGCGGCACTGAATTCCAGCAGCAGATGGCCGATAGGGGTGCCGTTGTAGGTGATCTCGCGCTCCTCGCGCAATAACTCCGCGGTATCGGTCTGGGGGTTTTGCTTGCTGGCAAAAGTGTCCTGGTACTCGTTGGTCACTGTGATGCTGCTGACGTCGGGGTTGCGCAGCACCGCATCCATCAGCCGCACGGCCACCTCGCGGTCGACATTCCAGATCGCCACCGCCATGCCCTGGGACAGCACGTCGGCCGATTGTTGCATCGGCGCCCGCACGCGCATCAGTACATCATCGGAAAATTTACTGGTGAGTTGCAGATAGCCGAGCACCAACGCCGGCAACAGAATCCCCAGCGCGGCGCCCAGAAACAGGGTTGGCCGCAGCGAAGTCGAGCGCGAGAAGAAGGACCAAAACGGCTTTTTATCGGTCATCGGTAGCGGGCTGTCTGGGCATTAATAGATTGCCGGAAATCTGCTGCAGAGGGCACCCGGGGAGGCTCGGAATAGGTCGACAGTGGACTGGGCTTGCTCATCTTTCGACTCCGATATTTGACCACTGAGTGCAGGGCAATAATGCATCGACGCCAAGCTCGTGTCGGTGATTTAACCTGACTGCGGCCAGGCGTGCTGAGAAAATTGTAGTCAGTTTTCGGCGCGCTGTTTTGGCGCTCGCCAAGGTGGATTTAGTTGGCACAAGGCCTGCGCATAAATGATTTATAGCGAGTCAACCATATGGCTTGCTCGTCGTCCGCAATTACCCTGCGCTGGCGAAAGCTTAATGATCCTCGCTTTGGCCGATACACCGCAGTAGGGGCGGCGCGATTTGCCCAGGTGTCCTGGGCGCAACAGCCAGCATCTTTAGCTGAAGTCGCCATCCGTCAGTCTGCCCAGATGCGGTTGGCCGCCCGTAAACTTCCCGGCTGTGGCAAACTCTGTGTTTTGCTGCAGCAAGCTAGGCAATGTGCCGATGATGCCCTGCGACAAGCCGAACTTTGTGCCTGTGACGCCCTAGATCACAGGCTTTGCGCATAACGGGCCGCACAGGCGGGCCCAACAACAAGAGGACAGACCGTGCACAACGTCGTTATTAGTGGCACCGGCTTATATACCCCGGCTAACAGCATTTCCAACGAAGAGCTGGTGCTGGCCTTTAATGCTTACGTGCAGCAGTTCAATGCCGAGCATGCGGCCGCCATTGAAGCGGGCGAGGTGCAAGCACTCACCGAGTCCAGCGCCGCCTTTATTGAAAAAGCCTCGGGAATCAAAAGCCGCTTTGTGATGGATAAAGCAGGGATTCTTGATCCGCAGCGCATGACCCCGCGCATTCCTGAGCGCAGCAACGACGAGCAGTCGATCCTCTGCCAGATGGGCGTTGGCGCAGCGCAAGACGCCTTGGCCCGCGCCGGCAAAACCGCCGCCGATGTGGACATGGTCATAGTCGCCTGCTCCAACCTGCAGCGCGCCTATCCGGCGATCTCCATCGAAATTCAAGCGGCCTTGGGGATTCAGGGCTTTGGCTACGACATGAACGTGGCCTGCTCCTCGGCCACCTTCGGTTTGCAGGCGGCGACCAACTGCGTGCAGTTGGGTCAGGCGCGTGCGGTGCTGGTGATCAGCCCGGAAATTTGCACCGGTCATTTGAATTTCCGTGACCGCGACAGCCACTTTATTTTTGGCGATGCGGCGACTGCCATTTTGGTTGAGCGTGCCGATCTGGCCACCTCCCAGCATCAGTTCGATATAGTCGGCACCAAGCTGATCACTCAGTTCTCCAACAATATCCGCAACAACTTCGGCTTCCTCAACCGCGCAGCGGAAGAGGGCATCGGCGCGCCGGACAAACTCTTCGTTCAGGAAGGCCGCAAGGTGTTCCGTGATGTCTGCCCGATGGTGGCCGAGCTGATTGCCGCGCACCTGGCGGAAAACCAGCTGAACGTCGGTGACGTCAAGCGCTTCTGGCTGCACCAGGCCAACCTCAATATGAACCTGCTGATCACCCGCAAACTGCTGGGCCGTGACGCAGAAGCTAGCGAAGCGCCGGTGATCCTCGACACCTACGCCAACACCAGTTCGGCCGGTTCGGTGATTGCCCTGCACAAAAATCAGGATGATTTGCCCAAAGGCGCACTCGGCGTGCTCAGCTCCTTTGGTGCGGGTTACTCGATTGGCAGTGTGATTTTGCGCAAACGCTAAAAATCAACTTAATGTCTACTGCGCTTGGTCATGCTGTGTTGAAAACAGACTCGGACAGTGGCTTGCCACTGAACGCCCAGAGGGCGGCCCGTGAGGGCGAACGGAGTGAGTACTGCTCATTTACAACCCGTAAACTCCGCGTCCTCGTCTGTTTGACTCGCTGCGCTCGCCCTGCGGGTCAGCCTTCGGCTGTTACTTCGCTGCGCTCGTTGCGCCTTGTGACCCACATGGATGTGGGAAATGCGGCTAGCTCGCAGGAGCGGGCGTCGCACTGCCCTGCGCTCGCGACGACCTTAAGCCGATTTTGACTATGCCCATTAACGACGTTGAGTTGCTGCCGCGCCTGTTGGCCGGCGAGCAAAAAGCTTTTGCTGAGCTGGTGGCCGCTTATCAAGGCGCGATGATGGCGGTGGCTTACGCCATAGTCGGGCGCCGCTATGCCGATGAAGCGGTGCAAGACGCCTGGCTGGCGGTGGTGCGCAGTTTGGCCGGTTTTCAGGGCCGTTCGAGTTTGAAGACCTGGCTGCTGACCATTACCGCCAACACCGCCAAGGCCCGCCTGCGGCAGAACCGCCGCACGGTACAACTCGATGAACAACCGGCGCCCCACGGCAGCGTTGGGGCCGAGCGGTTTGCCAGTGACGGGCATTGGCTCAATGCCCCCCAGGCTTGGCACGAAGACTCACCGGA
>MHZN01000242.1:0-5004 GCA_001830395.1 Pseudomonadales bacterium RIFCSPLOWO2_12_59_9 | reverse complement strand
TGTCGGAGTTGCAAAACAGCGTGTTGCTGTTGCGTGAGCGTCAGGGCTTGGAGTTGGAGGCCATCTGTAATCTTTTGGACATCTCGCTCTCCAATGTACGGGTGCTGTTGCACCGCGCTCGGCTGAAAGTATTTGCCACCCTGGAACACTTTGAGGAGACCGGCCAATGTTGAGTTGTAAGGCGCTGGTCGCCAGCTCAAGCGATTATCTCGACGGTCAATTGCGCTTCACCGAGGGCTTGTCGGTGCGGGCACATTTGGCCATGTGCGGTAACTGCCGGCGCTTTGTGCGGCAATTACGCTTAACCCTGCGGGTGCTGCAGCAGATGCCGGAACCGCTGGTTAGCGACTTAGACGCAGTGGCCGCGCAGCTTGCTGATGCGGCTAAAAAGCCCGACTAACACAGGCCGTGTGAAAACGTAGCGAGCGAAGGTTAGGCAAGGCAAAACAGGCGAGGATGCGGAGTTTACGAGCTGTAAATGAGCAATCCGCGCCTGTTTTTAACGCCGCATAACCGAGCGCAGTAGTTTTCACACGGTCTGTAGTACGCCAAGTTGCAAGCCCTTCCTGCTACCCCATGGCGCCGTTCGTTGCTGCGCAGCCTCAGGCTGCGAGGGCGCTGAAAGCCTTTAAATCATTGCCTGAGCAGGCTCAGTGCAGCCGTTTGGGCGGCTTGGTCGTTGCTCAGGGGCGGCTGATTTTGCTTATAGTTCAAATGCTTAGGAAAGTTCCCCTGTCATAAAAGCTTCACGCATTAGCCACTGAGCTGAAATAACCCACCGGCAAGATTCCCTTACACAAAAGAGCCAAGACGCTCTGGTGTTTCTTAAGACCAATAGGGGAATTCTGGATGATTCGTAAGCACTTCGCCGGTTTTGTCGCCAGCGCCTTGGCACTGGCCGTTTCGGCCCAGGCTTTCGCTGGTACCGTAACTACAGACGGTACTGACATCGTCGTTAAAACCAAGGGTGGCCTAGAAGTTTTCACCACCGACAAAGAATACAGCTTCAAGTTGGGTGGTCGTATCCAAGCTGATTTCGATCAGTTTCAGGGTTTCTACACCGCCAACAACAACAGCGCCAACGAAGCTTACTTCCGCCGCGCCATCCTTGAGCTGACCGGTAACTACAAAGACTGGCGCTATGTATTCAACTACGACTTCGCTAACGGTCAGGCCAACAACGGCGCTGGCGGCGTTGGCGGCAGTGGCACTAACGGTTCGGGCAGCAACAACTGGGATGAAGCCTCGATTGCTTACACAGGCTTCTCCCCGATCACCATCAAAGCCGGCCGTTTCGACCCGGACTTCGGTCTGCAACACGCCACCAGCTCCAAGTGGACCACCTTCATTGAGCGTGCTGCCATCTACGACCTGGCGCCTTGGGTTAACAACAAACAAGACGACATGGGCATCCAGGTTAGCGGCGTAACCGGCGGCATGTTCTACGGTTCAACCGGTATCTATCAGCAAGAAACCAGCACCGGCGAGTTGGAAAGCAACAACGGTATGGATGTGAACTCCTTCGTTGCCCGTGGTGTATTCGCGCCAATCGTTTCCGAAACTGAAGTTCTGCACTTCGGCGCCGACTTTGCCCAGCGTAACTACGACGATGGTCGCTACCAGGGTTCAATCACCTCCAACATTGGGGTGCGCGGTATTTCAGAAGACAGCACCAACAACACCCCGACCCCAGTGTTTGCTAAAACCGCAACCAACCGCTTCTACACCGATGACCAGGTCATGGGTCTTGAAGCTGCTTATATGACCGGCCCGCTGTCGATTGAGACCGAGTACCTGCATCGCGGCCTGAGCGGCCAGGACAGCAATGGCGACCGTGATGCCACTGGTTACACCGCGCAAGTTGCCTATACCCTGACCGGCGAGTCGCGTAGCTATAAATTGGACGGCGGTAAGTTCGATTCGATCAAGCCGCTGAACAAGTCCACTGGCGCTTGGGAAGTCTTCTACCGCTACGAAAACTTGGCGGTTAAGGATGATAACAACCTGAGCGGCGCGTCTCTGACTTCGACCACTGGCATCGACAAGTCGAAGGCCACACTCAATGTGATCGGGGTTAACTGGTACGCCAACGAAGCGGTCAAGTTGTCGCTGGATTACCTGGTGACTTCGACTGACAGCGATACCTTGGCGTTGCAAGCCGGCCTGAACTCCAACGAGACCACTAACTCTTCGCGTAAAGCCACCGGTGCCGATGACGAAGACGGTCAAGCCATCACTGCTCGTCTGCAATACCTGTTCTAACTTCGCTTAAAAACGCGGCTCCTTCTTAGCCCCGCCTCGTGCGGGGCTTTTTTTCGTCGGCAGAAAACCCCAGACTGGCGCATGCCAATAATTACCCTCGAACGCTTAAGTGATTTACCTGCGCCGCTCTGGGATGCGCTGTTGCCAGCGGGCCAGGTGTTTTTGCGGCATGGCTTTCTTAGCTCTCTGGAAGACAGCGGCAGCGTCGCCCCGAACACCGGCTGGAAGCCCGCCCATCGGCTGCTGACGGACGTTCAGGGCCGGCCGTTGGCGGCGTTGCCGCTGTACCTGAAGAGCCATTCCTATGGCGAGTATGTATTCGACATGGCTTGGGCCGAGGCTTGTGAGCGGGCCGGAATTGGTTATTACCCCAAGTTACTGACAGCGGTGCCCTTTACTCCGGTCAGCGGCGCGCGCTTGCTTGGCGATGCCGACGCCTGTGGCCAGTTGCTCGATGGCGTGCTTGCCGAGATGGCGCAGCAAGGCTGCTCGGGCCTGCACATCAACTTCACCGAGGGCAGCGACGATGGGCTGTTGGCCGCGCGCGAGGGTTGGCTGGAACGCCTAGGCTGCCAGTACCATTGGTTCAATCGGGGCTACCGCGATTTCGCCGATTTTCTCGACGCCCTGGCGTCACGCAAGCGCAAGCAGTTGCGTAAAGAACGTGAGCAGGTGGCGGGGCAGGGCATCGAGTTTGACTGGCGCGAGGGCCATCAGCTGAGCGAGCTGGAGTGGGATTTTGTCTATGCCTGCTACGCCAACACCTACCTGGTGCGCGGCCGTCGGCCCTATCTGACTCGGGATTTTTTCAGTTTGCTGGCGCAGCGTTTGCCGCAGGCCATACGCCTGGTGTTGGCGCGTCAAGGTTCACGGCCGGTGGCCATGGCCTTCAGCTTGCTGGCCGGCGATACCCTGTACGGGCGTTACTGGGGCTGCCTGGGCGACTTTGATCGGCTGCATTTCGAGACCTGTTTCTATCAGGGCATCGACTACGCCATCGGCCAGGGCGTGCAGCGCTTCGATGCCGGTGCTCAGGGTGAGCACAAGCTGATTCGTGGCTTCGAGCCGGTGCTGACGCGCTCCTGGCATTACCTCGCCCATCCGGGCTTGCGCAGCGCCGTGGCGGAGTTTTTACAGCAAGAGCGTTCTGGCGTGCGGGCCTATGCCGAGCAGGCGCGGCAGCAACTGCCGTATCGGCAGGAATAACGGTTTTTACCGATCTGTAATCTGTTGGTCACGCTGCTGTCACGAAACTCAGGCAACTTTATCCGCCTATGTTCTCTAAAGCCGGAGTTGCTGATTCTATGAAATCGTTCGTTATTAAACGTGGGTCTATCGCCTTGTTAGCCGCAGCCATGGCAGCCTGCAGTCTGAATGCCGCGGCAGCGGATGCCGCCAAGTCGGCAGAACTGGCACTGAATAACGATGACTGGTACCAGGTGTGGAGCGAGACCCAAGCCGTGGTATTCGATGACCGTGCGGTGTATCTCGACTACCTGAAAACCGGCAAAGCCCCCTATTTGAAAGACCTTGGCACTAAAGACAATGCCGGTCGTGCGCTGGTGTTGGGCTTGCGCGCCGAGGACAAGGGCAAGGATCTGAACACGCTTTCAGCCAAGCGCTTCCTGGATGTGAGCTTGCCGCCAAGCAGCAGCTTTTATGGGGAAATTCGTGAAGACAACAAAATCTTCATCTTCCAGCGGTACGGCGACATGATGGACGTGGTCAAACTCGGCGAGCCGATTTTCAGCTATATCGAATTGGGCGGTGGCCCGAATGGCGAGCGTCTGGTCTATGCCTTGGCCAAGGAAGAGAAAAAGCCGGAAGGCCTGATCACCAAGTACCACAGCCTGAATCGCTAACACAGCGCTTCTACGCAATAAAAAAGCCCGCTAACGATCAGTCGTTAGCGGGCTTTTTCTGTGCTGCGTTTTGAGTGTTACAGGCGCTTGGCGTCGATGATCAGCACCGGTTCGCGGGGTACGTTCTGGTTGCCGCCTGAATTGCCGGTGGCGACGCCGGAGATTTTATCGACCACCTCCATGCCGCGTACCACATGGGCGAATACCGCATAGCCAAAGTCGCGGCTGCCGTTGTTGAGGAAATCGTTGTCCTTGCTGTTGATAAAGAACTGGCTGGTGGCCGAGTCGACCACCGAGGTCCGGGCCATGGCCAGCGAACCACGGGTGTTCAGCAGGCCATTGTCGGCTTCGTTCTTGATCGAGGCCTGGGTGTCTTTTTGCTGCATGTCGGGGGTGAAACCACCGCCCTGAATCATAAAGCCTGGGATGACCCGGTGAAATATCGTGCCGTTGTAGTAGCCGCTGTCGACGTAGCTGAGGAAGTTCTTCACGCTGATCGGCGCTTTACTGGCCTCCAGCTCGATTTCCACTTCACCCAGGCTGGTGGTCAGCAGTACATGGGGCTTGGCGTTGTCAGAGGCGGCCAGCAAGCTGGTGCTCAGCAGCAGGGCGCTGGCGGCGAAGGCGAGTTTTTTTAGCATGTTTTTGACGTCCTGGTTTTTTTCGGTTTGTTGTTGGCTTGGCGGGCGCGGGCGGTCACTTCCTCGAGGAAATTCAGCAGTTGCGCGTTAAAGGTCGCGGGTTGGTCCATAGGGCTGGCATGCCCGGAATCGTCGATAACCAGCAGGCGGGCATCGGCGATTTCGCTGACGTAAGCCTCTTTGCTGGCGACGCTGGTGTAGTCACGATCACCGCTCACCACTAGCACCGGGCAGCTGAT
>MHZN01000241.1 GCA_001830395.1 Pseudomonadales bacterium RIFCSPLOWO2_12_59_9 | reverse complement strand
GCCAAAAAAGCCCAGTTCAATCAGCTCCACCGGCCATTCGCCCGCCTCGGCATGCCACAGACTGGCGCGGCGTTGCAGCGCCGGTGTGCGGGGCTCGTGGCGCTGCTCCAGGTGCAGCAGTTGGCTGCGGGCCAGTCGACTGGCGCCGGGACTGGCAATGGGCAAGGCCTCGCCGCGCAGAAAGGGGTTGTACAGCTGGGCGCAGGCTTCACGGCGTTCGAATTGGGCCAGGTGGTCGGCGTGATGAATGATCACGCAGTCGGCATTGCTGCAGGCGGCGGCAAAACGCGCATGTTCCCAGGGCTGGGTGAAATGGTCGTGTTCACCGGCCAGCAACAGTGTCGGGCAGCTGGGGTAATGCTCAAAACCGCTGAAGCTCAGTAGGCGCCGGGTGTTTTGCTGGTAGCGCTCGATTTCCGCCGGGCTCAGGCGCTGCATCTGCCGCAGCAGGGCTTTGCGAAACACCGGGGAAACTCCGGTGTCGTGCTGCTGCAGTGGGTTGAGCAGGCCGGTCAGGGCCGCTTGGGCGAAGGCGGCGCTGCGGCCCTCGGCGAGCAGCTGCAAGCCTTCTTCCAATAACCGCCGTGCGCCTTGCCGGGCCAGGGCGGTAATCCCCGACAGCAACAAGCGTGCGCAATGCTGGGGATGGCGGGCGGCAAACAGCGCGGCCAACGCCGAGCCGTAAGACAGCCCGATTGGCATCAGGGGTGGCAGCTGCAAGTGTTCGGCAAAGGCGGCAATCAGGTCGGCCAGTTGCGCCAAGGACAACTCGGGCGCCAGTTGCAGGTTGCTGCCCTGGCTCGGCAGGTCGAGCAAAATCACCGGGTGCTCGGCGAGCAATTCGCCGACTTCGCCGGCAAAGGAGCGAAAACTCTGAAACGCGCCGCCCAGCAGCAGCACCGGGCTGCGCGGGTCGTCGGGCTGCTGGGCAAAGGCCAGGTAATGCAGCTGCCAGCCACCCAGTTCGAGAAGCTGCGGGGCGCCGGTAAGCAGGTTGGGGCTGTAATCGGTGCGGTATCGCATGGCGAGTACTCCGGCGGTGCTCCGCCTCTTGTGCTTCGCGCTCGGTAGGTGACGCCGGCGCTGGGTATGCTTGCAAGGTAAACATTCGACGCGATTTTGTTTACCTAACCTTCGGGTGGCCTGGTTGGCTTGGCACTGGCTGAGTGTCACCGTCTCGCCGGCGGGGCCGCTGGGCGGCGCTTTGCCGGGTAACTCCGGGCGGGCGCGGGCGGCATTGTTTACCATCCGCCCGACGCTGCTGGGCTTGCGGTGGCGGGGCAGCTATAATCGGCGGCTTTACTTACTTTTGATCAATCAGACCATGACTGAGTCCGTGCTCGACTACATGACCCGCCTCGGTCGCGCCGCCCGCGCGGCTTCCCGCCAGGTCGCCCACGCCAGTACCGCCCAGAAAAACCGCGCCCTGCTGGCCACCGCCGAGGCGCTGGACGCCGCGCGCGCCGAACTGACCGCCGCCAACCAACTGGATCTCGCCGCAGGCTTAGCCAGCGGTCTGGAGCCGGCCTTGCTGGAGCGTCTGGAACTGACCCCGGCGCGCATCGACGGCATGCTGGTGGGTTTGCGCCAAGTGGCGGCGTTGCCAGACCCGGTGGGTGCGATTCGCGACATGAGCTACCGGCCTTCGGGCATTCAGGTTGGCAAGATGCGCGTGCCTATTGGGGTGATCGGCATCATTTATGAGTCGCGGCCGAACGTGACCATCGATGCTGCCAGCCTCTGCCTGAAGTCCGGCAACGCCACCATCTTGCGTGGTGGTTCCGAGGCGATTCATTCCAATCGGGCCATTGCCCTGTGCATCCAGCGCGGTCTGGCCGTGGCCGGTTTACCGGCCGCCGCCGTGCAAGTGGTGGAAACCACCGACCGTGAGGCCGTTGGCGCGCTGATCAGCATGCCGGAATTCGTCGACGTGATAGTGCCGCGCGGTGGCAAAGGCTTGATCGAGCGGATCAGCCGCGACGCCCGGGTGCCGGTGATCAAACACCTGGACGGCATCTGCCACGTGTATGTCGAGGCCCTGGCCGATTTGGCCAAGGCCCAGCAAATTGCCTTCAATGCCAAGTGTTACCGCTATGGCATTTGCGGCGCGATGGAGACCTTGCTGGTCGATCAGGCGATTGCGGCGGATTTCCTGCCGGCCATGGCCGCCCAGTTTCGCGCCAAGGGCGTGGAGCTGCGCGGCTGCGAGCGCACTCGCGCACTGATCGAGGCGCTGCCGGCCACCGAGGCCGATTGGGGCACCGAGTATCTGGCGGCAATCTTGTCGATTCGCATCGTCGATGGTCTGGATCAGGCGATTGAACACATCAATCACTATGGCTCGCACCACACCGATTCGATTGTCACCGAGCATCAGGGCCAAGCCCGGCGTTTTATCGCCGAGGTCGACTCCAGCTCGGTGATGCTCAATACCCCAACCTGCTTTGCCGATGGTTTTGAGTACGGCTTGGGCGCGGAGATCGGCATTTCCACCGACAAACTGCATGCCCGTGGCCCGGTGGGTCTGGAGGGGCTGACCTGCGAAAAGTATGTGGTGATCGGTGACGGTCAGTTGCGTGGCTAGAAAAGTCGGTATCCTTGGCGGCACTTTTGATCCGATCCATATCGGTCACTTGCGCGGCGCCATCGAAGTTGCTGAGCAATTGGGCCTGGACGAGTTGCGCTTAATCCCCAGTGCCCGGCCGCCACACCGTAATACGCCGGCGGTCAGCGCGCAGGATCGGCTGGCGATGGTCGAGCTGGCGGTGGCCGGATTACCGCCGTTACTGGCCGATGACCGCGAACTGCAGCGCGCGCAAGCGTCTTACAGTATCGACACCCTGGAGTCGTTACGGGTTGAGTTGGCCGTCGACGATCAGTTGTTTTTGTTGCTCGGCTGGGATGCTTTTTGCGGCTTGCCAAGCTGGCATCGTTGGCAGCAGTTGTTGAATCATTGCCATCTGCTGGTGTTGCAGCGCCCGGATGTCGGCGGCGCATTAGCGCCGGTGTTACTTGAGTTACTGGCGACGCGGCAGGTGCGCGACGCCCAGGCCCTGAACGGGCCCAGTGGGCAAATACTATTGCTTGAGCAGGCGCCATTGGCGGTGTCTGCCAGTCACATTCGCCAGCTGCTCGGCAGCGGCAAGTCGGCACGCTTTTTAGTGCCTGACGCGGTACTGGCCTATATCCATGCGCACGGACTTTACCCTGCGTCGAACTGAACATGAGACAAGTGAGTTATCTATGAGCAAGCAAAAAAACCAACTGAGCAGCGACGCAGTGGTCAAGTTGGCAGTCGCCGCCCTTGAAGACCTCAAGGCCCAGGACATTCTCAGCATCAATGTGCGCGAGAAAACCAGCATCACCGACTACATGGTGATCGCCAGCGGCACCTCCAGCCGTCACGTTAAGTCGCTGGTCGACAACGTCCTGGAGAAAGTCAAAGAGCAGGGCGTGCGGCCACTGGGCAGCGAAGGCCTGGACAGCGGCGAGTGGGCCTTGCTCGACTTGGGCGATGTGGTGGTACACGTGATGCAGCCGTCCACCCGCCAGTTCTATGACCTGGAGAAACTCTGGCAGGGCACCGAGCAGAGCCGTTTGCACCACAGCCATGAGCAGTTCATCGCCAGCGAACACAAGCCCGAAAACGAATAAGGTCGCGTTGTGCGCCTGCGCCTGATCGCCGTCGGTTCGCGGATGCCCAAGTGGGTGGAAGATGGTTGGCAGGAATATGCCAAGCGTTTACCGTCCGAATTGGCGCTGGAACTGGTGGAAATCCCGCTCAATACCCGTGGCAAAAATGCCGACGTGGCCCGCCTGATCCGTCAGGAGGGCGATGCCATGCTGGCCAAGGTGCTGCCGGGGGAGCGGGTGGTGACGCTCGAAGTCGAAGGCAAGCCCTGGAGCACCGAGCAGCTGGCGGCCGAACTGGACCGCTGGCGCCTGGATGCGCGCACCGTCAATTTGATGGTCGGCGGCCCCGAGGGCTTGGCGCCGCAGGTGTGCGCCCGCAGCGAACAGCGTTGGTCGTTGTCGCCACTGACCTTGCCGCATCCCTTGGTGCGGATCTTGATCGGTGAACAGATTTATCGCGCCTGGACGGTGTTGTCCGGGCACCCTTATCACAAGTGATAGCGACCCCTGAATGCCGCCCTTGATCGCCGCGTGTTTGCCCTCACGCCAAACCCTTATCAGCAATGATTGCGACTGACTAAGAATGCCGCAGCCAATCCGCATTAAGGACCACGAGAGAGACGCCCGCCTGGTACGCAAACGGGTGGTGGTCGGCGCCGTGGCGATTGTTTCGTTGATCGGCGTGTTGATTGCCCGGCTGTATTTCTTGCAGGTGATTCAGTACGACTATCACTCGACTCTGTCGGAAAACAACCGTGTGCACGTGCAGCCGATTCCGCCGAGTCGTGGGCTGATCTACGACCGTAACGGGGTAATCATCGCCGACAACCGGCCCAGTTTCAGCCTGACCATGACCCGCGAGCGCTCCGGCAAAGACTGGTTGCAGCTGCTGGATGTGATAGTCGAGGTGCTGGTGCTCAGCCCCGATGATCGGCGCCTGTTCGAAAAACGCATGCGCCAGGGCCGCCGCCCCTTTGAGCCGGTGCCGATTCTGTTTGAGCTGAGCGAAGAGCAGATTGCTCGGATTGCGGTCAATCAGTTCCGCCTGCCCGGTGTCGAGGTGATAGCCCAGTTGGTGCGGCACTACCCGCAAGGCGAGCATTTTGCCCATTCGGTCGGTTACGTCGGGCGGATTAACGAGGCCGAGCTGAAAAAGCTCGACCCGATCAATTACAGCGGCACTCACCACATCGGTAAGACCGGCATCGAGCGCTTCTATGAGCCGGAGCTGCATGGCTCGGTAGGCTACGAAGAGGTCGAGACCAATGCTCGCGGGCGTATCTCGCGGGTGCTTAAACGCACCGATCCGCAGCCCGGTAAAGACATTCACCTGAGCATGGATATCGGTCTGCAGCAGGCCGCCGAGGCGGCGTTGGCCGGCAAGCGCGGCGCCATTGTGGCGCTCGATCCGGCCAATGGCGATGTGCTGGCGATGGTCAGCTTGCCCAGTTTCGATCCGAATTTGTTTGTCACCGGGATTGGCTTGAGTGCCTATGCAGAGCTACGCGATTCAATCGACCGGCCGCTGTTTAATCGGGTGTTGCGCGGCTTGTATCCGCCAGGTTCGACCATCAAACCGGCGGTAGCCGCAGCCGGTTTGGACGCCGGGGTGGTGACTGGGGATACCCGGGTATTTGATCCGGGCTATTTCCAGCTGCCTAACTACGACCACAAGTATCGCAACTGGAACCGCACCGGTGACGGCTGGGTGAATCTGGAGATGGCCATCATGCGCTCCAACGACACCTATTTTTACGAGCTGGCGCACCGGCTTGGGGTGGATCGCCTGGGGTTGTATCTGGGCCGCTTTGGCATAGGTCAGAAGGTTTCGCTGGATATGTTTGAAGAGTCGCCGGGCTTGATGCCGTCGCGCGAGTGGAAGCGCGCCCGCTACCGTCAGGCCTGGTACCCGGGTGAAACCTTGATTCTGGGGATTGGTCAGGGCTATATGCAAACCACGCCTTTGCAACTGGCCCAGGTGGCGGCCTTGATTGCCAATAAGGGCAAGTGGAACCGCCCGCATCTGGCTAAGGACATCGATGGCGTGGCGCCGCAAGATTTGGTGCGCCCGCCCGAGTTGCAACTGCCCAGCCCGATGGCCGATATCCAGTTGCGCGACCCGAAAAGCTGGCAGCAGGTCAGCAATGGCATGCAGCAGGTTATGCACGGTGCCCGGGGCACGGCGCGCAAGGTCGGCGAGTCGGCGGTGTATCGCATCGCGGGCAAGAGCGGCACGGCGCAGGTGGTGGCGATCAAGCAGGGCGAGAAATACGATCGCTCCAAGGTTCAGGAGCGGCACCGCGACCATGCCTTGTTTATCGCCTTCGCGCCGGCGGATAACCCCAAGATTGCCGTGGCAGTGATGATCGAGAACGGCGAGTCGGGCTCCGGGGTGGCCGCCCCCATCGTGAAGAAAGTGATGGATGCCTGGCTGCTGGGCCCCGATGGCCAGCTCAAGCCCGAGTTTCGTTCACCGGCGGATGTGAGTGGCAAACCCATGAGTGCGCAACCATGAAGCAGTCAGCATGAACAGCAGCTTTGATCGCAGCCTGTCCGGCGATGACGTGTTACGTCGCCGCGCCACCCTGCTGCAGCGCCTGCATATCGACGGTCAGTTACTGCTGATTTTGCTGGTCCTGGTCGCCGGCGGTTTATTTGTGCTGTATTCGGCCAGTGGTAAAGACTGGAGTTTGCTGATCAAGCAAGCGGCCTCCTTTGGCGTGGGTTTGTTGGCCATGTTCGTGGTCGCGCAACTGGACCCGCGCTTTATCGCACGCTGGGCGCCGCTGGCGTTTGTGCTCGGGGTGATATTGCTGGTGGTGGTGGATGTCATGGGCCATAACGCCATGGGCGCCACCCGCTGGATCAATATTCCTGGGGTGGTGCGTTTTCAGCCGTCGGAATTCATGAAGATCATCATGCCGGCAACCATCGCCTGGTACCTGGCCAAGCGCAGCTTGCCGCCGAAAATTCAGCATGTATTGGTGGGGCTGGCCATGATTGGCGTACCTTTTGCGCTGATCGTGCGCCAGCCCGATCTGGGCACGGCGTTGCTGATTCTGGTTTCCGGTTTGTTTGTCATGTTTATGGCCGGCTTGCGCTGGCGCTGGATTCTTATGGCGGTGGCGGCGGTGGTCCCGGTGGCGGTGGGGATGTGGTTTTTTGTGCTGCTGCAGTATCAAAAGCAGCGAATCCTGACCTTTCTGGACCCCGAAAGCGATCCGCTGGGAACCGGTTGGAATATTATTCAGTCCAAAGCAGCTATTGGTTCTGGCGGGGTATTTGGCAAAGGCTGGCTACTGGGCACCCAGTCGCACTTGGATTTTTTGCCGGAAAGCCATACCGATTTTATTATTGCCGTGCTCGGCGAGGAATTTGGTCTGGTCGGCATCTGTGTGCTGTTGCTGATTTATTTGCTGCTGATTACCCGCGGCTTGGTGATTACTGCCCAAGCGCAGACACTCTTCGGTAAGCTATTGGCCGGCAGCCTGACCATGACCTTCTTTGTCTATGTGTTCGTCAATATCGGCATGGTCAGTGGCTTGTTGCCGGTGGTCGGCGTGCCTTTACCTTTTATTAGCTACGGCGGCACCTCGTTGGTGACGTTGATGACTGCGTTTGGGATCTTGATGTCGATCCATACCCATCGTAAATGGATCGCCCAGGTTTGATGACAATGAATGAATTAACCAACTCCTCCCTGCCATTGCTGCGCCGCTTGCTGGCGTGCAAGTTGACCGCTGCTGCTTTGCTGGCGAGTTTGTGCGGCGTACCCGCGGCGCAGGCGCTGGACTATGACAACTCGCCCGAGGTGGCCGGCTTCATTAGCGAAATGACCAATGCCCATGGCTTTGCCAGCGAACAGTTGAGCCAGCTGTTTACCCAGGTGGAGCGCAAGCAGTCGATTCTTGACGCCATCTCGCGACCGGCGGAAAAAGTGAAGCCGTGGAGCGACTACCGGCCGATCTTTATCACCGAGGCGCGGATCTCCCGCGGGGTCGATTTCTGGCGGCAGCACGAGGCGGCATTGCTGCGCGCTCAGCAGGAATATGGGGTTGATCCCCAGGTGATAGTGGCGATCATCGGCGTCGAAACTTTCTACGGCGGCAATACCGGCAATTACCGGGTCATCGATGCGCTGACTACCCTGGGCTTTGATTACCCGCCCCGGGCGCCGTTTTTTCGCCAGCAATTGAAAGAGTTTTTACTGCTGGCCCGTGAGCAACAACTTGACCCGCTCAGCGTCAAAGGCTCCTATGCCGGCGCCATGGGCTTGCCGCAGTTTATGCCGAGCAGTTACCGGGCCTTTGCGGTCGACCTGAACGGCGACGGCAAAATCAATATCTGGACCGATCCGGCCGACGCCATCGGCAGTGTCGCCAGTTACTTCAAGCAGCATGGCTGGACCGCCGGCGGTCTGGTGGTGAGTCGCGCCGAGGTGCGCGGCGAGCATGTCGATGAAGGTCTGACCCAGGGCATTGAACCGGTGAAAACCGTGGGCGATTTGCGCACCCTCGGCTGGTCGAGTCACGATGCCTTGCGCGCCGATCTGCCGGTGACCGCCTTTCGCTTGGACGGTGCCGATGGCCCGGAGTACTGGCTGGGATTGTCGAATTTCTACGCCATTACCCGCTATAACCGCAGCGCTATGTACGCCATGGCCGTGCACCAACTGTCCGAGAAGTTAGTGCAGGCGCGGGGTGGTAAATGAAACTCCGGCAGGCGTTAAGACTTGGCGCTCAGTTGAGCCTGGCGGTGTTGCTGATCAGCTGTTCGCACAGCCGTGCGCCGCAGCCGCTACCAACGGGCGGACCGATTTCAGGACCGGGTAATTACGCCAAACCGCACCGCGATGGCGCGCCTTGGTGGGACGTTGACGTGTCACGGATTGCCGATGCGGTGCCCATGCCGAACTACGGCCCGATCAAGGCCAACCCCTACACCGTGCTGGGTAAAACCTATTACCCGCAAAAGGATGCCCGCAGCTACCAGGTCACGGGCCTGGCCTCCTGGTACGGCACCTTGTTCCACGGTGAAGCCACGGCCAACGGCGAGAAATACGACCTGTATGGCATGACCGCCGCGCACAAGACCTTGCCGCTGCCCAGCTATGTGCGGGTGACCAACTTGGAGAACGGCAAGACCGTGATAGTGCGGGTTAACGACCGTGGACCGTTCTATTCGGACCGGGTGATCGACCTGTCATTTGCCGCCGCCAAAAAACTCGGTTATGCCGAGGCCGGCACCGCCCGGGTCCGCGTTGAAGGTATCGATCCGCACCAGTGGTGGGCCCAGCAGGGCCGGCCGGTACCGCTGGTTTTGGCCGGACCGCAGAAAGTGGCGCAAGCGCCGCAACCGCAGTTGGTGACCATGGCGACGCCGGTTGAAGCGTATTCGCCGCCCCTTAATCAACATGCTGATGCAGTGCTACCGATGCCCGTAGAGGTAAAAAAAAACGCTTCCGCACCAGTCGCTGGGCTGTATCTCCAGGTGGGCGCCTTCGCCAACCCGGACGCTGCCGAGCTCCTCAAAGCCAAGCTGAGCCAGGCAGTGACTGCCCCGGTGTTTATCAGCTCGGTGGCGCTCAACCAGCAGATGTTGCACCGAGTCCGCCTGGGGCCGATCAGCACTCAGGCCGAGGTTGAACAAGTACAACAATCAGTGCGGCAGGCCAATTTGGGTCAGCCGAGCTTAGTCCGAGCGCAATAGTGGTTGATGGCCTCAACGCCATCAAAGCTAAACGCCGTAGCCAGATACCCGGGAGCGCTTTTGCGAGCGCACTGACCCTAGAACCGTAAATTCAGAGATGCTGATGAATATCACCCGTTTTGCACAACGTCTGTCACTGCTTACCTTGCTGGTCACTGCCCCTGTTGCCTCAGTGTCTGCGGCGCAGGCCGTTCCCGCGCCGCCACAGTTGGCGGCCAAAGCCTATGTGCTGATGGATGCGCTCAGCGGTCAGGTCCTGCTGGAAAGCAATGGCGATCAACGTTTGCCACCGGCCAGCCTGACCAAGTTGATGACGGCCTATATCGCCACGTTGGAAATTCGCAGTGGCAAAATTGGTGAAGAAGATTTGGTGCCTGTTAGCGAGCACGCCTGGCGTGCTGGCGGTGCGGCTTCCGGTGGCTCCACCATGTTCCTGCCGCTGAACAGCCAGGTGTCAGTCAGTGACCTGCTGCACGGCATCATCATCCAGTCCGGTAACGACGCCAGCATCGCAGTGGCCGAACATATTTCCGGGAGCGAGGACGGCTTCGCCGACCGGATGAATGAAACCGCCGCAACTCTGGGGATGAGCGGCAGCCACTTTATGAATGCCACCGGCCTGCCAGATCCGGAGCATTACTCCACCGCCCATGATATGGCGACCTTGGCGCGGGCAATTATTTACGTTGACCCGGCGCATTATGCGATCTATTCGCAGAAGCAATTCCTGTGGAACAACATTAAGCAGGACAACCGCAATCTGCTGCTGTGGCGCGACAAGACGGTCGACGGCTTGAAGACCGGGCACACCGAGGAGGCCGGTTATTGTCTGGTGGCTTCGGCAGTACGGGAAAACATGCGCTTGATCTCGGTGGTCTTTGGCACCAACAGCACGCAAGCGCGCGCCGCTGAAACCCAAAAACTGCTCAGCTATGGTTTTCGCTTCTATGAAAACAAGACTTTCTATCAGAAAGGCGTAGAGCTGGCCAAGGTGCCGGTCTGGAAAGGCCTTGAGCGGGAAGTGAATGCCGGCCTGGCGCAAGACCTGACCTTGACCGTGGCCAAGGGCCAGGCGAAAAGTTTGCAAGCCAACATGACCTTCTTGCCACAACTGGTGGCCCCGATTGCCCAGGGCGCGGTGATTGGTAAAGTGGAAGTCAGCCTGGACGGCAAGGTCATCCACAGCAGCGATCTGGTGGCCTTGCAAGCGGTCGAAGAGGCCGGCTTCCTGCGTCGGATGTGGGACGGCCTGCGTTTGTTTTTCTTCGGTCTATTCAACTAAAACCGCGTCCAGGTACGCCTGAAGGGGCGTGCCCGGCACCGGTTTCAGAGGTCTTTGTCTCTATGAATAAGAATGATCTGCCACCTCCGGTCATCGAGTTTCCTTGCCCGCTCTATCCGATTAAGGTGATTGGCGATGCCGGCGAGGGCTTTGCCGAAATGGTCATTGAAGTCATGCAACGCCATGTGCCGGACTTCGACCCCAGCACCCTGACCCGACGTGATAGCAGCAATGGCCGCTTTCACTCCTTTCAGGTGCTGATTACCGCCACCGGACCGCTGCAGTTGGAGGCTATCAACAGTGATTTGCGCGCGACTGGGCGCGTCCACATGGTGTTGTGATGAGCGTGCTGGGTGTGCGTGAACTGGGCCTGCAGCCTTACCAGCCGGTCTGGCAGGCGATGCAAGACTTCACCAATAATCGCACCCCTGAAAGCGCCGATCAGCTCTGGCTGTTGCAGCATGAGGCGGTATTTACCCAAGGCCAGGCCGGCAAGGCCGAGCACCTGCTGCTGCCAGGTAATATCCCGGTGGTGCAGGCCGATCGCGGCGGCCAGGTGACCTATCATGGCCCCGGCCAATTGGTCGCCTATGTGTTATTGGATGTGCGGCGTTTGGGCTTTGGCGTGCGCGAGTTGGTCAGTCGCATCGAGCAAAGCCTGATCGACTTGCTGGCCAGTTATGGCATTAGCGCCGCCGCCAAGGCCGATGCGCCGGGCGTCTATGTGGACGGGGCAAAGATCGCCTCGCTGGGCCTGCGGATTCGCAACGGCCGCTGCTTCCACGGCTTGGCGCTGAATGTGGATATGGACCTTGAGCCGTTTGCGCGGATCAACCCCTGTGGCTATGCGGGACTGCGCATGACCCAGATGCGTGACCTGATCGGCCCGCTGGATTTTGCCGAAGTAAGTGCCCGATTGCGCGCACAGCTCGTCAAACACCTCGGTTATGTTGAACAGACGACCCTGACGGGCGGAATCGAAGCACTATGAGTATTGAATCTGCAGGTCCAGTTGCACCGGCCAAAGCCCCGGTCAAAGTCGAAGCCGGGGTCAAGCTGCGCGGCGCCGAGAAGGTGGCGCGGATCCCGGTAAAAATCATTCCCACCGATGAGTTCTTGCGCAAGCCCGACTGGATTCGGGTGCGCATTCCGCTGTCGCCGGAAGTCGACAACATCAAGCAGTTGCTGCGCAAACACAAACTGCACAGCGTCTGCGAAGAGGCCTCCTGCCCGAACCTGGGCGAGTGTTTCTCCGGCGGCACCGCGACCTTTATGATCATGGGCGACATCTGCACCCGACGCTGTCCGTTCTGCGACGTCGGCCACGGCCGGCCGAATGCGCTGGATGCCGATGAGCCGAAGAACCTGGCGGTGGCCATCGCCGACCTGCGGCTCAAGTACGTGGTGATCACCTCGGTGGACCGCGATGACCTGCGCGACGGCGGTGCCCAGCACTTTGCCGATTGCCTGCGCGAGATTCGCCTGCTGAGCCCCGGCGTGCAGCTGGAAACCCTGGTGCCGGATTACCGTGGGCGCATGGACATCGCCCTGGCGATTACCGCCGCAGAGCCGCCGGATGTGTTCAACCACAACCTGGAAACCGTGCCGCGTCTGTACAAGGCTGCGCGTCCGGGTTCGGATTTCGAGTGGTCGCTGGACCTGCTGCAAAACTTCAAGAAGCTGGTGCCGAATGTGCCGACCAAGTCGGGCTTGATGCTCGGCTTGGGCGAAACCGATGAGGAGGTGATCGAAGTCATGCAGCGCATGCGCGAGCACGACATCGACATGCTCACCCTCGGCCAGTACCTGCAACCGACTCGCAGCCACTTGGCGGTGCAGCGTTATGTGCACCCGGATACCTTCGCCTGGTTCGCCGAAGAGGGCCTGAAAATGGGCTTCAAGAATGTCGCCTCCGGCCCGCTGGTGCGCTCTTCTTATCACGCCGATAAGCAGGCCCACGAAGCGAAGAACAGCTGAGTGTGACGTGCATAAAAAAGGCGACCCGCGGGTCGCCTTTTTTGTTTTTACCGTGGTTACAGGGTGCTGATGAGTTTCTGCAGTAGCGCCTGATTGGGGTAACCGTCGGCCGGCCAGCCGAGGCTCTGTTGGTAGCTGCGAATGGCTTTGCGGCTGTTGGCGCCAATAATGCCGTCGACGCCGCCGGGGTTGAAGCCTTTGCTGCTCAGTTGTTCCTGCAGCACTATGCGTTGCGCGCGGCTCAGTGGCAGGTCGTCGCGGGGCCATTTGGCCAGCACTTGGCCACCGTTTAACAAGCGCTCCGAGAGCAGGCCAACCGCCAGGGCGTAGGAGGTTGAGTTGTTGTATTTGAGAATGGCGTTGAAGTTATCCAGCACCAAAAATGCCGGGCCACGGTAGCCGGCCGGCAGCAGCAGGGAGGCGCGGGCCTGGGCAAACTCCAGCGGCAGGTTTTTAACCCCAAGAGTGCGCCATTCACTCAGGGGTTTGCGAATGTCGGCATCGGCGAGGGCGTAGTCAAAACCCTCCGGCAGGGCTACTTCCACTCCCCAGGGTTGGCCCGCTTGCCAGCCGGAGCTGTGCAAGTAGTTGGCGGCCGAGGCTAAGGCATCGGCGGAGCTGGTCCAGATGTTGCGGCGGCCATCGCCATCGAAGTCGACCGCGTAATGGTTATAGGTGCTGGGGATAAACTGGGTTTGGCCCATGGCGCCGGCCCAGGAACCGAGCAGTTGGCTGCTTGACACGTCGCCGTGCTGCAGAATCTGCAGGGCGGCCAG
>MHZN01000240.1 GCA_001830395.1 Pseudomonadales bacterium RIFCSPLOWO2_12_59_9 | reverse complement strand
CTCGGCTTATCACTACGGATTGGCCGCCTGGAAGGCAGCTGGCGACAGTTTGAACCGGTGCTGCTGGCCCATGATGTGACCATGGGCGAGGCCGCCAGTGGGCTGCACTTGGAGACTGTGCGGGTGATTCCCGACGTGCTCGGCAGCCTGCTGAGTTGGCAGCTGAAAATTGCCGATCTGCAAGTTGACGGTTTGCGTCTCAACCTGCTGCAAGGCGCGGATGGACAGTGGACGCTGGCGGGTTTGCCGGCGCGCGATCCGGCGACTCCGGCGCTGTCGCCAGCCTTGGTGCTGGGCAGTTTGCAGCGGGTGGCCTGGCTGTCGCTGATCAATAGCCAGATTACCTTGCTGCCGCAGGGGCAAGCGCCGTTGTCGCTGACTTATGTGAACCTGAGCCTGCGCAGTATTGGCAGTCGGCAGCGCCTGGATGGCCGAGTGGTGCTGCCTGATGGCCAGCCGCTGGCCTGGCGTGTACGCAGTCGCCTGCACGCGCAGGAGTGGGCCAAGGCCGAGGCTGAGCTGTACCTGAGTTTGCCCATGAGCGATTGGGCGCGCTGGTTGCCGGCCGGTTTGACTGCAGCCTGGCGGGCCGAGAAGTTGCAAGTGGGCGGTGAGTTTTGGCTGTCCTGGGCCAAGGGCCAGGTGCAGCGCGCGGTGGCCCATGTGCATGCGCCACACCTGAGCGGTGCTTATGGACAGCGTCAAGCGGTGGCGCTGGATGATTTCAGCGTCAACGCTTACTACGACCGAATTGACAGCGGTTTTCAGCTGCAACTGGACTCTCTGGCGGCCAGTCTGGGCGCCACCCGCTGGGGCGATGCGCGGCTGGGCCTGGAGTATCAGCGTGAAGATGCCGAGCGCCAGCAACAATGGAAATTAAGCGCCGATCGGCTCGACCTGAGCCCCTTGGCGCCGGTGATCAAGGCCTTGGCGCCGTTACCGGAAAACCTCGCGGGCGTTATCGAGGCACTGGCGCCGCGTGGTGCCTTGCGCAATCTGCAACTGGCTTACCGGCCGCAAGCGGACACCGATCAGCAGGTGCAATTTAGTAGCAACCTGGAGCGTATCGCGGTTAATCCCTACGCCGGGGTGCCGGGCTTTGAAAATATCAGTGGCAGTATCAGTGGCGATTTAGGCCAAGGTGAATTGCGCCTGGCCGCCGATGACTTTGTCCTCAATCTCGATCAGCTATTCCCCAAGCCTTGGCATTACCGGCAAGCCAACGCCCAGCTGAAGTGGGCGCTGAATGCGCAAGAGTTAACCCTCAGCAGCCCCTATATTCAGCTGGACGCCGAAGAAGGCAAGCTGGCCGGCGACATCATGGTGCGGGTGCCTTTTGCGCCGGCGACCGAGAGTTATATGGATTTGCGCGTGGGCCTTCGCGATGGCGATGCGCGCTATACCGAAAAGTATTTACCGACCCCGTCTAAAGGCTTTAGCCCGGACTTGGCCGCCTGGCTAAAAACCGCGATTCGCGCCGGCCAAGTGGATGAGGGCTTTTTCCAGTACCAGGGCGCACTCGCGCCAACCGCCCCGGCCAACTCCAGCAGCATTAGCCTGTACTTCAAGGTGCATGGCGCGGAGCTGGCCTATCAGCCGGGTTGGCCGCAGTTGCGCAATGCCAGCGGGGCGGTGCTGATCGACGAGCGCGGGGTGCGCATCCAGGTGTCGCAAGGGCAGGTGCTCAACAGCACGCTCAGCGCCGTGACGGTGAATATTGCCCAGCCGGCCAAGGGCGGTGCGATGCGCTTGGCCCTCGATGGCGCGCTGCAAAGTAACGTGGCCGATGGCTTGCAAATCCTCAAAGAAGCGCCGATCGGCACCCAGGCGACCTTTGCCGGCTGGCAAGGGCAGGGGCCATTGAGTGGTCGCTTGCAGCTGGATATTCCCTTGGCAGCCGGTCAGGCACCGCAGGTGCAGGTCGACTTTGCCACCGAGGGCGCCGAGTTGAAAATCAGCGAGCCGGCCTTGGCCCTTAGTCAGTTAAAAGGCGCGTTTCGCTTTAACAGCGCCACTGGCTTGAGCGCCCCGGATGTGCGCGCGCAGCTGTTCGGCCGCCCCCTGCGGGGTAAAGTCGTTGCCGAAGGCGCCCGTGGTCGCACCCGTACCCGGGTTGAGGCCAGTGGTCAGGTGGCGCTGAAAAGCCTCACCGAGTGGCTGGCGGTGACTCAGCCCTTGCCGCTGGCCGGTGAGCTGCCTTATCGCGTGCGCTTGACCCTGGACGGTGACGACAGCCAGTTGCAGCTCGACTCCACGCTCAAGGGCTTGGCCATCGATTTACCCGCGCCGTTCGGCAAAACCGCTGGTGAAGCACGCTATGCCGATTGGCGCATGACCCTGCAAGGCAAGGAACGGCGTTATTGGTTTAGCTATGAAGACCTGGCCAGCTTGGCGTTGGCCGCGCCGGCCGGGGATGTGTTGCAGGGCCGCGGGCAATTGCTGCTGGGTAAGGGGCAGGCGAGTCTGCCGACTACTAAGGGGTTGAATGTCAGTGGCACGCTGAGTGACCTGGATTGGGACCAGTGGCAGGCGGTGGCTAAACGCTATGCGCCGGCGCAGAACCCGGCCAGCCCGGACATGCTCGGCAGCGCCGCGTTGCAAATTGGCCGCTTCAAAGGTTTTGGCCTGGAGCTGAATAACCTCGATGCCCAGTTGGCGCACAGCAATGCCAGTTGGCGGCTCAAGCTCGACAGCGATTTGGTCAGCGGTCAGGTCATGCTGCCGGATGCACCGGGGGCCACCATAGTCGCCAAGCTGCAACGCCTGCAATTGCCTGCGGCTGACCCGGCCCCGGCGATCGATGTGGTTGCCGTTGATCCGCTGGCTGCGGTCGATCCACGCAGTATCCCGGCTCTGGACCTGTCGATTGCGCAAGTGCTGCAAGGCCCGGATGTGCTGGGGGCCTGGTCGCTGCAGGCGCGGCCAACCGCCACCGGCGTGCGCTTGAGTGAGTTGAGTATTGATCTGAAAGGTTTGCTAGTCAGTGGTGCGCTGAGTTGGGACGGCGCCGTTGGCGCGACCCGCAGCAGTTTTCAGGGGCGCATCGGCGGTAAAAATCTGGCCGATGTCTTGGCTGCCTGGAAGTACGCGCCGAGCGCGGTGAGCGAGAGTTTTCGGGTTAACAGCGATGTGCAATGGCCGGGTTCGCCGGCGGCCTTCACCATGAAGCAGTTGTCGGGCAATCTCGATGTGAAGCTCAGCAAGGGCCAGTTTTTGGAAGTTAAAGGGGGCTCAGGTGCGGCATTGCGGGTGTTTGGCTTGCTGAACTTCAACTCGCTGGGCCGCCGCTTGCGGCTGGACTTCTCGGACCTGACCGATAAAGGGCTGTCGTTTGATACGGTCAAAGGCGTGCTGCAGGGCGCCAATGGCGAGTTCGACATCACTAAACCACTGACCCTGAGTGGCGCCTCCACCATTGTGGTCGATGGCAAGATAAATCTACGCCAGGAGACGTTGGATGCCCGCATCCGGGTGACCTTGCCGGTGGCCAGTAACCTGCCGCTGGCCGCATTAGCGATCGGTGCGCCGATGGTCGGCGGGGCAATCTTTGTTGCGGACAAACTGTTCAGCGGCCGGCTGTCATCCTTGACCAGCGTCGAGTACCGCGCGGTCGGGCCGTTGGACAATCCAACCGTCAGCTTCGTTAAACCCTTTTGAGCCGACAGTCGCATAATGGCCGCCTGCAGCGGTTGCTGCGCAGCTGTGGTGCTGGCGGGAGATCGCAATGAGCTTTGCCGTGATTCAGATGGTCAGCCAAGACGACGTGTTGGCCAACCTGGCCGCTGCCCGCGTTTTGCTTGAACAGGCCGCCGCCGCCGGTGCGCGCCTGGCCGTGCTGCCGGAAAATTTTGCCGCCATGGGCCGGCGCGACTTGGCCGCCCTCGGGCGTGCCGAAGCCCTGGGCGAGGGGCCGATCTTGCCCTGGCTGGCCCGGGCCGCGCGGGAGCTGCAGTTGTGGATAGTTGCCGGCACCCTGCCGTTGCCCCCGGATGCCCAGCCGCAGGCCAAGGCCCACGCCTGCTCGCTGTTGATTGATGCGCAGGGCCAGCGGGTGGCCCGTTACGACAAGTTGCACCTGTTTGATGTCGAGGTGGCCGACAGCCGTGGCCACTATCGCGAATCCGCGGATTATGCCCATGGCGCGCGCCTGGTGGTCGCCGACACCCCGGTCGGGCGCTTGGGTTTGAGCGTCTGCTATGACTTGCGCTTTGCTGAGATGTACACCGCTTTGCGCGCGGCCGGGGCCGAGCTGATCAGTGTGCCCTCGGCCTTTACCGCGGTCACGGGCGCTGCCCATTGGCAAGTGCTGCTGCGGGCGCGGGCGATTGAAACCCAATGTTATTTCTTGGCCGCCGACCAGGGTGGCAGCCATCCCGGGGGGCGTGAGACCTACGGGCACAGCGCGCTGGTTGATCCCTGGGGGGCGCTGTTGGCGGAGCAAGACCAAGGCCCGGCTATGTTGCTCGGTCAGCGCGACGTACCCGCCCAGGCGGCTATTCGCCAGCGCATGCCGGTGCAGAGCCATCGTCGATTTTCTGTGGAGTTGTTATGACTCCGATTGTCATGAACCTAATTGTTATGAGCGAGCTGCTATGAGCGAACTATTGTTGTCCGTCAGTGAGCACCTGCTCGGCCCGGGTGGTTTGACCCTCGACAGCCTGCCGGCGGTGCTGGGTGAGTTGGCGGGTCCCGGCATCGATGCCGCCGATCTGTATTTTCATGCCCAGGTTTCCGAGACCTGGGTGCTGGAAGATGGCATCGTCAAGGAAGGCAGCTTCAACCTCGATCAAGGGGTTGGGGTGCGCGCCCAGTCGGGTGAGAAAACCGGTTTTGCCTACAGCAATGCCATCACCCCTGAGGCCTTGAGCCAAGCCGCCAGGGCTGCACGCTCCATTTCCCGGGCCGGTCAACAGGGTCGCGTGCAAGCCTTTAGCAGCGCGCAGGTGTCGGCGCTCTATGCGCCGGATAATCCGCTGGATGTGCTGACGCGCGCGGAAAAAGTCGAATTGCTCAAGCGCGTGGACGTCGCCACCCGCGCCCTGGATTCACGGATTCAGCAGGTTACTGTGAGCCTGGCCGGCGTTTGGGAGCGCATCCTGGTGGCGGCGCTGGATGGCAGCCTGGCCGCCGATGTGCGACCGCTGGTGCGTTTTAACGTCAGCGTGATAGTCGAGCAAAATGGCCGTCGCGAACGCGGCGGGCATGGCGGCGGCGGGCGTACCGATTACCGCTATTTCTTAACCGAAGACCGGGCCATGGGCTATGCCCGTGAGGCGTTGCGCCAGGCCCTGGTCAATCTCGAGGCGATTGCCGCGCCAGCCGGCAGCATGCCGGTGGTGATGGGCGCCGGCTGGTCCGGGGTGTTGCTGCACGAAGCGGTCGGCCATGGTTTGGAGGGCGACTTCAA
>MHZN01000239.1:1785-14277 GCA_001830395.1 Pseudomonadales bacterium RIFCSPLOWO2_12_59_9 | reverse complement strand
GCCCCACGCTTCCAGGCAAAGGCCGAGCGGAAGCGTGCACGACTAATGGGGTCGGGCTGGTGGTAGGGCAAAGGCTTGGTGAACCAACAGGCCAACCCGTTGTGCCAGAGGATGCGGGCGAACTTATTGCCGACTATATAAAGAGCCGGCAACAAGCCGATCAGCAGCGCGATATGCTCAAGCGTCATGCTAAAAATCCCACAGCGGCACAAAGGGCGTTGGCTTGCCGGTGTCCTGCACAACGTTCCAATACTTCGCAGGCCGGCGCGGTGGCGTGTGTTTCGCGCAGAAAGAGACCGGCTGGCAGTACCAACGCCCATCGAGCTGGACGAGTTTGGCGGGGAGGCATTGCTCGCAGGGTATGGATGGGCTGTGAACGTGACTGGCCATTTGGCGTTGTGACCAGCAGACAGAGCAGGCGCAATCCCCGAGGTGTGGCAGGCGCAGGTAACTGTTGAGGGTTTTCATGGCCGGCCACCTTAATCATCCGAGTAATCCCCGGAGCAGAAGATGGTTTTGCCTTGGTCAATATCGCGGCGAATGCGGTGCAGATTGATCACCCGGCGGCGGCCGATTTTCACGGTTGGAATGGCCTGATTCTCAACCCAGCCCCGCACAACGTCTGGCGTGATCAGCTCAGAAGCCATCATGTCGACAAACGCTTGCGTAGAGCAGAACGGCGCATCGCGGTAGTTAGTGATGCGCTCAGGATTGCCCAGAGTGTCGAACCCTACTATCCCAGACTGTTCCATGGTTTTATCCTATAATCAAAATTAACCAAACCAGTCAACCCACATACTTGAGTCAAACTATTTGAATTAACGATAGGCCTGTCCTTCCTGAAATTCAAACTATTTGAACAAAATAGAAAGAAGAAATGAGCATATTAAACGACAGAGTTAGATCTATTGCATCTATAGCAGGCATGGATCGGCTCGTTCGAGAAACCCCTATTGGATCGAACAGGTGGAGGACTGTGCTCTATAACAAGGACGTGCGAATCAGCACCGACGAAGTAGAGGAACTTGGAAAGCTCTTCCCCTCCTATCGCTGGTGGATGATCAGCGGGGAAGTGGCACCAGAGATCGGCCAGACAAGCCCCGCCTACGATGAAGCAAACAGAAGCTTGGCAGCACCCAGCGCGGGCTAGAAATCACTAAAACAGTGGCCCTGCGCTGGTATAACCGAAGGAACGGATAAGGCTCATGGAAAGGATATTTTTTAAAGGGTTGCTATTAATCGTCGGCATGTGGGTGATCTGGAATAGCTCAAAAGGCATACCCGAGGTAGCCAAGATCACGCTAGAAGACAGCAGGGCAAAAGCAGAAGCTCCGATAGCGGTTAAAGCGCCGCCAGAAGAGACCAAACCGCAAGGAACTAGCGACAAGTTCTACATGCGCAAGCTAGAAGACTAAGGGCAACGCAATACGCAGATCGAAACAGATAAGTTAGGACCAAAAAAATCGTGGCCTGCCCCCTATTACAATTCAAGAAGGCACTATATGCAGTCAGAGCTGAAGTCACTTTCTAAGATATTTTCAGAGGTAATATTTAGAATCCCTGACTACCAACGAGGATACTCATGGAGCAAGAAACATCTTAAAGACTTCTGGAATGATATTGAACAACTACCTACAGGCAAATGTCATTACACAGGTGTATTAACGTTAGAGCCAGTCCAGAAAAAAAATTACGACCGCTGGGAAGATGATATTTGGATAATTGAGTCGAAACGCTACGCACCAATGTATATTGTTGACGGACAACAACGCCTAACAACGGCAGTCATACTAATACAAATAATACTTGACAGCATCGAAGATAGCGAAGTCCTTAACTACAACGAAAAAACCGACATCATCAAGAAGTACATTTACGAAACCAAAGATAAAGGCATATCAAAATCCTATATATTCGGATACGAAAAAGACAATCCAAGTTATGAATACTTGAAGCAAAATATATTCTGCAACCAGTCTATAAACCATTCAGTGCAAGAAGAAACAATATATACAAAGAACCTAAATTACGCGAAAAAATACTTTTCAGAAAAAATTCAATCACTAGAAAAAAAAGAGATCGAAAAAGTATTTGCAAAACTAACTCAACAATTTCTCTTCAATATATTTTATATCGAAAAAGACCTCGACGTATTTGTAACATTCGAAACAATGAACAACAGGGGCAAGCCTCTTTCACACTTAGAACTATTGAAAAATCGCCTCATTTACTTATCTACAAAAGTAAACTGCGACAAAACAGAAAGTGAACACCTGCGCAAAGCCATTAATGAAAGCTGGAAATCCGTATACCATTACTTAGGCAAAATTGACGACGGAACATCCAATGACGATAGCTTCTTAGGCACACACTACACTTTTTATTTCGCGCCAAAAATAGACAACAAAGACAAAGATTATATATATAAATTCAGGCGAGAAAATATATTCCAGGATCAGTTCAAAGACAAACTACTAGAAGAAATATTTACAGCAAGAAATTTAGAATCTTCAAATACCCCGCTAACTGTTCAGGATATATTCAGCTATTCACAGAGCCTGAAAGAGCTAGTAAAAATTTATTTCGAAACAAAATCACCTGAACATAGTTCTTTTAGTGAAGTTGAAAAAACAGTCCTAGCTCAGATAAAACGGTTAGGGAATAGTGGGAATATGTCACTAGCCACAATGGCTAATGTCAAAAAAGCAAAAGACAGAGAAAATCTTTTAGAGGCCATTGAGCGCTATAACTTCTGCCAACGACTTACACCACACAACAACTACCAAACTGACACATTAGAGGAAACTGTTGACTTAATCTCAAAAAGAAAAACAGCAGAACAAGTCACAAAAACCCTTACTGACATCTCAGACAAATACTCCAACTCAGCAGAACTTATTGAATCCATAATGTCAATAGGCAACAAAACCAAATATGCCTATTACGGATGGGGGGTTATTAGATTTTTCATGTATGAGTATGAACAGGACCTAAAAAAGAAATCAAAGACAACTAGAGAGCTTCTAATATGGTCACAAAATCCCAACCTAGAAGACTATGATTCGGACCACAAAACCATTGAGCACATATATCCTCAGCGAGCACATGACAAATACTGGCAAGATAAATTCAAGAGCTATAACTTAAGACAAAGAAATGCACTGCGAAACTCGCTAGGAAATTTACTGCCAGTATCACATGGTAAAAACTCATCCCTTAGCAACAAAGGGTTTGACACTAAAAAAGGCTCAGCAACAAATCAAGTTGGATACAGGTACGGTTGTCTTTCGGAAATTCAAGTTTCAATGTGCGACGAATGGACCGCTATTGAGATATTGCGCCGAGGAATTTATCTGCTTGAGTTTCTCGAGCGCCGGTGGAAATTGACAATTGGAGACACTAAACAAAAGATTTCCGCTCTCGGGCTTGATTTCGTATTAAAGATAGAAAAAATATCAATCGACCAGATCAGCAACCGAACAGAAGTAATCCCCGCAAAACTTATACAAACAGCTGGAGAGAATGAAGACAGGACGCCATTCTAATTTTATGGTGAAAGCATTAAGCGTTTGCTTTGTAAATATCTGTTTTAGCAAGGTAAAAAAAGCGCTGAAAATCCAAACTTATGAAGTCGTTATAGCGCACAGGGGAGCCACACAAGCAATTCATAACCGTATGAAAACGCCCTAGCTCATAGGGCGTCTAGGCCGTGATCTGACTGCCAATACATCTATCAAAAATGCCGGTCAGCGCAGTGTAATCACAAACCACCGCATCAATATTGGCTTGAATCCACTCGCCTTCTCCGACCACCCACCAGTCAATTTCATAGCCTGCGTTGACGATGATGTGCTCGAACACGATGCGCTGAGCCCGACCATTGCCCTCACGAAAGGGGTGAATAACGTTGAGGTCGCCAAAAAACTCGGCCGCTGCGCGAACCAAGGCCGAACGCTCAAGCCCTTCAAGCCAGCCAGCTTTTGATAGGGCCAAAAACAGCTTGTTGGCCTCAGGCTCAATACGATTGACGTTGCAGAAACGGGTATCAGCTTTGGAAATATCAACTGTACGAATCTCGCCGGCCCAGTCATATACATCCCTGAACAAATACCGATGGATCTGCTGCAGGTACGCAAGGTTGTAGGGCGGGAGTTCGAAATCGATTTCGCTGGCGGCAATCTGCGTTAGATCATGCTCAGCCTGACTGAGTAGATCGTCATCCATAAGCCCAAGGCGATTGATCAGAACGCTTGTACTGGGATAACAATAGGAGTCTTGCCCGACTCCGTATTTATCCAACACTAAGCCTGTTTGCAGCCGTATGCGCTCAACACGGCATCGCGAGTTGGCAGCGGTTTTTGCGCATCAGCGAGTGAGCTATTGAAACCTTCAAGCCGAAGGCTAGCCGCATAATTAGACCGACGAGTTTTTGCGCAATAAGCCTTCTTGGCTTGCAACGTTGGGGTAGTCATAGGGGGCGGTCTCCAGTGTTTTTTGCTTGTTTAGTATAGCTTAAACGGGCTTGATACCCCTTGCAGAATCCGCCACGCATGCGTCGAAATGAGGTGACTACATCAGGCCTTTTTTCTGTAAAGCTCTGTTTTAGCGAGGCTAGATCAACGCTAAAAGCCCCTTTTTATGGGACTCTCAGGCTCAACAGGGGCGGACTAGAGCGATTCATAATGCTGGGGTCGGTGGTTCAAGTCCACTCGTTGCTACCATACAAAACAAAGGCTTACCTTCGGGTAGGCCTTTGTCGTTTCTGGGATAGTGACTCATGGAGAGCCAGCAGGTTACAACTTACGGCCAGTGATATCGGCTAAGCGCTGCGCTTGAGGCTCAACGTAAACGTCCTCCCCCGACAAAACTCCAAACAAGTCCGCGCCGCCAGCTGAGTCGATTCGAAGCGGATGCACTGGTGGGCTAGCGAAAATACCCCGTGATGATTGCTTCAACTTCCCCGCTGTTTTTCATCTCAGTTAAAACGGCGTCCATTTTGTTGATAAAATCAAGCTTGTACGGCGGGTTGGCCTTGGCGCTGTAGCCGATAAAGGTCTCTTCATTGGACAACACCGCCGCCTCGTGCAACTCCAGGTTGAAGCCGCTTTCGCTGCTGCGCAGTAGTTTTGCCGAGTAAAGCGCGGCGCCTCGATCGCTGACGTAACAGTCGATCCGCCCCAGTGCGAGTTTCTTTAGGTTTAAGTCGTTGTCCTTGGCTTCTTCGAGTTTGACGATGCCGCTTTGGGCGGCTTGCATCAGGCGATCCGACAGCAGAAAGCCATTGTTGATGCCCATCACCAGCCCGGCAAAGTCGGCAGGGAACTGTTGAGGATTGCTCCGCATCACCTTGTCGGTGCAAAACACCACCACCGTTTCGCGGTACAGCGGCACCGAGTACTGCCGGATATAGCCCCGCTCCTTCTTGAGGCCCGGCGGAAACAGGCCAAAGCCTGAGCCCCGCTCGACGTAGAGCAAGCCGCGCTTCCAAGGGACGGGCAGCAAGTCAATCACGTACTCGGGTTTCAAGCGCTCGGCAGCTTTGGTCAAGATATCCACGTAGATACCTTTGAACTCGCCGTTCTCGACAAAGCTGTAGGGGCGATAGCCTTCATCACCGTACAACACCACATGCTCTGCCGCTTGCGCGGTGGGCACGACGCAACTAGCGAGGCAAAGCCAAGCAGCCCAGAGCCAATGACGAATCGAGTTCATAGCGTTTCTCAGCAAGAGCACGGCTCTCGCGCAGGGTAAATAGCGCAACCATATCTCGGGGCGGCGCTACACAGCAAAGCCGAGGTTCACTCCCGCTTGACGCAGGCGAAGTTAAGCCTGTCTGCGCAAAATTCTAGGGGTGATAATACGCTGCACTTTTGTTACCTACTTTAACCACGGAGTCCTGCCGCAGTGATGTTTGAGATCAAGCAGTTGAATCCTGAAACCTATCGCCAGCAAACCCGCCGCAGCACGCTGATCATTGCCCTGAGCTTTGCGCTGCTGGCCATGCTGCTGTCGACCCTGGCAGTAATGCTGCTTGGCGAGCCGGGTGGCGATAACTTTCGCTTAAATCTGGCCGGCGTGATTGTCGCGCTGCTGCTGACCGTGGCACTGGTGCGCTTTAAATTCTGGTCGCAACCCTGGATGGCCAGCGCCGTCTACGGCTGGCAACTCAAGCGCAGCCTGATGAGCATTACCAACGTGATGCACCACGTCAGCACCGGTGTGCTGGCCCGCGACCCGGCGGCGATGCAGCTGCTGCGTTTTTATCATCTGGGGCTGACGCAGATGCACCAACTGGACGGCAACTCCAGCGCCCTCAATCAAGTACTGCGCGAAAGCGAGCAACACAAGGAATGCATGGCGGCACTGGCAATGGATACCGAGCAGTACCGGCTGAACCCCGAGTGGCTGGCGGCGGTAAAGAAGGCTGGCGCAGCGCAGTAAAGCTTGCCGCAGGCAGTGCACCAGCGTCTCACCGACGCTAAGCGGTGGACTGTTCGCTGCGCTCCTGAGTCCACCCTACGATTTTGCCCTCAACACGTAGGGTGGGCTTTAACTGAAGACTTACTGACTCAAACGCTCCAGCTCCCGCCTGACCATTTGCGCAAAGGGCGCGGGGCTCAGCGCGTAAAGCTCAGCAGCAACCCAGACCAGCCAGCGGCCACCCAGTTGCGGCTTGGCTGCCAGCAAACGCAAGGCTTCGGCCTCGGCGCGCAGCTGGTGTTGCTGATGGAATGCCGCCCGGGATGGTTTGGCGGGCGGGTCGGTAGGCTCGGTCACAGGAACTCGCGCGGTAACGTCATAAGGAATGCTGTACGCCTAACGCGTGCATAGCCCGATTGGCAGAGATTAAAGCCGGGCCAGTATGCCTTGGCCGATTACGCGAGTGGTCTCGCCGCCAAAATCTATCCGCCCTTCTTGCTCGAGAAAGTCGCGCACGCTGTGTTCGAGGCGCTCAGCCAGCAGCGGTTGTTGCCAGTGGTAGCGCAGCAGCAAGGCCGCGCTGAGAATGGCGGCCAATGGGTTGGCGCGGCCGCTACCGGCGATGTCTGGCGCGCTGCCGTGCACTGGCTCGGCCAGAGCTAGACCTGCGCCCCAATTCAGCGACGGCGCCAAGCCGAGGCCGCCGCTCCAGTGGCAGGCCAAGTCGGAGAGAATGTCACCGAACAGGTTGCTGGTGACTATCAGGTCGAACGCCTGCGGGCTCTGCACCAACTGCAAAGCGGCCACGTCGACCAAGCGCTCATCCAGCACCGCGCCGAAACCTGCGGCCTCCAGCACCGCGCGGCAACTGTCGCGAAACAATCCGCAGGTGAGGGGCAGCACATTGGCTTTGTGTACCAGGGTGATCCGGCGGCTGTTGCGCGCGGCGGCGATCTGCACCGCGCAGCTGGCCAGGCGTTCGCAGGCTTGGCGACTGATCACCCGCTCGGCAATGGCCACGCCGTCGCTTTCCCAGTGCTCGCGGCCGCTGTAGAGGCCTTCGCTGTTCTCGCGCAGGATCATCAAGTCGACCCCGGCCTGCGGCGATACATGCGGCCAACTGCGCACCGGGCGCAGATTGACGTTAAGCCCCAGGCTCTGCCGCAAAGTCAGGATGGCGCTGCGATAGCCCGCCACCGAGCGGCTGGGCGAGGACACCGCACCGAACAGGCCGGCGCCGCAGGTACGCATGCTCGCCAGTGTGGCCTCAGGCACCGCGCAGCCGTGGCGCTGAAAGCACTCCCAACTGGCCTCGGCTTCGGTTACTTGCAGGGCGGGCAGTAATTTTCCCAGCACCTCGACGGCGACCGGCACCACTTCGGGGCCGATGCCATCGCCGGCGATTACGCAGAGCATCGGCGGCGCGGTGGGTGGCCCAGTATGTGCGGCCGCCACCGCAACCTGCGGCATCAGCCCAACCCGAGCGGACGCAGGCGGTAGTGCGGCGGCAGCTGCTCAAGGCCGCTGACGGTGACGTTGAGGTTTTTCCAGCGGCCATCTTTGATGCCATAGATGCAGCCATGCACCGACAGCGACTGACCACGATGCCAGGCGTTTTGCACAATGGTGGTGTGGCTGACGTTGGCGACCTGATGAATCACGTTCAGCTCGCAGAGGCGGTCGACCCGTTCTTCTTCATTGGTGAATTGCGCCAGGTGCTCGCGCTGCTCGTAATAGAGGTCGCGAATGGTCCGCAGCCAGCCGTCGATCAGACCGAACTGGGTGTCTTGCATAGCCGCCCGGACACCACCGCAACCGTAGTGGCCGGTGACCAGAATGTGCTTAACCTTGAGCACGTCGACCGCGTACTGAATCACCGACAGGCAGTTGAGGTCGGTGTGCAGCACCACGTTAGCGACGTTGCGATGGACGAACAGATCGCCCGGCAACAAGCCGACGATTTCATTGGCCGGCACCCGCGCATCGGAGCAACCGATCCACAGGTATTCGGGCGCTTGCTGCTGCGAGAGCTTTTCGAAGAAAGACGGATCTTCCTCTTTAATCGCCTCAGCCCAGCGCTCGTTATTCTCGAACAGGTGTTGTAAATCTTTCATCGCACATGCTCCCTAGAACTCGCTGCGCACCATACGGACAGTGCAAGGGCTTTGACAAGGTCGACTTGGCCGAGGTCACAGCCGAGCCTCACGTGCCCAACTCCGCTTGGCGCCAAGTTGCGCCTGGTAAAGCTATCGGTGCCCAGGGTAGCGCAGCTGGTTTGCAGCAGCGCGGCAATTCAGACGGCGGCGCTACGACTCTTGGTCTGCGACCAGGTGCCATGAACCGGCCGACTTGAGCGAAACGACCGCGACCGGCGACGAACATGACGCGCCTGACGAACTGATGTTCAGCCTAGTGGCGAACCCACACAAATCCGCAGCGCCATCTGGCCCGCTACGCCGCAGAAAATTTTCCCGCAAAAACACCGAGGCCCGTCAATGGACGGGCCTCGGTGACTAGCAGTTTAACCTACTGCCAGTTAGCCGCGATCACAGTATCCAGTGCCGCATGGTAGCTGGACGAGAGGCTGGTTTGCCCAGCCGCAGGCGGTGCGAAAGCGGCCATGGCATTGACCAGATTCGCCACCTGCGCATCGTTCAGGGCCAAGCCATCGCTGGCGAGGATCTGCTCAACATGGCGCGCGGTTCCCAGGTTCCAGTTACTCACAGTCACCTTGTCGCTGGTACCGATGACGCTGACTTCCAAATTGTTGCTGCCAACGGCGCGGAACCACAACTGATCATGGTTCACCCCGGAGAACAGCAGACGATCCGCATTGCCCAGGGTCGCATCGTTGTCGCTGAGCACATCCGCGCCATCGCCACGGACAAACAGATAGGTATCGCTACCAACACCGCCGAGCAGTTGATCATTGCCCTGACCACCGACAAGGGTGTCATTGCCGGCACCGCCGGATAATGAGTTAGCGGCAGAATTACCCTGCAACCTGTTGGCCAAGCTATTGCCCGTGCCATTGAGTGCGGCAGAGCCGGTGAGGCTTAGGTTCTCCAGGTTGCTGCCGAGGCTATAGGTGCGCGACGCCAGCACGCTGTCGATGCCCTGGTTGGCACTCTCGGTGACCAGATCGCTGCTGTCCTCAACCACATAGCTGTCATCACCCAAGCCGCCCAATAGGGTATCGGCACCCGCGCCACCATCCAGGTAGTCGTTGCCCGCCCCACCGCTGAGGCGGTTAGTCGCGGCATTACCCAGCAGACGGTTATCCAGCGCATTGCCGGTGCCGTCGAGGGCTGAGCCGCCCAGCAGTTCGAGGTTTTCCAGGTTGGCACCCAGCGTGTAGGAGAGCGACGCCATGACGCTATCGACACCCTCCCCGGCCAGCTCGGTAATCACATCGCCCGCATCATCGATGCTGTAGCCGTCATTGCCCAGGCCACCGACCAAGGTATCCGCGCCGAGCTCGCCATCCAACTGATTGTCGTTGGCATTGCCGGTGATCAGGTTCGCCAGGTCATTGCCGGTGGCGCTGATGGCGCTGCCGGTCAGGGTCAGGTTTTCCAGGTTGTCCGTCAGGGCGTAGTCCACCGAAGCCATCACCGTATCGATGCCCTGATCGGCGCCTTCCAGCACCGAGTCGCCCAGATCATCCACCAAGTAACTATCGTCGCCCAAGCCGCCCAACAGCATATCGGCACCCGCACCGCCATCGAGCAGGTTATTGCCGTCGTTGCCGGTCAGGGTGTTATCCAGCGCATTGCCGGTGGCTGAGAGACTCTCGGTACCGACCAGGGTCAGGTCTTCGAGGTGATCGCCGAGGGTGAAACTGATGCTGGCGTTGACCAGATCGAATCCCTCGTCCGCCAGCTCAGTGATCAGGTCCGTAGCGTTGGAGACTTCATAGCTGTCATCCCCCGCGCCACCAAGCAGCTGATTATCACCGACACCGCCGATCAGGCTGTCGTTGCCAGCCCCGCCATTGAGCAGGTCATCGCCCGCTTCGCCATGCAGCACATCATCGCCCGCATCGCCGAACAGCTGGTCATTACCGCCAGCGCCGCTCAGCTCATCGGCGCCATCAAGGCCATTGAGGGTGTCATTGCCCAGGCCGCCAGTGAGGATGTTGTCGTCGGCATCGCCGTTGATAACTTGATCGTTGTGGGCGGCAAACCAAGCCAGTACATCGGTCATAGTCCAGACAGTGCCGTCGGCGAACTTGATAAATTTCAGGCTGCCATCATAGTTAAAACTCGGATCACTATTGTCAAAATAATTAACAATGCTTATTTGGTCGTCCGTACCTTTGATTGCCAAGGTCAGATGAGCATCACCGGGAGCTGCTTCGCCCAGATACGAGACAGACCCACGAGTTAGAAGCAAATCCTCAGGTCGGATACCACTAGAAAACTGCAGTGTATCCTCACCTCGAATATAGCTCGGATCATCAGGCGCATGCGCAAACTCAACATTGAATATGTTATCTCTGCCATCGCCGAGCCCAAATATATAGATATCATCCCCATCATTCCCACCTAATATATCATCACCTGCACCACCAATCAGAACATCATTCCCCGTCCAACCATTTAACCAGTCATTCCCAGAGTCACCATAGAGGGTGTCATCCCCCCCCATACCGACGACACTATCATTCCCTTCATCGCCATGAATGACATTATTTGTATTATCGCCAAATAACTCTTGATCTGGATGCGGCCGAACCATGCTTGAAATATCGACAGCAGACCAAACAACACCATCAGCAAAACTAACTTGCTCCAGCGCGTAATCGCCACCCAAGAAGTAATTTTTGACCGTTACCGTATCCGCAGCGCCATCCAATTGGAGAAATAGATCATTCCCCTTGCGATAAACGAGAATATCGCTACTCAATATACCGACGGAAAACTCTATTTCATCTATTTTATTTTGATCATCTGACAGATTGTAATTCGGGTTTTTCTCATTCTCAATACTATCCTGTCCCCAACCACGACTGAATCGATAAGTATCACTCCCAACATCCCCCTCTAGACGATCATTTCCTGCCCCACCTTCAAGGATATCGTTGCCAGCGCCACCATCCAGCCAGTCATTCCCTGCACCGCCATCAATAGTGTCATCGCCTCCCCAAGCCCAAATGGTGTCGTTGCCAAGCCCTCCGCTAATAATTTCAGGCGTTGCATTGCCATTCAGCTTGTCATTTACACTGGTACCCTGCATTGCTAAATAGCGGAGTTCGAGAGCAGAAATCGAACTACCATCGGCGAACATAAGAGAAATATTTGAAACGCCTTCGCTCCAAGATTCGTAGTAGCCTGGTATGGTTATGCTATTTGCGCCATCGGCAGTAGATATGATCAACTCGTTAAATACTGTTCCACTGCGCACAACCAGATCAGCGATTGATATACCCGCACCAAAGCTAATCCGGCTTGACTCATTATACTGTTGGAAGTTAATTACATCCTTACCCCAACCCTGTTCGAACAAATACACATTGTCGCCGTAACCACCATCCAACGTATCGTTACCGGCTCCACCAGACAGAGTGTCATCGCCATCACCACCCATCAGGTAGTCGTCGCCCGCAGTTCCATCAATTTGCATTTCAAGTCCTTTCCATAAAATTAGAGATCATGTCTAACTGATTTTTGCTTCTCGCTCATCTGCAAGTCGCACTGATGTGCGGCCTGTAGTGCCCCTCTCGACTATTGCCGCCATATAGGCCGCAACACCCTGTGCCGTCGAATAACGCTGCGCCGTTTCACGAGCTGCCGCGCGGAGTTCCCGGCGTAACTCCGGGGGCTGTAGCAGGGCCGTTAATAGGCGCCCGGCGATTGCCTCTGTATTGAAAAAATCAACTAACCAGCCGTTTTCGCCATGCCGTATTACCTCGCGCACCGGCGCGGTATCCGAGCCAATAATCAAACAGCCGCTGGCCATGGCTTCCAGTAGCGACCAGGACAGCACGAAGGGATAAGTCAGGTAGATATGCGCCGCGGAAACTTGCAGCACTTGCTTGTAGGTTTCGTAGGGCACCTTGCCGAGAAAGTG
>MHZN01000239.1:0-1776 GCA_001830395.1 Pseudomonadales bacterium RIFCSPLOWO2_12_59_9 | reverse complement strand
TTCGTAGGGCACCTTGCCGAGAAAGTGCACGCGGTTTAGATCCAGCGGCTGCTCTACCGGAAACAGTTCCGCCAGCAACTTGCTGCGCCAGTTGGGCACATCCTTTGGCTGGCTGCCGTAACTGACGCCATCGCCACCAACTATCACTACTTGGCAGCTAGGGTGCTGTTTGAGCAGTTGCGGCAAGGCCCGCATAAAGCTGTGAAAGCCGCGATACGGCTCCAGATTGCGAGCCACGTAAGTGACTATGGGCATGCCGGCGCGCAGAGTGCTGCCATTGGGTAGTTGCAAAATGGCCTGAGGATCTGGCAGCAGGGCGGCGGTTTCGATGCCCTCGTGTATCACCCGAATTTTGTCCCGGTAAGCCTGTGGATGCAGGCTGTGCTGCCATTGGGTTGGAGTAATGCCCAGATCGCAATTTTCGAGATTGAGCAGGTGCAAAGCATTGCGCGAACGGATGCGCGCGGCGCCATCGATACCCAGCGGGAACTCCGGGTCGAAGTTCGCATCGGCCCCGTGCGAGTGGTAGTAGAACTCGCAAAAGTGAATCAGCTTGGCTGCCGGAAACGCCTCTTTGACATACAGCGTCTCGCCCCAGCCGGGGTGGGCGACTATCACATCGGGCCGGTAGCCTTTGCGTTTTAGATCCAGCAGCAGGCGTAAGACCTCTTGCCCATGCAGCACGGCATCCTCAAACGAGCGCACATAGGGGTGAGTTCCGGCGCTGGCTGATCTATGCGGCTTATAACGTAGCAGTCGCACGCCCGGCAGCCCCGGCGCGGTATCGCGACCGATGGCCAGCACCTCGACACCGGGCTGCTTGGCCAGATGCGCCGCAATATGCCGGAACTGCCCGGGGAAATTCTGGTGGATGAACAGCACTTTCATCTGGATGCTTCCTGCTTCCCTGTGGTTCGGCTTTATCGTCGTGTAGCTGTTTCTGGGCTGCATCTTGCGCGAAATCGTAGGGTGGACTCAGGAGCGCAGCGAACAGTCCGCCAGCCAGCGGTGCCCCACCAATCTGTGCCGTACTGCCTGCGGCGAGTACAGCCTACGAATCAGCTCTACCGCTCCTCAAGACTCTCGCTGGCATACTGCTGCAGCGGGCTGAGGAAGTAATCGATCACCTTGCGCTTATCCGTCTTCACTTCCGCCCGCACCGCCATGCCGGCCGATAGGGGGATTTGTTGGCCGCCAACCTTGATGCTGTTTTCTTTAAGCTGAATGCGGGTGCTGTAGAGCAGGCCGCGTTTTTCATCTTCGATGGCGTCGTTGGAGATACTGACTACCGTGCCGTGCACCACGCCGTATTTGGTGAAGGTGAAGGTCTCGACCTTGATCTCCACCTCTTGCCCTGGACGGACGAAGCCGATGTCTTTGTTTTCTAGCATGGCTTCCACTTCCATCGGCTGGTCGCTGGGCACTATGACCATCAAGGGTTGCGCCTCGGTGACCACGCCGCCGTCGGTGTGGATCGCCAGCTGCTGCACTGTGCCGTCCACCGGGGCGGTGAGGCGGGTCAGCTTGTTGCGTTGCTCGGCTTTTTTAAGTTCTTGCGCCAGGGCCGTGGCCCGTTGCTCGGCCTCATGCTGCAAATCGAGCATGGCGCGGCGGGTCTGGGCCAGTACGCCTTGCTGGCGGCGCTCGGCTTCTTTCTTCGCACCGAGCAGTTCCAGCACTCGGGCTTGCTGCACCAGCAGGTCGCGCTGCTGGTCCAGCCGCGCTTGCTCCTTTTCCAGCCAGGCGTGCTTGCCGAGGATGCCTTTGTCCAGCAGG
>MHZN01000238.1 GCA_001830395.1 Pseudomonadales bacterium RIFCSPLOWO2_12_59_9 | reverse complement strand
CCTGAGTACGCGGCGCCAAACGGCCATCGGCCAGGTAGGCAAACCCCGGAGCAAAACCTATCACCCCGACGCGGTACTCGGTGGCGCTGTGCAACTCGATCACCCGCGCCTCAGTCAAATCACAAGCCTGGGCCACGGCGGTTAAATCTTCGCCGGCGTACCACAGCGGCAGTTCGTGCAGGCGCGCACCGGCCAGCACCGGCGCGGGCTGCTGCAACCAGTGTTCGAGCAAGGGGGTGAGCCGTTCGATCAGCTGTTGATGATTGATCAGCAATAGGTCGTAGTGCAGCAGCAGGCTGGTCCAGCCCGGCACCAGGTCGATCAGCTGCGCGCCCAACTGCTGACGTATTTGCTCGGCCAGAGCGGCGATGCGCAGGGGTAAATCTTCGTCCGGCTGCTCGGCCAGCACCAGCAACAAGGCCTCGGCACCGGCCGGTTCGATGCGGATCATAGTGTCGCCAACCCAAGGCGGCGCCGCGACCCGCGCTCGGTGCTAGGCCCCATGACGCGCGTCCAGCAAGGCGCGCAAACGCCGCAACAGCGCCAGCGCTTGTGGGTGATCGCCGTGCACACAGAGGCTGTCGGCGCGCAGTTGCAACGGCGTGCCGTCGATGGCGGCAAAGGGCTGCCCCTGGGCGATAGCCAGGGCCTGGGCCAAAATCTGCTCATTGTCTTCATGCACCGCGCCCACCTGAGTACGCGGCGCCAAACGGCCATCGGCCAGGTAGGCGCGATCGGCAAAAGCCTCCAGCAACAGCGGCACGCCGGCCTCGGCGGCCAATTGCCGCTCCCGTTGATTGTCACCACGGGCCAGCAACATCAGTGGCAAGCCCGGGCGAAAAGCGGCGCAGGCATGCAGCACGGCATTGAGCAATTCGTCGCTGCTGAGCAAATCGTTATACAGCGCGCCATGGGGTTTGACGTAGGCCAGTTGAGTGCCCGCCACCCGGCAAAAACCGTCCAGGGCACCCAGCTGATAAAGCACCAGCGCGCTGACTTCTTCGGCGCTGCAGGTCATATGGCGGCGACCAAAACCTTGCAAGTCGGGATAGCTGGGATGGGCGCCAATGCTCACCCCATGGCTAACCGCCAGGGCCACACTGCGCTGGATGGTGAGCGGGTCGCCGGCATGAAAGCCACAGGCCAAATTGGCCTGATCCACCAGCGGCATGGCATGGGCATCGTCGCCCATTTGCCAGGCGCCGAAACTTTCGCCCATGTCGCAGTTCAACAAGATTCTATTCATGGCTCCAAGCTTAGAGCGGCTTGGGCCTGGCGCAAAGGGTGGGATGCAAATGGCTGGGTTGCTAACGTGGTGTCGGGCGGCTTGACGCAACTTGACCGCGGCATGCCTACTCGAACATTTAGGTTAAGAGGCTGGCTTTAACCAGCCCCTTAGAGAGAAGCGAACAGACTTGAATCGCTCGTCAGGAGCAGCTATTGCATGACAACCTTTGTTAGCGTGGCTAACAGTTGAAACACGCAAAAAATCACGAAGCAGATTGTTAATGACGGCGCTTGAATTGATGCTTCCGGGATGATCTTGATGGGTTGCAAAAACATCTTTGGATTTAGCGTCCCTCCGGTAATGAGGGCAAAGAATCCAAGTGTTTGGAATAAATCACTCAGGATTATTTCAGCCCTCTCGAAGTACATCGAGACAAGCAGTGCAAGACTGCAAAGCAAGCAAAAACCGGACATCAAGCGTTCTTTGGCGGACCAGGATGCAATATCCATATTGACTCCTAAGGGCTAGGGCGCAGGCTGACGCGACAAAACGTCAGGCGCGCCAGTTTCATCGAGCAAACAAACAGAGAGCGGATTTCCCAACCGCTTTATCGACTATTAGTGAAGCGCGGGTAGACAAACTCTCGGCCCGCGCCGGGCAGGCGACGTAATGCCTCCTGCTGATCTGCACTTCCTTGACTGTCGCCGAGCCGCTGCCGCGCGACGCCACGGCCATATAGGGCGCGCATACTATTCGGCGCCTCACTGAGTACGGCCTCGAAGTCGGCCAGTGCATCTTGATTGCGCTGCATAGCCAAATAGGCCTAGCCCCGAGCAATCAGGGCATTGGCTTTACCCCCCGGCTGAGCCAGCGCCTGGTTGCAATCGGCCAGATCCGCGTTTACCGGCGCGGCAACGGCGCGGGCGACGCAGCGGGCACCGAGATAGCGCTCGCTGTTAGGGGTCAGCGACACTGCGCTATCAAGATCTGCCAGGGCGAGCTGAAGCTGGCCTTCGCTCAACAAAATCTGACCGCGATCAAAGAGTGCCCCCGCCTGCTGCGGGTCGAGAACCAGGGCTTGCTCGAGCAGCTTACGCGCAGCCTCGATCTGACCCTGCTCAGCCAGTTTGTGTCCACGCCGGGCAAGGTCGCCGGCGGTCTCGGAGGTGGAGATCGCAGCTCCCGGTTCAGCAGTAGGACAATGGCTGGCACAGCCGGTGAGAAGAATGGCGCTAAATGCGAGCGCAAAGGGTAATTTCATACAAAGCTCCTAAGGTTGCTGATCACGATAAAAACAACTTTGTTGCCATCTCCCTAGACAGCACAAAGATCCACGTCGCGAAGCCATGCACCACAGTCCAGTTCAAGCCACGCCAATAGCGTCCCTGACTGGCGATAACCTGCGCGTCCATGCACCCCGCTCAATACACATCACGGCGATAGCGCCCGCTCTCCTGTAAGGCCTCCAATTGCGCATCGCCGAGCAGCTCGCGCAGCACGCTGTCGACCTCGGCGGCCATGCCTTGCAGGCTGCCGCACACATAAATCGCCGCGCCTTCGGCAACCCAGCGCTGCAGCTGTTCGGCGGCCATGCGCAGGCGTTGCTGCACATAGATTTTTTCGCTCTGGTCACGAGAAAAAGCCAGGTCCAGTCGCACCAGGTCGCCACTGGCCAGCCAGCCTTGCAGCTCGTCGTGCCAATAAAAATCATGTGCGGCGTGGCGTTCGCCAAACAGCAGCCAGTTCGCCCTTTGGCCGGCTGCGATGCGCGCCTTGAGCAGGCTGCGCAGGCCCGCCAAGCCGGTGCCATTGCCGATCAGAATCAATGGCGGCGCCGCTTGCGGCAGATGAAAGTTGCTATTGCGCCGCACCCGCGCCGCCAGCGTGGCGCCGACCTGGGCTTGGGCGGTTAACCAGCCCGAACCCAGCCCCAAGGCGCCATCGGTTCCGCGTTGCTGACGCACCAACAGCTCCAGCACACCGTCGCTGGGCAAGGAGGCAATCGAATACTCACGCAGGCCCAACTCGGGGTTGTTGCCCGGCTGTACCTCAAGCAGATCGCCGGCCTGCCAGTCACTGCCGGCGGGCGCTTGCAGCCGCACCAGAAAGGTCGGTGCGCCGCTGCTGCCAAGGTTCAGGCAGTCGCAGGCCAACAGCGGCCAGGCACCGAACGCTGGCTCGACCACCGCCGGCAAGGCCGCGCCGAGCCAATGCTGCACGCGACTGGCGAAGCCACAGAACTGCGCGTACTGGCGATCGCCCAAGGCCAGCATGGCGTAGCTCAGGTGCGTCAAGCCCAAGGCCTGGCCGAGCAATTTGCGCTCGAAACCACGAGCGCTGTCCGGCGCCTCGCCATCGCCAAAGGTGCTGACCACCAACAGCACCCGCTCGGCCTGGGCCAGCATGGCTGCGTTCAAGCGCGCCAGCGGGCTGACCTGCACGGCAATCCCGGCGGCCTGCAGTTGCCCGGCAGTTTGCCAGGCCAGTTGCTCGGCAAAACCAGTTTGGCTGGCAAAACCGATCAGCCAATTGGCTCCCGCGGCCGATGCCGTCACGGCTTGTTTTGCCGCCAGCAAAGCGCGTTTCTTGCGCCGCCGATCCAGGTACAGCAGCCAGCCGGTGATAAAGAACAGCGGCATGCTCAGGCTGGCCAGAGCCATCAGGATGCGCCCGGGCAGGCCGAAGTATTCGCCCGCGTGCAGGGCATAGACGCTGGCGAGCAACTGGGCTTTGAAGCTCTTGTCGTCATAGCGCTCATGGCGCTGCACCTGGCCGGTCAGCGGGTCGAGGCTGAGCTGATTGAGCGCCCGCGGGTGCTCGGCATCCTTGAGCAGATAAGACACAGTCGCAGGCTGCCCGGCCACCGGTGGCAAGCGCAGATTCCAGGCCACCAGCTGCGGCCCGGCGGCCTCTTGCAGGCTGTGCCAGATAGCCGAGTAGTCGACGCTCGGCGGCGGCCCGACAGGCGCTGGCTCACGGCCGCCGCGGCGCTCGCCGGGCTTGCCGCCCTGCTGGCCGGCCGGTGCATCGCCGAGCAACTGGGTCAGGCCGTCGCGATACCAGTCGTAGGACCAATACAGCCCGGTCAGGCTGGCGCACAGGTAGAACGCCAGGCACCAGGTGCCGGCCACCGCATGCAGGTCCCAATTAAACGCACGGCCTTTTTTCGCCCAGTCCAGGGTCAACCAGGCGCGCCAGTTCAAGGCCTGACGCGGCCAGCGCAGGTACAGCCCGGACAGACAGAAGAACACCAGGGCCAGGGTGCTGGCGGCAGTGATCTGCTTGCCCGTATCGCCCATGGCCAGGAAGCGGTGCAGCTGCAGCATCAGATCGAAGAAGGCCTTGCCGCTAGGCTCGGCCAGCAGCTCGCCGCTGTAGGGATCGAAGAAGCGCATCGGCCCACGGCGCTCGCCAGCCGGCGGAGTGAAGAACACCCGCGCGGCGCTGTCGGCCTGCGTATCGACCCACAGGCCGGAAACCTTTTTCTCCTGCGCCGCCTCAATTTTGCCCACCAGTTCGGCCGGCGACAAAATGCCCGCCTCACGCACCTCGACCCGCAACACCTCGGGGTTGAGGGTGCCCATGATCTCGCCCTCGAAGGCATACAGGGCGCCGGTCACGCCTATCAGGGCCAGCACCAGCCCGGCGCTGATGCCCAGCAGCCAGTGCAGTTGGAACAGGACTTTCTTCAACACGAAAAACACCTTGGTCAGTGGGCCAGGCCCGGATCGAGCCACAGTCTAGATGCGAAGCATTTGTATTTGATCGAGCTTTACCCAGCCTTTACCTTGGCTCACCTGCTGGCAGCAACAGCTCGGGCCCTATATCCGCCAAGGTGCGACAGCCACACAAGGCCATGGCCACTTCCAGCTCCTCGCGCAGCAGCTTGAGCAGATGCGCCACGCCCAGGGCGCCGGCGGTGGCCAGGGCATGGATATAGGGCCGGCCGAGCAGCACCGCGTCCGCCCCCAGAGCGATGGCCTTGAGCACATCGGTGCCGCGACGAATGCCGCCATCCACCAGCAGCAGAGCCTCAGGCCCTAGGGCCTGGCGAATGGCCGGGAGCATCTTCACGGCCGGCAACTGGCTGTCCAATACCCGCCCGCCATGGTTGGAGACAATCACTCCGGCGGCACCGGCCTGCATGGCCAGCTGCGCGTCCTGGGGATGCAGAATGCCCTTGAGCAGAATCGGCAGCCGGCTGTGCTGGCACAGCCAGGCCACATCGGCCCAGTGCGGCGCCAGCGCCAGCAGACCGTCGAACACCGCGCTGCCGCCGGCAGGCAGCTCCGGCAATACGGGCGGCGCCTCGATATTGACCGCGGCAATCCCGGCCGGCAGGGCAAAACCGGCGCGCTGCTCGCGATTGCGAATGCCCGCCACCGGCGCGTCCACAGTCAGCACCAGCGCCTTGTAACCGGCTGCCTCGGCGCGCTCGGCCAGGGCCAAGGTGCGTGGG
>MHZN01000237.1 GCA_001830395.1 Pseudomonadales bacterium RIFCSPLOWO2_12_59_9 | reverse complement strand
CGCGCGACGGCAACCCGGAAATCTATGTGATGGATATGGGGTCGCGGCAGATGCGCCGAGTGACCAATCAGGGCTCGATCGACACCGAACCTTTCTGGGGCAAGGATGGGCAAACCCTGTACTTCACCTCGGATCGCTCCGGTAAGCCACAGATCTACAAGACCAATATCAACAGTGGTTCGGTTGAGCGGGTGACCTTTGTCGGCAACTACAACGCCAACCCGAAACTCTCCGCCGATGAAAAGACCCTGGTGATGATTCATCGCCAGGACGGCTACACGGTGTTCAAAGTCGCGGCTTTGGATCTGGGTGGTAGCAGCCGTTTGCGCATTTTGTCCGACACCAGTCTGGACGAGTCGCCTACTGTTGCGCCCAACGGCACCATGGTAATCTACGCGACCCGCCAGCAGGGTCGGGGAGTCTTGGTATTAGCGTCCACCAATGGTCGCGTGAGGCTCCCTCTTCCTACCGCTCAAGGCGAAGTTCGAGAGCCTTCTTGGTCCCCTTACCTGAACTGATGCGGCGCTACACCTTTATTGCTTGAAATACTGCTTAACACACTGGGGTTCATTAGGAGTTACATGATGGAAATGCTGAAATTTGGTAAGTTCGCTGCACTGAGCCTGGCTCTGGCCGTGGCAGTTGGTTGCTCCTCCAAAGGCGGCGACGCTGCTGGCGAAGGCGCTACCGATCCTAACGCTGGCTACAATGCCAACGGCAGCGGTGCGGACAGTGCTCTGAGCGAAGAAGCTGCTCTGCGCGCTATCACCACCTTCTACTTCGAATACGACAGCTCTGACCTGAAGCCAGAAGCCATGCGCGCTCTGGACGTTCACGCCAAAGACCTGCAGGGCAATGGCGCTCGCGTAGTTCTGGAAGGCCACGCTGACGAGCGCGGTACCCGTGAGTACAACATGGCTCTGGGCGAGCGTCGCTCCAAGGCCGTTCAGCGTTACCTGGTACTGCAGGGCGTTTCCCCGGCTCAGCTGGAACTGGTTTCCTACGGCGAAGAGCGTGCTATCGCCACTGGCAACGACGAGTCCTCCTGGGCGCAAAACCGTCGCGTCGAACTGCGTAAGTAATTCGATATGCGTACGTGCCGTCGTGCTCTAACCCTGTTGGCGCTCAGCCTGCCGCTTGTGGCTTGGGCTGAGGTTCCTGTGGTGGATAACAATGCCGGTTACGGCAGCAGTAGTTACCCGCCCGCAGGCTATGGCGCGACTGGCACCTACGCCGCTACGGGGGCTGCGGCCCCTGTCTCGGCGCAGGGCGAGCTGTTCAACCAGTTGCAGCAAATGCAGCAAGAGATCGCGCAGCTGCGCGGTATGCTCGAAGAGCAACAGAACGAGATTCAGCGTCTTAAGCAAGAAAGCCTGGAGCGTTATCAGGACCTTGATAAGCGTTTGAGTGGTGGCGCAGCAGGTGCTGCAGTCGACCAGAATTCTTCAGCCGCTGGCGCTATCAATGCCAGCGGTACGCCGACCCCGCCTGCGGGGCAGGCGCCAGCAGCTCCGGCCAGTAATGAGCCGGCCGATCCAGCGAAGGAAAAGCTGTTCTACGAAGCGGCCTTCGACTTGATCAAGGTCAAGGACTTCGACAAGGCCAGCCAAGCATTTGCGGCCTTCCTGCGCAAATACCCCAACAGTCAGTACGCCGGCAATGCCCAGTATTGGCTGGGCGAGGTGAACCTGGCCAAGGGCGACCTGCAGGGCGCCGGTCAGGCCTTTGCTCGGGTCAGTCAGTCTTACCCGAGCCACGCCAAGGTGCCGGACTCCTTGTTCAAGCTGGCCGATGTCGAGCAGCGTCTGGGCCATGCCGATAAGGCCAAGGCGATACTGCAGCAGGTCATCAGTCAGTATCCGGGCAGCTCGGCGGCGCAGTTGGCGCAGCGCGATCTGCAGCGCCTTCCCTGATCTTAGAGCCGCCTTGATCGAGAAGCCCGCGCCAGGCGCGTAATGCCGCTCACTTAGGTTAAGTGGACGGCATTTTCTTGTGGCCCGGATGCAATCCGGGAAAGCCCTACAGCCTAATAACCTTCCCGGATTACATCCGGGTTACGGGTCGTCGCTGCGCGACGTTAAAAATTTCTCCCAGAACTTTTTTCGTATACAATCCACGCCCCTTTTCCCGCAACGGAGGCGGACGGCCTGTTTAGCTGTCACGCCCGTGGCTGATATGCAAGAAACCCTGCGCATTACCGAGATTTTCTACTCGCTGCAGGGCGAGACGCGCACCGCCGGCTTGCCGACTGTGTTCGTTCGCCTGACCGGCTGTCCTTTGCGTTGCCAATACTGCGATACCGCCTATGCCTTCAGTGGCGGCGAGATCATGTCGCTGGATGCCATTGTCGAGCAGGTGGCCGGCTACAAGCCGCGCTATATCTGCGTGACCGGTGGCGAGCCCTTGGCCCAACCCAACTGTATCCCTCTGCTCAAGCGCCTGTGCGATGCAGGCTATGAGGTGTCGCTGGAGACCAGTGGCTCCCTGGATGTGTCGGCGGTCGATCCGCGGGTGAGCAAGGTGCTCGACCTGAAGACCCCGGGCTCGGCGGAAGTGGCGCGTAACCGCTATGAAAATATCGAGCTGCTGACGCCCAACGATCAGGTCAAGTTCGTCATCTGCACCCGTGAGGATTACGAATGGGCGGTGAGCAAAATCATTCAGTACCAGCTGGATAAGCGTGTCGGCGAGGTGCTGATGTCGCCCAGCCATCATGAGCTGGATGCGCGCTCCCTGGCGGACTGGATAGTGGCCGACAACCTGCCGGTACGCTTGCAAATGCAGCTGCACAAGATTCTCTGGAATGACGAGCCGGGACACTGATATGAACGATAAAAAAGCGGTAATTCTTCTTTCCGGTGGTCTCGACTCGGCCACTGTGGTGGCCTTGGCCAAAGCCGAGGGCTACAGCTGCTACAGCATGAGTTTCGACTACGGTCAGCGCCATCGCGCCGAGTTGCAGGCGGCTGAGCGCGTCGCGCAGCAGTTGGGCGTGGTCGAGCACAAGGTGATAGGCCTCAATCTCAATGGTATCGGTGGCTCGGCGTTGACCGATACCAGTATCGCGGTGCCGGAAGGGCCGAGCGAAGGCATTCCGGTAACCTACGTGCCGGCGCGCAATACCCTGTTCCTCTCCCTGGCCCTGGGTTGGGCCGAGGTGCTGGGCGCGCGGGATATCTTTATCGGCGTGAATGCGGTGGATTACTCAGGTTACCCGGATTGCCGCCCGGAGTTCGTCGAGGCCTTCGAGCGCATGGCCAATCTGGCCACCAAGGCGGGTGTCGAGGGGCAGGGCTTCCGTATCCAGGCTCCGCTGCAGCATATGAGCAAGGCCGAAATCGTTCAGGCTGGCATGCGCCATGGGGTGGATTATGCCCTGACCGTGTCCTGCTATCAGGCCGATGAGCAGGGCCGTGCCTGCGGTAAATGCGACAGCTGCCGCCTGCGCGCGGCGGGCTTTGCCACGGCTGGGGTGGTTGATCCCACCCGTTATTTCTAAAAAAACTTATCCGAAGTGTTGAATTCCTGAATTAAATCAGTATCATGCGCTTCGCAACGGGTCGTTAGCTCAGTTGGTAGAGCAGTTGGCTTTTAACCAATTGGTCGTAGGTTCGAATCCCACACGACCCACCATATTTCCTTCCTTGGAAGGTACTGAAAGCCTGAAAGCTCCGAATTAAAGGGCTTTCGGGTTTTTTTGTGTCTGCTGTTTTTTACCCCATCCATCCTCGTTGCGCCTTCGCCGTTCCTGCCCTGTCTGCTCTCGCACCCATCTGGCGGGTATACTCGAATTCAGCACTGATAGACCTGCACAGGGCCTGATGACATGACGCAGATTTCCGAACGCCTTCTGGTGCAAGCCCACCTCGACGCCAAGCAGCCCAAGCCGCTGACGCCACCGGAGGAAGCCTTTTACCGTGGCGAGATTGCCGCCGAGCTGAAAAAGCAGAACGCCGTACTGGTGGCGCACTACTACTGCGACCAGGTGTTGCAGGCCTTGGCCGAAGAAACCGGTGGCTGCGTGTCCGACTCCCTGGAGATGGCCCGCTTCGGCAATGCCCACCCGGCGCAGACGGTGCTGGTGGCGGGGGTCAAGTTTATGGGCGAGACGGCGAAGATCCTCAATCCAGAAAAGCGCGTGCTGATGCCGACCCTGGAGGCGACCTGTTCGCTGGATCTGGGGTGTCCGGTGGAGGAGTTCTCGGCGTTCTGCGATCAGCATCCGCAGCGCACCGTGGTGGTGTATGCCAATACCTCGGCGGCGGTGAAGGCGCGGGCCGACTGGGTGGTGACCTCCAGCTGCGCGGTGGAGATAGTCGAGCACCTGATGGACAACGGCGAGAGCATCATCTGGGCGCCGGATCAGCACCTGGGCCGTTATATCCAGAACAAGACTGGCGCCGACATGCTGCTGTGGGATGGTGCTTGCATCGTTCATGAGGAGTTCAAGGCCAAGCAACTGCAAGACATGCAGGCGCTGTACCCGGAGGCCGCGGTGCTGGTGCATCCGGAGTCGCCGACCGCGGTGATCGAGCTGGCCGATGCGGTGGGCTCCACCAGCCAGCTGATCGCCGCGGCGCAGAAGCTGCCGAACAAGACCTTTATCGTCGCCACCGACCGCGGCATCTTCTACAAGATGCAGCAGCTGTGCCCGGACAAGGAATTTATCGAGGCGCCCACCGCCGGTAACGGTGCGACCTGCCGCAGTTGCGCGCATTGCCCCTGGATGGCGATGAATACCCTGGAGCGCACCCTGAACTGCCTGCGCGAGGGCAGCAACGAGATCTTCGTCGACCCGGCGCTGATTCCCAAGGCAATCAGGCCGCTCAAGCGCATGCTCGATTTCACCCAGGCGGCGCGACTCAAACTCAGCGGTAACGCCTGAGTTAAGAGCCTAAAAGATTGCCGGGAGCAATTTTTAACGTCGCGCAGCGACGGCCCGCAGGGTGGTCGCCAGGGATGGCAGGCCATAAAAGGCCCGGTCGAGACCGTAATGCCGTTCACTTAAGCCAAGTGAGCGGCATTTTTTGTAGCCCGGATGCAATCCGGGGAAATCTACCTCCTGTTTTGTAGCCCGGATGCAATCCGGGGAAATCTACCTCCTG
>MHZN01000236.1 GCA_001830395.1 Pseudomonadales bacterium RIFCSPLOWO2_12_59_9 | reverse complement strand
GTCGGCGCCCAGGCGGATTTCGCGGATATTGCCTATTGGATTGGCGCAGACCAGGCGTAAATCCCACACCGAGTCGGCGCTTACCGCCGTCTCACTGAACAGCATAAAGCCGTCATCGGTGAGATCGACTACGCGACCGAGGCTTTCCCCGCTATTCATGTCGAAGACTTCCAGCTGCAGCTCGGCATGATGACGGCTGCGCTGACGACGATCATCCATGGGCACTCCTTAATCTTCGGTGGTCGTGCGGCCGCTAAAGCGCTGCAAGACTCGGTAGATGGCACTGAGGGCGCGGTCCACCAGCGGCGCGGCGCGTTCGGGGGCGATGATGCGGGCCAGACCTTGTTCCATTTCGCTGGCCAGCAGGGTGAGCGGTTTGATCGCAACCCGCTGACCGCTGTGGTCAACAAACATGTAGTTGCGCGTGGTCGGGCTGTACCACGACAGTTTTAGTTCGCGGGTTTCATCGCCACTCACAAACTCAAACCAGGTGCCAAATTCGATCTGCTCAAGTTCTTTGACCAGTGCCTGCGCGCGGGTGGATAGTCCGGCGGCGCGGGGCGCGCTGGTGGCCAGGGCGGCATCTTCGCCGAGCATGGCACCTAGCGGGCTTTCTGGCAGTGCGGGATTGAGCTTGGCGGCGATCTGCGGCTGCTTGGCTTGCACGGCGTGCTGGCAGGCTACGAGGTCTTGTAGCAGGCGGCGAATGCCGGCGTCATGGTAGCCGCCCAGCAACTCAAGGCCTTGGTGCAAGTCCTCGAGGAGCGCGACGCGCAGTGCCTGCAGGCGCTCGCGGCCGTTGGCGTCTTGTGGTGTGCCGCTCCAGGCGAGTTGCTCGGCGACCTCGCTGGCGCGCTGCCATTCGGCGCTGCGCTCGCCATGGCGAAGGCAGACAAATACCAGCACGTCGGCCCAGGTTAGCTCGAGAAAGTTGCGGATAATTGCCGGCGGCTGGCGGTCATGCAGTGCTTGGGCCACCACCTCGACAGCCAGTTGGCGGGCGCCGAGGAGTTTGTCGCGGCCCTTGGCGGCTTCTACAGCGCGGCGTTCGCGCAGTTCAACTTTGTGCTGCAAGGTTGCGGCGTACTCATTGAACTCTTCAAGCAGGCTTTCAAAGAGCTGCAGATCGCCGGCAAAGCCATGAATGACCCGCTCAACCACCCACTGCATCTTGGCCAGTAAGCCGCGTTCGTCACCGTCGCCACCGTACAATACGCCAGCTTGAGCCATGGCGTTGAGGAGGCGGCGGGCGGGATGCTGGTGCTGGGTGAACAGCGCTTTGTCTTGCAGCGCGACCTTTAGATACGGGGTGTGCAGGTGCGAGAGGGCAGTTTTGCAATTGTCTGGTAGGTTGTCGTCATCAAGGATGAAGTCAAACAGCATCCCGACCAGGTCAATTACGTCAGCCTCTTGGTCGGACAGTTTTTGCTCGCCGGGCTGACTGCTGTAGCTCTCGAGTTGTTGCTGCAGGTCGGCCTTGAGGCCTTCGACGGCCTGGGGTTTATGCAGGCGATGACTAAGGTCGTTGGCGGACTGTTGTTGTAGGCGGTTGAGGGCGTCGAGCAGTTCTCTGGCGCTGTAGACGCGGGTGGCGCCCTGCGGGGCAAAACTGGCAATGCTGCGCGTGCCGCCGAGCAGTGGCGCATCGATATCACGCTGGCGATGCTCGCCGAGCAAGGTCGCCAATCCGCTAAAAAGCACAGCAGGATCGCTCGGCGGCTCACCATTTAAGTCGGCAGGGCCCGCTGGATAAGCATCTGTCGGCACATAGTGGGCGGTCGATGCGCCGCTTGCGGCGGGCAGCTGGTTGGCGCGGTGTTGCTCGTATGCCGCGTCAGTTGTATGGGTTGACGGGGCTGCTGTCGGCGCGGTGGCTGGCTGCTCTGCGGGTTCTGCGTTGGATGTCGGGCGGTTACGAGTAGCGGCGCGCTGCGCGCTGTATTTCAAGTTGGGCAGCACGTCGGCAGCTATTAGTCGTTGATTCAGCGCGTCGTAGAGGCTGTCGAGGTTCTGCATCATATGTTGGTCAAACAACATATAAAGGATGGTCTTGATCTGTAGCGGGAATGGAGTTGCTGCTAGAGCCTCGCGAAAGGTCTGAGCGATAGCCTGTGGCCCGAATGGATTATTGTCTTCATCCAGTTTTTTGCCGTTATTGAGCAGTGCTAGGCGTTGATCGAGGGCAAACAACGCTTGCGCGCAGCGCGCCTTAACCCGGCTGGCCATGTTGGTGATTTGCAGGCTCTCTTCATAATCGTCGTTCTGCACCAATGACAGCTGATCGGCGTTCAGTGCGCGAGATCCTTGCTGGGTTTTGAGCTTACCCTCTAGGAGATCTGCAAAGTTTTGCGCGATATGTTGAAGGTAGGTTCGCTCAATCTGCGGTCGTTGTTTGCGGATGTCGCGCATGCTGTCGAAAAACAGCGTCTGGATTTGATTGTTCTCGGCCTTTTCGGCGCACTCAAACAGCGTGTCGTCAACTTGTGCGAAAACTCCGCTGAGATGCTCGGCTAGGCGATTCATGGCGAGCTTGTGGCAGCCTTGCATCAGCTCGCCAAAACGCGGCTGAATAGCGCGACTGGCAAGCGTATGCACCGTTGCTGTGGGGTTTTTGGACGGTGGTTGGTTGCTCATCGACTTTCCTGGCTTGGGGCTTTACAGCCCCCCACGTCCTGTTGTGATCACACTTTGGTTTAAAGATATAGCAGTCTGCCATCTAGCTGCAAAGAATTGTCTGAAGTCGAATTTTAATATTGACAGTCTATGTCAGATCTATAGAATAGCGCTCCTCAGACGGGGCAGCGGAAACGCCAAGCGCTGAATGAGATGGAAGCAAGTAGTTCCGCGATAGCTCAGTTGGTAGAGCAAGTGACTGTTAATCACTGGGTCCCTGGTTCGAGTCCAGGTCGTGGAGCCAATCTTTCGCCGGGGTATAGCGCAGTCCGGTAGCGCGCCTGCTTTGGGAGCAGGATGTCAGGAGTTCGAATCCCCTTACCCCGACCATTTTTGGGTCGTTAGCTCAGTTGGTAGAGCAGTTGGCTTTTAACCAATTGGTCGTAGGTTCGAATCCCACACGACCCACCAAATTAAAGCCCCGATGTTAAATCGGGGCTTTTTTTTGCCTGAGATTTAGTCGCTGGTAAAGCGTCTGCCGATGCCTTATTGCTGCGGCTTAATGCACCAGTCGGCTCAGTAGTCGGCTGAGTAGACCGAGGCTAATCACGACAGTCAGTACCACGAGCAGCAGGCGCCAAGGCTTAAAGGCTTGGCGTTCGACCTGATGCTGCGGTGCGCTAAGGTACTGGTTGACCCGTTGCTGGTCTTGTTCGTTTAGACGGCTGGACATGGCGGGCCTCGATTGGTTGTGCCTGCAGTCTAGACCGGCTACAGGCAAAGGCCCAGTGCGAGGGTTGTCTGTGTGGGCTAGTCGCGCATCGAAATAAAAGTTCGTGACGCTCGGCCCTCTTGCGGCTACCAGCTGACTTTTCTGCCGCCGAAATAAGGTTTGGCCAGGCCGGCTTTGAGCAGTAAGTCGCTCAGGTTGAGGCCGTCCACCCAGACCTCGGCAAGCAATCGAAAATACTTGTCGCGGCGTATTTGCCGTAATTCGATGCGCTTGGCGCCACGTAAGCGTGCCACGCTAAATTGTTTGGCGCGCTTGGCTAGGTCATATACCCGTGGGCGCTTGTCGCGCAGTTCTGGGGTGTCGATGCCGTATAGGCGCACAGGCACGCGTTCGCCCGCCACTGCAGGCCAGGCGCGAATGGTCACGCGAATGGTGTCGCCGTCGTAGATGCTGGTGACCTCATCAATTCGCGCGCTCCCGTAGTCGGCGCGTGGGGCGGCGGCAAGTATTGGCGTGCAAAGCAGGTTCAGCATGAGAAGGCAGTACAGCGAATAACGTGGCATGGCGATCAGGGGGTTGCAAGAGGTCGGTGACTTTAGCTGATTAAGCTGCGCTTGGTTGCATTTGACCGCTATCCAGGCGCGTCGCTCGGGCGTGCCCGGGGCGTTGATTACGGATGATTCAGTTGCTCGATTGTCGTGCGCCAATTGATCTGTATCATCTCTTGGCTCTGGATTGCCGCCATCCTGAGGCAAATTATAGGGGGGGTGGCAGTAATGGGGATTTATGCATGGGCGCGAGAAGATCTGCAGCGCGGCATGCTGGCGGCGCAGGCGGCTGGATATGAGCGGCAGTTATATTTGCGTGCCTTGCTTGGTGTGCTGGTCGAGCAGAGTAAGGCGGGCCGTAGTGCGGCGGATTTAGCGCAAGAGCTGCAGTTCTTGGCAGATAACTTAGATGATGGCCGCGATTACGGCTTTATGCGGCCCTGAGGTTTGCTGTGGTCTTATTGGGGGGGGGTTAGTGCTGGCGCGGCGGCATGTCGCTGCTGAACAGTTCATCTTCCAGTGGGTCGGCGGGAATGCTGTGTTCTTCTGAGGCCCAGGCGCCGAGGTCGATCAGCTTGCAGCGTTCGGAGCAAAAGGGTCGGTTCGGGCTTTGTGGGCCCCATTCAACTGGGGAGTCGCAAGTGGGGCAGGTTACAGTGGTGGTTTTGCTCATGCTTGGCCTGTGCGCAGGGTTAGATAAAAACGGTGTAGGCGCTCAACTTCGGCCTGCAGCCAGTTTATATCGCGGTCGTTGAGCAGTACATCGTCGGCGTGACGTAAGCGCTCGGCACGACTGGCTTGTGCGTTCAAGATCGCCTGCACCTGCTGTGCGTCGGCGTTATCGCGTTGCATGGTGCGCTCTAGTTGCAATTGCTCGGGCGCATCGACCACCAGCACTCGCTGGGTGAGCAAGTATTGGCCTGACTCCACCAGCAGTGGTGAGACTAAAATGGCGTAGGCCGACTCGGCCTTGGCCAGATTACTGATGATCTCCTGCCTGATTAGCGGGTGCAGCAGTGCTTCGAGCCAGCGGCGTTCTTCGTGATGCTGGAATATTTGGGCGCGCAATGCGGCGCGATCCAGTTGGCCGTCAGCCTGCAAAATCCCTGTACCGAAGTGTGCTGCAATCTGCGTCAAGGCCGGGCGGCCCGGCTCGACCACCCAGCGTGCGGCGTGGTCGGCATCCACTGCGTGCACGCCAAGATCAATAAAGTGTTGGGCTGCAGCACTTTTACCGCTGCCGATGCCGCCGGTTAAGCCCAGAATCCAGGCTGCGCTCATTTAAAACCGGCGATTTGCAGGTAGGTGCCAGTAATCTGATCGCCCCAGAGCAGCGCAATCCAGCCGGCAATTGCCAAGTAAGGGCCGAAGGGGATTGGCGTGCTAGTTTCGGCATTGCGCAGTTTCAGCATTATTAGTCCGAGTACCGCGCCAACCAGGGATGACAGCAAAATAGTCAGCGGCAATATTTGCCAACCGCCCCAGGCGCCGAGCATGGCCAGCAGCTTGAAGTCGCCATAACCCATGCCTTCCTTGCCGGTTACCAGCTTAAACAGCCAGTACACGGACCACAGACTTAGGTAGCCCGCTACCGTGCCCCAGAGCGCATTTGCCGGCGAGGTAAATAGGTTGAACTGGTTAATGATCAAGCCCAGCCACAGCAGCGGTAATACCAAGTCGTCCGGCAGTAGTTGGTGATCAATATCGATCAGGCTCATCGCCAGCAGCCCCCAAGTCAGCAGCAGCATCGCCCCGGTTTGCCAGGTAAAACCGAAGTGCCAAGCGACATAAGCCGAGAGCAGGCCGCAGCTCAGTTCAATCAGTGGATAGCGCAGGCTGATCGGCGCCTTGCAGGCTGAGCATTTACCGCGCAAAAACAGATAGCTGATGATTGGGATATTTTCCCAAGGCTTGATTTCATGGCTGCAATGCGGGCAGCGTGAGTTGGGCAGAATCAGGTTAAAGATTTCGCTGTGCGCTTCAGCGGGTAGCTCGAGGATCTCTCGGGCTTGGGCTTGCCAGTCGCGTTGGAGCATTTTAGGTAGGCGGTAAATCAGCACGTTAAGGAAGCTGCCAATTAGTAATCCCAGTAGCAGCGTGCATAAAGCCAAGGCCAGTGGTTGGCTGGCCAGCAAGTCGAACAGGGGCATAAATTAAACTACGTTGCCCAGTTGGAATATTGGCAGGTACATGGCGATGATCAGGCCACCAATAAGTACGCCAAGCACGGACATGATTAAGGGTTCCATCAGTGCTGTTAAGCCATCAACGGCGTTATCGACTTCTGCCTCGTAATAACTGGCGACTTTATCCAGCATCATATCCAGTGAGCCAGACTCCTCACCGATAGCGGTCATTTGAATCGCCATGGATGGAAACACCCCGGTGGAGCGCATGGAAAAGTTCAATTGCATGCCGGAGGTGACGTCTTGTTTAACTTTGTTAACTGCATTTTTGAATACGATATTGCCTGTCGCGCCGGCAACTGAGTCCAGGGCTTCGACCAGTGGCACGCCTGCGGCAAAGGTGGTCGCCAGGGTGCGAGCATAACGTGCGACTGAAGACTTGTAGATGATGTCGCCAACAACCGGCGCTTTGAGCGCCACCCGATCAAGCCAGTTACGGAATTTTTCTGAGCGCTTTTTGGTTTCGGTGAAGCTAAAGATTATCACTACTATGCCAGCTAAAAATAAATACCACCACTCCGACAGCCCCCTCGATAAACCCACAACCATCTGAGTGAATGCCGGTAATTCGGCACCAAAATTAGCAAATACCGCCTCAAACTGAGGGACAACTTTGAGTAGCAGAATGCAAGTGACGATAACCGCGATGGCCACTACGGCCATTGGGTAATTCATGGCTTTTTTGATCTTGGCTTTAAGTGCCTCGGTTTTCTCTTTATAGGTGGCGACTCGGTCAAGTAGGTTTTCCAGTGCGCCGGCTTGCTCGCCGGCATCTACCAGATTGCAAAACAGGTCGTCAAAGTACAGGGGGCGGGTGCGTAACGCAGAAGCAAAACTATTGCCGGCGGCAACGTGTTGCTTGATATCGTCGACCAATTTGCGCATGTTCGGATTGTCCAGGCCCTCGCCGATAATCTCAAACGACTGTAGTAGCGGCACGCCAGCCTTCATCATCGTCGCCATTTGTCGCGCAAACAGGGCGATGTCAATCGGTTTGATCTTTTTGCCACCGCCGAACAGTGAAACCGACTTTTTGCGCACTTTGGTCGGGCTAATACCTTGCTTGCGCAGTTGTGCCTTGACCAGCACGATACTTTGGCCGCCAGTTTCGCCGCTGAGTTTGTTGCCTTTACGGTCTTTGCCTTCCCAGCTAAAGGTGCTGGTTTTTATTTCTTTGACGGCCATGAATTAGTCCTTTGTGACGCGGTTTACTTCTTCGGGGTTGGTAGCACCCTTGAACTTGTTGCCCTGCTTGTCGGTGTCTGCCCAGCTCCCGTTAAAGGTGCTGGTTTTTTATTGCTTTAGCGGCCATGAATTAGTCCTTTGTCACGCGGTTTACTTCTTCGAGGCTGGTAACGCCTTGCATGGCCTTCAGCAGGGCTGAAGTGCGCAAGTCATTGAAGCCGTCTTTGCGCATTTGCGCGCCAATGTCGATGGAGTTGCCTTCTTCCATGATAATCCGTTGCAGGGCCGGCGTGTTTTTAACCACTTCATAAATTCCGACACGACCCTTGTAGCCGCCGTTGCAGTTTTCACAGCCGACGGGGCCGTAAATTTTAAAGCTGCCGAGCTTGTCTGCTGGGAAACCTTCCTCCAGCAATGCTTCATTGGGGATCTTCACCTCTTTCTTGCAATAGCTGCAGAGTTTGCGCGCTAAGCGCTGGGCGATGATCAGGTTTACCGAGGTGGCGATGTTAAACGAAGGCACGCCCATATTGCGCAAGCGCGTCAGGGTCTCGGCGGCGCTATTGGTGTGCAGGGTCGACATCACCATATGTCCGGTTTGCGCGGCCTTGATGGCGATGGAGGCGGTGTCGATATCGCGAATCTCGCCGACCATGATGATGTCTGGGTCTTGGCGCAAGAACGAGCGCAGTGCGGCGGTAAAGTCCATGCCCTGTTTGGGGTTGACATTGACCTGGTTGATGCCCTCTAGGTTGATTTCTACCGGGTCTTCGGCGGTGGAGATATTTACATCGACGGTGTTGAGAATATTCAGGCCGGTATACAGCGATACCGTTTTGCCTGAGCCGGTCGGGCCGGTAACCAGAATCATGCCTTGCGGTTGCTTCAGTGCGGCGAGGTAGAGTTCTTTCTGCGACTCTTCATAGCCGAGGGCGTCGATGCCCATCTGTGCGCTGGATGAGTCGAGAATCCGCATCACCACTTTCTCACCCCACAGGGTTGGGCAGGTGCTGACGCGAAAGTCGATGGACTTGCTTTTAGAGATGCGCAGCTTGATGCGGCCATCTTGCGGCTTGCGTCGCTCGGAAATATCCAGTCCAGCCATCACCTTTAAGCGTGCCGATATCCGCGGTGATAGCTGCACGGGGGGGCGGGCAATCTCATGCAAGATGCCGTCGGTGCGAAAGCGCACTCGATAGCTCTTCTCGTAAGGCTCAAAGTGCAGGTCGGATGCGCCGCCTTTAATGGCATCCAGTAGCATTTTATGGACGAAACGCACCACTGGCGCATCATCGGCTTCTTGGCTGGTTTCTTTGTTTGGTTCGTCGTCGTTGTTGGCTTGGATGTCTAGGTCGAGCTCATCCATGCCCTCTAGGCCGCTGGAGGCGTTATCGAAGAACTTGTCGATGGCATCGCCGAGTTTGTCGTCTTCAACCAAGATCGACTCGGTGGTCAGACCGGTGGAAAACTGAATATCGGTGACCGCCTGATGATTGGTGGGGTCCGACACGGCCACGAAGAGTTTATTGCCGCGTCGCCATAAGGGTAGGGCGCGGTGTTGGCGAATCAGTTTTTCGCTAATCAGGTCTTTGGGTTGACCTTCTTTATCGATGCAGCCCAGATCGAAAAAAGCCACGCCAAATTGCTCGGCGGCCAGTTCGGCCAGGGCGCGGCTTTTGACCAGCTTGTTTTGTACCAGGTAGGTTACCAGCGAGATTTTATTGCGTTGCGCCTGCGCATGGGCCTGTTGGGCGGTTTTCTCATCCAGCAGCTCTGCCAGCACCAGTTGTTTGGCCAGCCCGCTCAGGTTGACGATGTCGTTCATTGGGTCGCGCTCATGAAAATCATCTCAGCCTTATAGCCTAGTCCCAGGTTGCTGCCAAATGCACGGCGTCCGGGTGTCAAAAATTGTCAGTTAGTGGTCTTTTCCGCCTTGGCTGGCATGCTTATGTTCGTCAGCAGCCGTGCTTTTTATGCGGGAAAGAAAAGCTCTTGGTTCGTTGTGGGTCAGGTCTGGCGACAAGATAAAGTGGTTGTCTGCCGCTTGTAGTCGCGATCATGGGTCACTGAGAAACTTGGCATGTAATCTGCTTTGTGTATTGCAGGTCGCATGACCTTCCCATGTCGAGGAGACACCCAATGAAAGCTCAACTGCAAAAAGGCTTTACCCTGATCGAACTGATGATAGTGGTAGCTATCATCGGTATTTTGGCGGCCGTTGCACTGCCGGCCTATCAAGACTACACAGTACGTGGACGCGTGTCGGAAGGCCTGCTGATGGCGTCTGAAGCAAAAGCCACTGTTGCCGATAACGCGGCCAATGTTACTCCGCTTGCTGTTGGTGGTTATGCTGCCGGTTTTCCTGGGATAGCTGCTGTCGGTACGGCACCAGTACCTTGCCGGACTGCTGCTGCTTGTACTCAAGTATTGGGTACCAATGGCAGCGTCGGCGGCGCGCAGGGCTCGCTTAACATGCTTAGTCTGGTTGTCGCTCATGATACCGGTGTTATTACGCTCAACTATACTACTCGTATAGCAGCCGCGGGTGCTAACTCCCTGGTATTGGTTCCATTTTCCAACGGTGCGGCATTGGTTGCTGGTGCTCTTCCGCCAGGCCCTATCACTTGGACTTGCTATTCTCTCCTTAAGGCGAATGCTCCGGCTGCTGCAACACTTGCGCAAAACTTGGTTCCTTCCGAGTGCCGCGGTTAATACAGTTGTAAGGACGCGCGTTAATAGAGGGGCCTCCAATGGAGGCCCTTTTGCATTGTTTCGGAGATATTGATCGCTATGAAAGGCTTTACGGTTACTAGGCCAGTATTTCTAGCAAAGTTTAGAGCGGCGCTATTGCATGGCCTTGTTACGCTGTTTGTTGCGCTGGTAAGCGCTGTCGTGGTTTTTTATCTTTGGTACCCTGCGCCCTTGGCTGACAGGTCGGGTGGTGCGGGGCTTTATTTTCTGCTGCTGCTGGGTGAGGTTTGTTTGGGGCCGCTAATGTCCCTGGTGATTTTTAATCCGCAAAAGCGACGCTCAGAGCTGGTTCGCGATTATTTTTTTGTGGGTTGTATTCAGTTGTTGGCGCTGGCGTATGGCATGCATTCAACCTATATCGCCCGGCCGGTCTATAAGGTCTTTGTGGTGGACCGGTTTGAAATTGTTAGCGCATTAGAGCTGGATGAAGAGGATATTTTGGCGGCGACAGATAAGGCTTATCGGAATTTACCGATTTTCGGGCTGCGAGAAGTTTGTATTGAAATGCCAGTCGATACTCAGGAGCGTAATGATATTTTGTTTTCGGCTGTAGGCGGCAAGGACGTACAGTTAATGCCCAAGTATTATCGGCAATGTAATGCGGGCGAGATCGAAGGTAAGGCTAAGGCTGGCAGTGCGCTGATTGCTGGGCTGAAAGCCAAGGGCCGATATGAAACTGTAGTCGGTGAATTTCCGGTAGATAATAACTTCACCTGGCTGCCGGTGAAGAGTCGCTTTGGCGTGTGGGTGGAGATTTACCCCGGTGGACGGCAGGCGGAGGCTCGCTCTGTGAATGTTAATCCTTTTGTTGATTAAGGGTAATTGGGGTCGGTGGTAGTTGGGGTCAGAGTCGATTTATCTGCTTAATTATTTATTATGTCGCTGAGCGGCTAATTCCACTTACGATTGTGCGGCGTCGTGCAGCAATAGCGTTTGGCTGTAGCGCAAGAACTCTTCCAGGTGCATTTCGATAATGGCGACCATGATGGGTAATTGCAGGGTCTGATAGTCATGCACGGCAATATTGCGGAAGCCGACCATGCGCTTGAGACTGTCGGCCAGTGCCTGATCAATTCGTTGCTTTTGCGCGAGCAGGGTAAAGACGTCGCGAGCGCTTTGCGGTACGCCCAGGCGTTCACGCCGAATCAGGTGTTGGCCCATATCTAGTGCGGCCTCGCAGGCGCGCTGAATGTTAAGAATGGCGGCGTCCTGGCGAGTGAAGTCGGTGGCGAAGCTGGCGGTATTGCGCTGGTATTCTTCGCGCGCCCTGGCGACGCAGCGCTCAATGGTGGCGGCTTTATTGATCAGCACATCATCGAGCATAGACTTTCCCTTCTTTTTGAATGTCGCTCAGCAGTCCGGCTCGGGCGGTATCGAGCGCTGTTTTTTCGCTCAAGATGGCCGCCTCGAATAACCCGGCTTGGGCATCTTTGGCCCACCAGCGCTGACCAGTAGTGATGATTTGGTATTGCATGACGGTGGAGGCGGCGCGCAGGTCGAGGAGGTCCACCGGGCAGCCAGTCATATCTTCCAGGTCGCTTGCCAGCGCCCACAACGTTAGTGGCTCGGCATAGCCGGCTACCAGCACCGCGAGATCGAGATCACTCAGCGCCGTTGCAGTGCCTTGAATATGGCTGCCAAAGGCGTAGATGGCCAGTAGTTGCGGTACTCGGGCTTGTAGGGTTTGCACTATGGCATCACGGTTCATGGCATAGCCTCCGGGGTATTGTGCGTGCCGCTGTGGTAATGCGATTTAAGCAGTTAATTAATGTGGGCATACGGCCCTTTACAGGCTCAGCCGCATCGACAAATCCACCGCCTTTATATCCTTGGTCAAGGTGCCAAGGGAGATGTAATCCACCCCGGTTTCGGCGACGCTACGCAAGGTACTGTCTTTGATGCCGCCAGAGGCTTCGAGTTTGGCGCGGCCGGCGGTGAGTTTTACGGCGGTGCGCATGTCGTCCAGCGACAGCTCATCCAGCATGATGATGTCGGCGCCCGCTGCCAGGGCTTGTTCTAGTTCGGCCAAACTTTCCACTTCGACTTCCACCGGCTTGCCGGGGGCGATTTGCTGGGCGGCGGCTATGGCTTGGGCGATGCCGCCGCAGGCGGCGATGTGGTTTTCTTTGATTAAAAAGGCGTCATACAGACCGATGCGGTGGTTGTGGCAGCCGCCGCAGGTGACGGCGTATTTTTGCGCCAGGCGCAGGCCCGGTAGGGTTTTACGGGTGTCGAGCAGTTTGACCGCTGTGCCTTGCACTAAATCGGCGTAATGCTGGCTGCGGGTGGCGACGGCGGACAGGGTTTGCAAGAAGTTCAGCGCACTGCGTTCACCACTCAAGAGGGCGCGGGCCGGGCCGTCGAGGGTAAACAGGATTTGATTGGGGCTGACTCGCTCGCCGTCGCGTACCTGCCATTGCACCGCTACGCGCGGGTCGAGCTGGCGGA
>MHZN01000235.1 GCA_001830395.1 Pseudomonadales bacterium RIFCSPLOWO2_12_59_9 | reverse complement strand
GAAGTTCGCCAGCAACGGCAGCGTGGCCAGCAGCAATACCTACTACCTGCACAACTACCACCTCAACACCCCACGCCAAGCCACCGACGCCAGCCAGAAACTGCTGTGGAGCTGGAACAGCGACGCCTTTGGTGTAGGTACAGCGAATGGTGATGTGGATGGCGACGGCATCGTCCTCGACATGCCGCTACGCTTCCCCGGCCAGCAGTTCGATGGCCACAGCGGCCTGAACTACAACTACTTCCGGGATTACGACCCCAACACCGGTCGGTACGTTGAAAGTGACCCGATTGGCTTGGGCGGGGGGCTCAATACCTATGGGTATGTGATGGGTAATCCGCTTAGCCGAATAGATTTCTGGGGACTAGCCCCTGGCGATGAGTACCCACGAAGAGATGATGCGGGCATTCAAGCGATATTGGATATTAATGACCAGTCAATTTCTGAGGGGCGAGAGTACGGAGGCAGAATATGCCAGTGCGAATCAGGGGCGTATACCTACACCAGCCCAATTCCCGGTTCTCAAGCTGAAACGAAAACTGGCGCGTGCCTAAATGGAACAACTAACTCCGGCGACTACCATACGCATGGTAGTAATGATCCAGGGTTTGATAATGAGCACTTCTCTGATGGTGATAAAAAAGGCAATGATCAAGAGGGTGTTCCTGGTTATCTTGGCACTCCGGCTGGGTCGGTAAAAATATATAAACCAAATGGAATTCCACTTGGTGGCGAAGTAAGTACTGTTGGCGGGAGAGTGCAAAGATGAAAGCGATGAAGAGATTTATAGGGTCACTTTTTTTCGTGCTCGTTTTTGTTGTATCTAATGTGTGCGCAGGGGAGCGGCAAGTAATATTAAAAACTGCAGAGGATGCAGAGAGAATAGCTGAAACAATTACATTTATATATTACGGAAAAGAAAGATCTGAGATTCAGAGGCCGTATTCTGCGACTGCGAATGGGGATTTATGGGATGTGGTAGGTACGCTTCATACGGATAAAGGTGGAGTTGTTAATATCACAATAAACAAATATAACTGCAATGTAGTGAATATGACTCATGGCAAGTAAAGTCGACAAGCAGTTTTGTCATGCAATTGAACTTCACGGCACTTAATAACCGAACAGATTAACTTCCCTCCTGCCCAAGAAGTCCCAAGCCCAGCCATGCGCTGGGCTTTTTTAAGGCTCGATTAAGTTTATTTAATCGCATTTCGTAGCGGTCGTTTACGGATGGTTTCCGGTCATTTGGTGCGGCAGGGTGTTCAGGCCTTTCCGGTTTGGTGTATCAGGTTAGACCAGCAGGGTGTTCAAGTTGGTGCAGCGCCTACACCTGTTGGAGCCGGAAGATTTAATACGGCCTGCTGGTTTGAGTTGATACGCTGCGCCGGTAAAACATGAACGCTCTGCTGCTAGAGCTTCATTGCACTGACTCGAACACCCGCATGTGTGCTGGCCCCATGCATTCATATCCATATTTGCGGCTCACCGAATACGCCCTCATAGTAAGCATCGATCTGTTGAGTCCACAGCCAAAAGCAGCCGCTCGAAGCCGTCTACGAAACCAGGGGCGATTCAAGTTCCACATCGTGCTGACATCACTTAGGATGCGTCAAAGCCCAAGGGAGTGGCATTTTGCTAATACTACATTTGTCAGACATTCACTTCCGTAAGGACGAGATTGGCACTGTTCAGGATCCGAATTATCACCTGCGGCATGAGCTGGTTCGGGACGTGGTGCGTCAATGCGGGCAGCTAGGCGCCCCAGATGCGATCGTCGTCTCCGGTGACATCGCCTTCGCAGGCGATCCTGACGAATATACCTACGCCACGAATTGGCTCAGCTCGCTCTGCGAGGCCTGTGGTTGCCCAATGGCATCTGTCTTTGTCGTACCGGGAAACCATGACGTAGTACGCTCGTCGGCGGATCACAACCTTGTCCAATTGGTCCATGACCGGATCAAGCACGCAGATAACCCCAGTGCTGAGATTGCCAGGCAAATGAGGGATCCGGAAGCGTGCCGTCTGCTTTACCGTAGCCTGGACAACTACAATCAATTTGCCCTGCAGTTTTTCTGTGATTTATTGCCTCCCGAACGGACCCGCGCTATGCGCGACCTCAAGCTCAACGATGGTTCGACCTTACGTCTTTGGGGCTTGAATACCTCGTTTGTGTCGAGCAGTCGTGATCAGGAGCGTGACTTGTTCGTTGACCCGGCCAGCATGCAGATTCTCCGAGAGGATGGTGTGGTGAACGTGGTTGTAGCGCACCATCATTTGTCCTGGATACGTCAGGCTCGTGTTCTGGAAGACCACCTTAATGACGTCGCGAATTTGCAAATTTTTGGTCATGTTCACACGAACCGAGTTGATATGAACCGTGATTACATCAGGCTGACAGCCAGTGCAGCTCAACCTGATCTGCAGGAGTCTGGGTGGGAGCCAGGATATAATTTGATCGAACTCGCGGTTGAGGGCGGGCCCGACAGGCGGATCCTGAACATTCGAGCGCATGTAAGAGTGTGGCAATCGGCTCCTGGTGGCTTCCACGCAAAAATGGACAGAGCCTCTTCTGTGTTCGAGCATGCAATTTCGCTTGAGAGCTGGCGCCCAGCTCCGAGCCAAACCGCTTTCTCAGCGGTTCTGCCGACGCTTGTGGCAGGGCCAGTTGCGATGCCTATCGAGGAAGGAGATGCGATGAACACCCTCCGAGATTTAGGTCTTCGCTTCTACAAACTTTCCTTCAGCAAAAAATCTGAGATCGCAGGAAGGTTGGATCTATTGGAAGAAGAGGACATGCGCCTTCCCGATCACGAGCGCTTTCGGCGAGTCTTCATTCGCGCGCATGAGCGCGGCAGGCTTGAGGCGCTCGCCGAAGCAGTATCTTCAGCAGAACAAGGATGAAAGGACAGAAAATGAGTCAACCTACATTTGCGGACCGATATGCCGAAGCGGGTCTCACGCCCAATGCTCAGTTGATTACTCATCGATGCGAGTCGTCTAAACGCATCGTTACAAACATCACTGATCAACAAATTTTGGACTTGGCGGCTACCTATTACGAAAGCCCTGACGTCGATCTAGGGTGGTTTCGAGACGAATTTGTTAAGGAGGATGCAAGTTTTAGCCTAGTGAACAACGCGCGCGAGGCACGAGTGTTAGCTGCAGCTATGCTAGATCAGCTAGTGGCAGGGGGAAATTGCATAGCAATCCTTGCTGTGACTGTGGGGCATGTTGCGGGGAAGCGCCCACCCTCTCAGGCAGAGTGGCTCGTTGCTAGCGCCAAGAAGGCTCTTGGTATCCGGTCGGTGGAGAATCGCTCGCCGGCGGCGGTTGAGAAGATTGCTCCAACTGCCTTCAAAGATCTTGCTCAGGATATTGCAAATACCGCTACTGAGAGTGACTGGGCGAAGCTTGCAGCAGTGCTCGGTAAGGTCAGAACCGAAGCGCAGAATTCGGGTAAAGCTATCGTTGCTCAGTCCAATAACGCGTTGGCCGAACTTGATCGTCAGATGAAGCTGATGCGTGAAGAAACACAAATGCTCTGGTGGCTGATTGGCGGGCACAGCCGATTGCTGGAGAGAGGGTTTACAAAATTTGACCCTCAGCAGGCAGCACTTGTTGGCGCCATTGATCTGGGCACCTTAACTACATGCTCTGAACTCGGTCCAGTCGCTGCGCCGGCCATGCTGGAGCGGGTAATCGCCATCTCCAAGAAGGCGAAAGGATCGGAGACACGTGAGCTTTCAACGACTATTGACAGCATAGCTTTAGTGGATATTGAAAAGCTGCAGATCAATGCAAAGTTACCGCCGAGGCTCGCTCCAATTACGGCAGCAATTGATTTGGCTCGAACTATAGGTCCAGGTGCTTGGCATGCGCGATTTAAAGCTGTAACCGGTTTCGATGCTTCGATCAGTTTCGAACCGCTTTCGCTTGCGGAGCAACTTTATCGTGAACATCTTTTAGGGCAACTTCTGTGACAGACGAGCGTGATGAAATTGACGATGACGTTGATGTCTTTGAGCAGTCGGTTACAGAGCAGGTTTTCGAACCTGATCAACGTTGGACAACACTGCCTTCGTCAGCAATGTTGTCGCTGGAGGACGCTGACGAGCTACTGCGTTGGCGTGAAGCTTCGGTAATCGCAGTGGTCGGAGAGCGAAATGGCGGCAAGACTACGTTGGTTGCCGAAATTTACGAGCGATTCCTTCGTGGCCCTTTTGCCGATACTTTCTTTTGCCATAGCCTGAGCCTTTTGGGCTTCGAAATGAAGAGCTTTCAGTCACGAGCCGAGTCGGGCGCTGAACGCCCAGATACTCCGCGGACTTCAGCTCAAGATGGCTTGCGTTTTTTCCATTTAGCCGTGTCCGACGAGTCCGATTTTCAACGCCGTACCGATCTTCTGATTTCCGAACGTGCCGGCGAAATCTATCGCGAGATTCGCGATAATCCAGAACGCGCTGTCGAGATGATCGAACTTCGCAAGGCTGCTGCTATTGCGTTCATCATCGATGGCGAGCGAGTGCTGGACGCTCGTAAGCGAGCGGAGGTGTTCGCTTCGACTCGGCATATCATTCGTGCGCTAGATGAGACCGGAACCATTAAGCCGGGCACAAAGGTTCAGCTTGTAACTACTAAGCTCGATTTGTTGGATGGGGCGGAGGCTGCTGCGGCTCTTGAAGCGTTGACCGAATTTGAGAATCGTCTTATCGCAGCATTCGGTGGAACGTACCAGGTATCGGCGTTTCGAACCGCCGCTCGCGACCCTGATGGGGTTGTCGACCCTGCTACTGGCCTTGCCCCGCTCCTTCGAAGCTGGCTAACTCCTCCGCAACCCCTACCCATTGATGATGTTGTACAGCCAGATCTGACGGATGAATTTGACCGTCTCCTGTTAAGAGGAATGCTGCAATGAACGCGAGCTTCGTCATAATGGGGTTGCCTGCGTCAGGCAAGACCACTTTCTTAGCTGCGCTCTGGCACCTCATTGAGTCTGAGGAGACCGACTGCCGCTTAACGCTAGATGGTTACCGTGGTGACTTGGCGTATCTCAATAAAATCTCCGAAGCGTGGCGGACTTTTCAGAAGGTGCCTCGGACGTCACACGTCGGCGACATGAATGTGACGATAAACCTCCGGAATCGAGAAACTGGTGTGCGCGGCATGGCCTACTTTCCAGATCTTGCCGGTGAGGTCTTTGATCGTCAGATCGTGGAGCGTCGCTGCCGTCCCGAGTTTCTAAGGGAGGTTTCCGAGGACGATGGAATTCTGTTTTTTGTCAGCGCAGATGTGAAAGAAGACAATCTTTCCGTTGTCGAGTTGAATGCAAGACTGCCTGATGGGGATGCCATAGAGCTAGGATCAGGCGAAGCGGATCTTGGCGCTGAAGGCAATTCGTCTAATCCCACTCATGGACGAGAGTGGGAACCAAAGCTTCTGCCTGCGCAGGTCAAGATCGTTCAGCTACTCAGCGACCTTCTACGCCCTCCCTTCGAATCGCGTTGTCGCCGTCTCGCGGTATTAATTTCAGCTTGGGATCTCGCTAGAGATATGGAGCTTACTCCCCGGCAATGGCTGGCCAGGCACATGCCACTTGTCGATCAATTCTTGAGAGCAAACGAGACGTCATTCCGACATGAGGTTTACGGCGTTTCGGCTCAGGGCGTTGATCTTGAGGACACTCCGGCCGTCGATGAGGCTGCGAAACTGATGCCTAGCAGACGCATTCAGATTGCCGGGCCTGAAAGCGATGGCAACGATCTGACAGTCCCGCTTGTTTGGCTTATGTCGGCGGGCCAATGAAACTCGATCAATGCTTATTTGGATACGATGACGGCCATAAACTGCTTGCATCCTCACTGCCTCTTGGGTCAGAAACATCTTTCCTTACCGAACTGAGTGATCTTGCTCCAGGGACGGTCTTTGGCCGCTCTGAAGGCTACTGGACGGGCATACCGGTACCTACTATTGGGCGCTACGTCCTCATGCGTACATGGCCAGCGCCAGAGATGTCTCGGCCGGGGTGCGTCTGGACCCATGCGTTGCTTATCGAGCCTGCCTTCCTTGAGTCGATCGAACAGTTGTCGGTACTACAAGAGCTCGTTATTCGACCGGCTAACCCTGCTGATACGGCCCGCTATCGCGAGCCCTTAGCGATAGAGGCCTCCCTCATTGCCAATTCAAGTGCGCCGATAGATGACGTCATTGTGAGGCGGCTGCTCGCTGCGCTGTATGCGAAAGGTGAGTCAGCGATTGAAGTCGCGTCGCCAGGTGAGCTTGACGGGCCTCTTTTTGCAGTGTGGTCGCAACAGTGGCCGCGACTTCGGCGCAATCTTCGTTTTCAGACCTCCGCCTCGCAGGTGCATCGTTCACCTGGCGTAGCCCGTTTTGACATCACGGCGGTCCTGGGGCTGCGCCCGGAAGCAGTTAAGACTAGGAGCGAGGAGGCTGACATTGCTTGGCTTTCCGTTGCAGCTTCGGATGTTCAGGACGGTACAAAAGGATCCCTGCGTCGTTTTCTCTGGCGTTATGGTCAAGACGTTCGCCGGCAGCGCAGTTCTTTCAGGCCGCTCATCGAAATCAAAGAGATGAACAGTTCGCCCCAGGAAAAAATCACCGCGTCGCGCTTGATTAACACTGTACGGAATTCCTTCCCTGGTCAGGAGGACGCTGGGCTACTCAAGCAGGATCTCGTCGACGGAGTTTTGGTCTCTTCCGCGCAAGCCGTACTGCTCTGCAAGCTTTTGTATCAGGACGATCCCGACTTCCCACCTCCAACCAAGACTGGGGTCGTCAGGCTGAAAAAATTGTGGCCAGAACAGTCGTCCGAACTCCTTGATCTTGGAGAGATTACTGCAATTGCCACCGACTCTTTGGGTAGCTTGATCTTCGAAGCCGCAACATCTCAGATTGAAGCGTCTGAGTTTTGGGCTCTTACTAGCGGCTATCCGCACGTTCGGGGGCGCATATTTCAGGAGCGGCCGGAGCTCTTGGTTGAGGATGCCGCGCTTGAGCTCGACGACGTAACCCTAGCAGAGCAGCTTCGATTGGTACCTCGGGAGATCAAAGGCCTGTCGGACCTGATTTTTCGCTTGCTACCGCGCAAGGACGAAAGACTCGCAGTGGTTGCGTTTGAGCAGTTCCCTATTATCACCGCTGCTCAAGTTATCCAGGCTTCAAATGATCCGAATGCAAATGTTGCCGGGGTTTGGGCAAAGGAATTGGCGCGTCGACCGAAAGTCCTGCTCAACCCGGAAATAATGGTTTTAATTACACGTGCCAGCCTGCTCTACAAACTTGCAGATTCACTAGGTTGGTTTAAGCCAGAGGTGATAACTGCTGGTCCAGGACCATGGGTTGACGCGCTCAAAAAAGTCTCGAATGACCTATGGGGTGATCAAGAGGACACGCTCAATAGCTTCATTCTGACGCTAGCACTTGTCTCGGGCGGTGATGAAGGATGGAAGGCAGTCGAGATGCTTTTCGATGCCGTACACGACAGAGTTTTGAGTGGCAGGTTGCACGGGCAAGCGCGAGAGATTCTAGTGTCATGGTTGCCTGAGGTCGGTTGGTTTGCGAGCAGAGATGTTGGGCTTCGACTTCGTTTATTAGTGGCGGACACCTACGTTCGTAATAAATGGCCAGCTAAAAGTTACGCTCGTCTAACGAGAGATATAAAAGCTCGTAAGATGCTCGTTGATGCCGCATCCGATACTCCAGGTGGTGAGCCGTATTCTAATGCAGTGTCATGGTGATCTATGTCCGGTAGCTCCGAGTGCCGTGGTCGTGCAGCCAGCTCCAGCGTGGCCCTGGCTTTGTTGGTGAGTGTGTTTTTATGCAGAGCGGCAGCGCCGCTGACTGCCGACTCGTTGATTTTATAGAAAGCAGTCTCTCGCCGCCGGTAGCCTTCGGCCAGAAGCTATAAGTCGCCAATGTCCGTATATGGACTCCCCCTCATTACAAGCCCACCTTTGCTTTGGCCCCCGTGCCTACTGCACACGTAGGCTCTCCTCTCAATGCATGCGTGATATAAAGCAGAGCAGTTTAATACTCTGCTGAGGTTAGCCAATTTTATTAAATGGCTAACCTCTTCGAGTCAATAGGCTTTGTGTTTTTTGACGGGTTCAACGAACCACTCGGAATTTTCCACGAAACCAGTTACAAACTGTCCTTTAGCTCCAGTGAAGTTACATTCGTAGATGTTTGAATTTCGAAAGTCTGCCCCTTCAAGCAGAGCTCGTTTGAAGAATGAGCCTCGCAGGTAAGAGTCTCTGAAATCAGCGCCACGCAGATCCGCACCGCTGAAGTCTGCTCTATAACAATTGACACCAGGTCTCACAATAGGGTCGCAGGTAATATTGTAAAATTTGGCATCCTTGAAATTTGCCTCGCTTAAGCTCTCTACATCCTGCAACCACGAACTTTCTATCAGGCTCCCTGGCGCCTCAATCCTACTGAAGTCTGGCAGTTTTTTTATGCTCAAAACTGTGGATACTTTTGAAAAGAGCAGGTTGCTAAAATGAAACTTAGCAAAATCTATTTCTCTTCTCTCGGCCGCCTTCGCTAAAGGAACTCCGTCGCGTAAGGTTTCAACTATTGCATCGAATTGCAGTAAAAAACGACCGCGTTGATAACTGCCATCAAAAGGATTTTTCCAGAAGCCCTTCTTGAACGAGTGCGAGATATACTTGGAAATCAAGCGCTCTTCGAAGGCTATGCTTCGGTATGTAGAACCATACCCGCTTGCAAGAGACTCTAGACAAGTAGTGTAGTTGACACTCCGAACCTCTCGAGCATGTTGAGATTCTAAGCGAGTCAAAGCAGCTGCCTTCTTGTGTAGAATCTTGGCATCAGCTTTGAAAAAAGCTAAGGATGGTGTATCAGGAAGTTCTTTCATGGGCCAAATCTCTCATGGCCTGCGTAGCTCTAGAAGTCGCCGGCCAATCAAGGTGGCTGCTTAGGTAGGTGGTGAAGAGACGGTGCACAGGGCTTCACTGGACTAGAGCTGGACGCCACCGTCATGACGTAGAGACAGCATGAAAATTTTTTTCGCTGCAGTCAAGCAAGTTCGCCATCCTGTCAGCCTGGGGAAAATCGTTATTTCGGTTAGCCTTATGGTGGCTTTTGGCCTTTGGCCTTCGGCGACGAAGAGCTCTCTTGGCGAAAGTGGTGAATTATGTGGCGCCTGCCACTCAGGAAGGGGCGGATCTGTTTAGCGCCTCTCGTCGGCATCTGGTGACGTTGCTGGATGAGAACGCCATCCCGCATACCAAAGTTGGTCTTCATCGCCGCGTGAAGTTCGTCGATCTGATGGACTACAAGCAGCGCAGGACAGCTGAAAGCCGCCAAGCAATGAATGATCTTGTGGCTCAAGCCCAAGATCTGAGGATGGAATACGAATGAGACATTCACCGTTCACTGAATCGCCCCGGATTTCCTAGACACTTTCCAAGCTCAATAAATGTCGCGTTTCAAACTCTACCGGGGATAGCTGGTTGTTGAATGCGTAATTGCATGAACTTGACCACTCATTTGCATTTCATCTGACCAGCTGTTTGCAGTGAACTTGACCAGTCAATTGCACGCTATTGACCATGAGAGCGATCACCCTGTCTCGTGGCTTTGTCATCTGCCTACGATCTGCCCGGCTAAGCTATGAACCACGCCACCTTTCAGGGTGATTGCCTTGATCGTGAGATGTCATTTGGCTACTATCGCGCGTCGTATTTTTAACGTTATTTGTGCAGGCAAGAATGTTGTCAGTTTCTCGACACTTCCCCCTTGCTTAATTCAGCCGTTAGGTTCGCAGGCTAGTGTCACCCGGCGAACATCGGTCAGCGGCTATGGATGCTGTAGAAGAAGGGACTCTGATGCACGACGAACACCCAGAATCGGCTATTCAAGCTGAGGCCGACACGGGCCTTGCCTGCCTGGTCATGCTCGCGCGCTTTCATAATGTCGCCGCCTCCCCTGAGCAGCTCGCTCACGAATACCTCGACAACGGCCGGCAGTTTGCCAAGCCCGAGTTGCTGCTGGCGGCGAAACAGCTGGATCTAAAAGCCAAGTTCGTCCGCAGCAAGGTCGAGCGTCTGGAACACACCCCACTTCCCGCGATTGCCGTCAGCCAAGACGGTCGTTTCTTCATCATCGCCCGCCTGGACGACGGCAAAGCCCTGATCCACGACCCGCTGGTGCAGCGCCCGGAAGTGTTGAGTTTCGAGGAGTTACAGGCACGCTTGACTGGCGAGCTGATGCTGATTCCCTCCCAAGCCAGCCTCGCCGGCGAGCTGAGCAAGTTCGACTTCACCTGGTTTATCCCAGCCATCGTCAAGTACCGCAAGCTGCTGGGCGAAGTGCTGTTGGTGTCCTTCGTGCTGCAGATATTTGCCCTGCTGACTCCGCTGTTTTTCCAGGTGGTGATGGACAAGGTGCTGGTGCATCGCGGCCTCACCACTTTGGACGTGATCGCTGTCGGCCTGCTGGGCATCATGTTGTTCGAGAGCGCCTTGAGCGGCGAGACGTAGACCACGCTGCAGCGCTCCTCCAGCTCGCCGCCGGCGGCCAGGCCTTCGCGCACCAGCGCATCGATGGCGGCGAGGAAGGCGGTCAGGGTCTTGCCCGAGCCGGTGGGCGCGGCGACCAGGGTCGAGCGGCCGGCGCCGATCGCCGGCCAGGCCGCGACCTGGGCCGGCGTGGGCTCGTCGAAGCGGCGGCGGAACCAGGCGGCGACCGCGGGATGAAAGGCCGCCAGCGCGGCGTCGGCCGAACCTGAATTGGCAGGGGTAGGGTTCATGCCGTCCATCATGCTAGCGTGGCGATTTCGCCTCAAGGGCCGCCCATCGTCGGCCGTGGCATGGCGTACCGGCTTCACCCCGCGCCAGTTTTCATTCACTCTGTGTTTCTTTTTCCCAGCAAGGCCCTCCCGTGCAACCGGTGATCTCCATCCAGCAACTGAGCAAGACCTACGCCTCCGGCCATCCGGCGCTGCAACGCATCGACCTGGATATCCGCAAGGGCGAGATTTTCGCTCTGCTCGGCCCCAATGGCGCCGGCAAGACCACCCTGATCAGCATCATCTGCGGCATCGTCAACCCGGGCAGCGGCAAGGTGCTGGTCGACGGTCACGACATCATCAAGGACTACCGCGCGGCGCGGGCGCAGATCGGCCTGGTGCCCCAGGAGCTGGTCAGCGACGTGTTCGAAACCGTCTGGGCCACGGTCAAGTTCAGCCGCGGGCTGTTCGGCAAGAAGGCCGATCCCGCCTACCTGGAGCAGTTGCTGCGCGACCTGTCGCTGTGGGACAAGCGCGACGCCAAGATCATGGAACTGTCCGGCGGCATGAAGCGCCGGGTGATGATCGCCAAGGCGCTGTCCCACGAGCCGCAGATCCTGTTTCTCGACGAGCCTACCGCCGGGGTCGACGTCGAACTGCGCCGCGACATGTGGAACATGGTCCGCGGCCTGCGCGCGCGCGGGGTGACCATCATCCTCACCACCCACTACATCGAGGAGGCCGAGGAGATGGCCGACCGCATCGGCGTGATCAGCCAGGGCCGGATCATCCTGGTCGAGGACAAGCAGGTGCTGATGCACAAGCTCGGCAAGAAGCAACTGACCCTGCAGCTGCAGCAGCCGCTGGCGAGCATTCCCGCCGGGTTGAACGGCCACCGCCTGGAGCTGGCGGACCAGGGCCATGCCCTGGTGTTCACCTTCGACGCCCAGCACGAGCACACCGGCATCGCCGAGCTGCTCAAGGACCTGGCCCAGCACGGCATCGACTTCAAGGACCTGCAGTCCAGCCAGAGCTCGCTGGAGGACATCTTCGTCAACCTGGTCAGGGAGGCACGGGCATGAATTTCTACGCGATCCGCGCCATCTACCTGTTCGAACTGGCGCGCACCTGGCGCACCCTGTTGCAGAGCATCGCCACTCCGGTGATCAGCACCTCGCTGTACTTCGTGGTGTTCGGTTCGGCCATCGGCTCGAGCATGACCCAGGTCCAGGGCGTCAGCTACGGCGCCTTCATCGTGCCAGGGCTGATCATGCTGGCGCTGCTCACCGAGAGCATCTCCAACGCCTCGTTCGGCATCTACATGCCCAAATATTCCGGCAGCATCTACGAGCTGCTCTCAGCGCCGGTGTCCTATCTGGAGATCCTGGTCGGCTATGTCGGCGCGGCGGCGACCAAGTCGATCGTGCTGGGCCTGGTGATCCTGGTCACGGCACGGCTGTTCGTCGATTTCGAGATTCTCCATCCCTTCTGGATGCTGGCCCTGCTGGTGCTCACCGCGCTGACCTTCAGCCTGTTCGGTTTCATCATCGGCGTCTGGGCCGACGGCTGGGAGAAATTGCAGATAGTCCCGGCGCTGATCGTCACCCCGCTGACCTTCCTCGGCGGCAGCTTCTACTCGATCAGCATGCTGCCGCCGGCGTGGCAGACGGTGACCCTGTTCAACCCGGTGGTGTACCTGATCAGCGCCTTCCGCTGGAGCTTCTACGGCGTCTCCGACGTCAACGTGGCGCTCAGCCTGGGCATGATCTTCGCCTTCCTGCTGCTGTGCGTGCTCACCGTCGGCTGGATCTTCAAGACCGGTTATCGGCTGAAGAGCTGAGCCAGGCGTTCGCGGCAAGGCGCAGCACCGTGCAGCACGTAGGGCTGTCGCTGCGCTGCGAACGGAACGCCGCCCGGACCGCCCTACGGTCGTGTAGGCCGCTCGATCTGGGCAATCCGCGACCCGTAGGGTGTCGCTCGCCGCAGGCAGTGCACCATTGGTTCACCGGCATGCCCACGACAGCAGTGAATCAAGCCTGGCCAACATGGAGAAAATGCGTAGAATTCGCGCCCTTTTTCCAGCGGCAGGAGTGCTCGATGAGCTTCAACTTGGCAAACAAACCCAGCGCACAACGCAACGTCGAGGAGGCGGAAAAGGCCCGGCTGTTCGAGCTTTGGCAGCAGAACCTGCACCGTACCAAGGTCGATGCGGCGCGCCTGGTCGGCGAAAAGAGCAAGCGCAAAGGCAAGTGGGAAGAATGGCTGCGGGCGCAACTGGCGCAGATGACGCCGCCGGAATACGCCAGCATGGTACAGCGGGAGGTGCGGCGGTTGCTGGCGGCGCGCTAGCCACTGCTGCGCTCGGCTAGGCGGCGTCGATGCGCCCCGCGTAGCGCTCGGCCAGGGTGCAGAAGAAGGTCACGTATTGCGCATGCCCACCACAGAACACCACATCCAGCGCGAGCGGGTCGGCGGGGTCGCTGATGCCCGCGGCTGCCGGCCAGGGTTCCAGGTTCGGGTCGGCCGCCCGGCGCTGCAGGTGCGCCGCATCGAGGCCCGGGCGATCGACTTCGCCGCCGCTGCTGTCGATG
>MHZN01000234.1 GCA_001830395.1 Pseudomonadales bacterium RIFCSPLOWO2_12_59_9 | reverse complement strand
CCTTGAGTGAGCGCCTCATCGATCCAGCCGCGCCAGTCGCGCAGGCCTTGGCTGGGCACTGTCTCGAAGTCATCCACGCGCGCCCAGGGTGCGCTCGGATTGCTTTCGGCCTGGGCCAACGCCTGGTCGGCGCGGCCAAATACGCTGGCGACGGTTTCGCCTTGTTTGAAGGCCGCCAAGCCCAGGTGGGCCACTGGCGTACAGTCCGAGGCGCCGGTTTGGCGCAGGTTCTCTAAGCCTTCGCACAACTCGCTCGCCAACAGGTCGGCGTCTTCGCGGGCAAGTCCCGGTGCGAGCAGTGAAAATTCGCCGCCACGGTTGCGTGAGGCCAGCCAGTGCGCGTTGCCGTGCTGCAGTTGGAGGCGCTTGAGGTAGTCTCCTATGGCGCTGATGAGTGCGTCGGTGTGTTGCCCACCGAGACGCTGGTTGAGGCCGCCCAAGTCATTCAGTCGTAACAGCAGCAGGTAGCCTTCGGCATGCTGATCGTTTTCAGTCAGGTGGTCGGCCAGATGAATCTCAAACAGGCGACGGTTGGCCAGACCGGTGAGGCTGTCTTGATAGGCTTCGGCGCGCAGTTTTTCACTGCGCGAGGCTTCTTCGGCAAACAAGGTTTTGAGTTTTTCGACCATCTGGTTCATCGCCAGTACCACCCGCTTGAGCTCTGGAGTGCGGGGGATATGCGGGGTGGTGAGAAACTCCCGGCGAGTAATGGCTTCGGCTTGATGGACCATGTTGTCCAGCGGTCGCAATTGGGTGCGCAACAGCCAGCCACCAAGGATGGCGCTCACCAGGCCGCAGATCAGCAGCCAGACCAGGCTGGCAATGGCGCTGTCCCACAGTTTGGCCAAGGCAAACTGCGGATGGCTCATGACTTCGACCCGCGCCGCTTGCTCCCAGCCGCGCATGATCAGGGCATCGCCACCTTGGGCGCGCAGATCGACCAGTTTGACGAACCATTCGGGTACTTGCTGATCGCTGGCTTGGGTATTGCTGCGTTCAACTATCACCTCACCGTCGGGGATGCGCAGCACCCGAATGCTGGCGAAGTAGCCGCTGTCAAACACTGAACTGACCATCAGTTCGAGCATCGCCGGGTCGTCAACGTGCGGGGTCATCGACAGCCCCAGTGCGGTGGCGGCGTCTTGCGCGTGGGAGCGCAACTGACTGATTAACTGCTCGCGGGAGCTTTCGACGCCGGCAATGAAGCTGCCGGTAAAGGCCACCAGTAAAAACAGGCAGATCGCCAGGAACAATTGTTTGAGTAATGACATTGGATTCTCCTAACCCTCGCCAATGGCGAAGCCTTCTTCGCGCATTTTTTTCAGTAGGTCTTGCCAGCGTGAGAGCTTCTTGCTGTCACTGGCGCGTTTGCCGCCGGCCGCGCCCGGCAAGTACAGGCCCTCGGCATTGAAGGCGTATACCGGTAACAGGTCTTTGCGTTGCGAGGCCGGACGAATTTCGCCAACCAGATTGTCGAGCACCAAGGGTATGGCGCTGGGATTGCTGTAGTAGGTCAGCACCATGTGTGCCTGGTTGTAGGTGAGTGCTTTGACGTAAGTAATGCGCAGTTTTTCGCTGGGCACGCCCAAGCGGCGCAACGTGAAGTATTTGCCGATGGCGTAGTCTTCGCAGTCCCCGGCGCCTTTGACCAAGGCTTCGATGGGGGTGGCCCAGTAATCGTTTTGCCGCCAGTTCTGGCTGTCATCGACAAAGCGCAACTGCCGATTAAAGAAGCGGTTAACGACCTTGAGTTTCTCGTTTTCCTCAACATTGAGGCTGCTGTTGATCAGCCTGTCCCATTCTTCAATGCGAGCTTTGGCACTGCCAATGTTGCCATAGCGTTTTTCGGCGTTGCGGATAATCAGGTCGAAATTCCAGTCGGCATAGCTGATGGCGACGCAAGCCAGCAGGCAAGCCAGCAGCGCGGGCCTGAGCCCGGTGCGTGCGCGGCAATACCTCGCTGGGCTACTTATTCGCGTATGCACGTCTGCATTCATGGCTCATATGCCAGGGGGTTATTGAGGGGCGGTACGCGCGGGCAGGGTTTTTTGCCGCAGTATGTACAGCGTTACCAGTATTGCACTCATCAGCATAAATGCTCGGGCCCAGATAAGCGGAACCAGGTAGCAGGAGAGGGCGATGCTCGACCACATCAAGCTGATTGCGTAGATTTTGGCGCGCCGCGGTATCCCGCGGCCATCCAGGTAAGCGTGAATCCAGGGGCCAAGCCGCGAGTGCTGCACCAGCCAGTGATAGAAGCGTGCCGAGCTGCGCATAAAACAGGCGGCGGCCAGGAGCAGGAAGGGTGTGGTCGGGAGTAGCGGCAGAAATATGCCGATTACGCCCAACACTACGCTCAACCAGCCCAGCAGCAACAACGCGTAGCGAACGCCCGCATGGGGATGTATGCGCAAGCTGGGCATGGCGCTAGCGCGCTTAGTGGTGACGCGGCTTCAGCAGGGCAGGTTTTTCATCCGGGGCGTTGCAGAGCAAGAACAACGCGGTGAGCAGTTCAGGGATCTGCTCGACCATGTCATCAATCATGTTGCGATCGCGGGCGATGTCGCTGAACTCGGGCTGGTCGTCGAACAGGCCGGAGACCGCCATGATCGGCAGCAGCAGCTCGCTAACCTCGTCTTCGGCGTCTTCAAACCAGGCGGCTTCGCGCAGAAACACGCCTTCCATAAAGCCGATGCACCAGCCGCGCAGGTCCGAGTCATCGGGTTCATCGCCAAGGTCCAGCTCGCAAGGGATTTCCGGCTCGTCATCGCTGGCCAGTTGGCGGGCGATATGGGATTTGAGCTGGATCAAGGTGGCTTCGATATCCGCGCGTTCTTCGTCGCTGCGATAGTGCGGCGGCTCGGAGAACAAGGCGTCAATCCATTCGCGCTCGCTCGGTTGCTCGGTGCAAATCGACAGTGCGGTCAGGAAACCGTGGGCGGCCACATAATCGAGCGCCTCATCGTGCAATTCGTCAGCGTCGAGAAAGGCTTGCAGGCGGTTCAATTGCTCAGCGAATGACATCTGGGGCTACCTTGAAAGAATAAGCGAAGGACAAGTCTAGTCTAGTGCCGCGCTGGCGGCAAAACCGCCGGTGATATCCGACGGTGTCAAAACTACTGCGCTCGGTTATGCGGCGTTAAAAACAGGCTCAAATGCTCACTTACAGCCCGTAAACTGCGCTTTTCGCTTGTTTTTGCCTTGCCTAACCTTCGCTCGCTACGTTTTCACACAGTCTGATAGGCACGGGCCTTTGCCGTCTCAGCTTGCGTATAATGGCCGATTTATGGCCGTTTCAAGCGTTTTTGCTTGGCGCTGTCTGCTCTGCGCGGGGCTCAGCAATGCGGCGCTGCGTTAAGACTTGGAGTTTCTATGCTGGTGCAGGCTAAACGCATTCTCAAAGACGTCTTTGGCTATGACCAATTCCGTGGTCGCCAGCAGGCGATTATTGAGCGTGTGGCGGCGGGGGGTGATGCCCTGGTGCTGATGCCCACCGGCGGTGGCAAGTCGTTGTGTTTCCAGGTGCCGGCGCTGCTGCGCGAAGGCCTGGCGGTGGTGGTTTCACCCCTGATCGCGTTGATGGACGATCAGGTCTCCACCCTCGACGAGTTGGGGGTGGCGGCCGCGGCGCTGAACTCGACGTTGAATGCTGCCGAGCAGCGCGAGATCGCCGACAAGATTCGCCGTGGCGAGATCAAGATGCTCTATCTGGCCCCCGAGCGCCTGGTGCAGCCACGCATGCTGGCGTTCTTGCAGGGCCTGGAAATCGCCCTGTTTGCCATCGACGAGGCCCACTGCGTGTCGCAATGGGGCCATGATTTTCGCCCGGAATACCTGCAGCTGGGGCAACTGGCCGAGCTGTTCCCGAATGTGCCGCGCATCGCCCTGACCGCCACGGCGGACATGCGCACCCGCGAAGAAATAGTTCAGCGCCTGCACCTGGAAAACGCCGAGCGGTTTTTGGCCAGCTTCGACCGGCCGAATATTTTCTACCGCATAGTGCCAAAAGAGCAGCCGCGCAAACAGTTGCTCGGCTTTCTGACTGAGCGGCGCGGCGATGCCGGCATCGTCTATTGCCTGTCGCGTAAGAAAGTTGACGAGGTGGCCGCCTTTCTCTCGGCCCAGGGCTTCCCTGCGCTGCCGTATCACGCCGGTTTGCCGAGCGATTTGCGCGCCTATCACCAGAAGCGCTTCCTCAATGAGGAAGGCCTGATCATGGTCGCCACCATCGCCTTTGGCATGGGCATCGACAAGCCCAACGTGCGTTTTGTCGCGCACCTGGATTTGCCCAAGTCCCTGGAAGCCTATTACCAGGAAACCGGGCGGGCCGGGCGTGATGGCTTGCCGGCCGATGCCTGGATGGCCTACGGCCTGCAAGATGTGTTGATGCTCAAGCAGATGCTGAATAACTCCGATGGCGACGAGCGCCACAAGCGGCTGGAGCAGCACAAACTGGACGCCATGCTGGCGCTGTGCGAGCAGATTCACTGCCGCCGGCAAGCCTTGCTGGCCTATTTCGATGAAGAAATGCCGAATCCCTGCGGCCACTGCGACAACTGCGTCGATGGCGTGCAGACCTGGGATGCCACCGAGCCGGCCCGTCAGGCACTGTCGGCGATTTTTCGCAGTGGCCAGCGTTATGGCGTCGGTCATCTGATCGACTTGCTGTTGGGCCGCGACAACGAAAAAGTGCGCAGCCATGGCCATCAACACCTCACGGTATTTGGTTTGGGCAAGGCGCTCAGCGAAGGCGAGTGGCGTTCGTTGTTTCGCCAGTTGGTGGCCCGCGGCTTGGCCGATGTGGATCTGGAAGGTTATGGCGGCTTACGCTTAAGCGACAGCTGCCGGCCGCTGCTGCGCGGCGAGCAGCAACTGCAACTGCGGCGTGACTTAAAACCTGCGCAAAGCACTAAAAGCGGCGGCGCCAGCAATGCCAGCCAATTGGTGCGCAGTGAGGAACGTGAACAGTGGGAGGCGCTGCGCACCTTGCGGCGCAACCTGGCGCAAGAGCATGGCGTGCCGCCTTATGTGATTTTCCCCGACTCCACCTTGCTGGAAATGCTGCGCAGCAAACCCGGCTCCCTGAGTGAAATGGCCCAGGTCGGCGGCGTCGGTGCGCGCAAGCTGGAACGTTATGGCCAGGCCTTTCTCGAGGTGCTGCAGGGCACTGCCGAGGCGCCACGGGTGGTGGCGGATTTGCGCCATGAGCTGGTTAGCCTGGCGTGTGCCGGGATGACGCCGGCGCAGATCGCCCGCCAGCTCAACTGCTCGGAGAAAAACGTCTACAGCCTGCTGGCCGAGGCCATTGGTCGTCAGCAACTGAGCCTGGAGCAGGCGCTGGATCTGCCCGAGGCCTTGCTCGGGGAAATTCAGGAGGCCTTCCTGGATGGCGAAGGCGAACTGCCGGCGGTGTCGGCCCTGGTTGAGCAGTTTCGCGGGCGGACCAGCGACGGCGTGCTGTATTGCGTACGTGCGGCGCTGCAGGCGGAGTTTGAGGCTTAAGCACGAGGCGCAGCGGCTGCTGGTTTTAGTCAGAAAACTGGCACTTTGCTATGGCGTAAATGTGGCACTCTTAACCTGAGGCTATAGTTCGCACGGTCTCACTGCGGAGGGTTGAGGATGGCGCAACAACACGAGTGGCTCGACGACGTTGGTTCCAACACTTACGCCGATCAACTGGCGGTGGGCTTTCGGCGTTTACGCTTCAGTGCGCCACTGGAGTCGGAGTACTTGGATTTCGTCCGTGACGACCGCTTTGAGTTGCAGCGCACCGCGCTGGCCGGCGCGATCGTGCTGTGGTGCGCCTTTGCCGCGGTTGACCAGTTGCTGATTCACAGCCAAGAGCGCTGGTGGATGCTGGCCGTGCGCGCCGTGGTGTTGGTGTTTTTGTTGGTCTGCGCAGCGTTGCTGGTGCAGCGTAAACACACCCAGCTGTTAAACCCGCTGTCTATTGCCTGTATCTCTGCCTTGGGGTTGGGCGCCTCGGCGGTGATTGCCATTGCCCATCGGGTCGACCCCCATTACCCCTACGAAGGACTATTGCTGGTGTGCATGGCCGGCTACTTCTTGGTCGGCTTGCGTTTGTCCGAGGCGATCATTAGCCCGCTGCTGATGCTCAGCGGTTATCTGTTGTTTGAGCTGATGGTCGGCATTTCGACGCCGTTGCTGCTGAATAATTTGCTGTTTTTGCTGTTCGGTAACCTGATTGGCATCGTCGGTTGCTACTTGCTGGAGTACAAGTCGCGCGAGCACTTTCTGGTCAGCCGTTTGATGCGGGTGCTGGCCGACCATGACAGCCTGACCGGCTTGCACAACAGACGCAGCTTTAACCGTCAGCTGGAGCGTCTGTGGCGTTTGGCCCAACGCGAAGAAGTCAGCCTGGCCATGCTGATCTGCGACATCGATCACTTCAAACTCTACAACGACAGGTACGGCCATCAAGGCGGTGACGCGGCATTGCAACAGGTCGGGCAGCTCTTGGCGGGTGCCGGCCGCCGGCCCTTGGACATGTC
>MHZN01000233.1 GCA_001830395.1 Pseudomonadales bacterium RIFCSPLOWO2_12_59_9 | reverse complement strand
GCCTGTGGTTGTTGGTACCGGTGCTCGGCATTCTCGCGGCCATCGCCATCCCGCAATATCAGGATTATGTCGAGCGCGCCCGTGATGCCCAGGGCAGCAACTATGAATATGAAGAAACCGACAGCGCCGCCTACCCAGATGAAGCAGCGGTCGCTGTCGAGCCCGAAGCAGCCACTGAAGTCTACGACGACGAAAATCAGTAATAGCGTATTACCGCGGCCGCCTGGCCGCGGATTAATGGAGAACCCCATGTCCCGTTACGCCCTAATCACCGGCGCCTCTAGCGGGATTGGCTTAGCCCTCGCCGAAGCCCTGGCCCGCCGTGGCCGTAACCTGATCCTGGTGGCCCGCCAGCGCGACGCACTGGAAAGCATTGCCTGCGAACTGACCCAGCGCTTCGGTGTTGAGGTGCTATTCAGTGCCTGCGATTTAAGCGAGCCGCTGCAGCTCTCTGGCCTGCTGCAAGAGCTGGAGCAAGCCGACCGGCAGATCGAACTGCTGGTCAACAATGCCGGGATCGGCACGGCCGGGGCCTTTCTCAAGCAGGACTGGAGCCGCGAGCAACAACTGATTGAGGTCAACATCCTCGCCCTCACCCGCCTCTGCCACGCCCTGGGCCAGCGCATGCTGCAACAAGGCGGCGGGCAGATTCTTAACGTCGCCTCGGTGGCCAGCTTCCAGCCCGGCCCGTGGATGAGTAACTACTACGCCAGCAAAGCCTTTGTGCTGAGTTTTTCCGAAGGCTTGCGCGAAGAGCTCAAAGAACAGGGCATCAAGGTTTCAGTGCTCTGTCCGGGTCCAACCCGCAGCGCGTTTTTTCGCAATGCGCAGATGAAAAGCGCCAAGCTGGAACGCAGCTCGCTGATGATGAGCTGCGAAGAAGTGGCGCTGCTGACGGTACAAGCCCTGGAGAAAAATCGCGCCATCATCATCACCGGCTGGCGCAACAAACTCATGGCCTACTGGCCGCGACTGGTTCCGCGCGCCCTGGTGCGGCGCCTGGTGGGTAAGGTCAACCGCTCAAGCTCGGGACGTAAAGCCGACTAGCAGGCCGCTGGAAAATGTAGCGAGCGACGGCTAGTGCGACGCCCGCTCCTGCGGGCTAGCTGCATTTCCCACATCCATGTGGGTCACAAGGCACAACGAAGTAACTGCTCCGCTGGTCAATCAGCCGCGCTAAAGCGCGTTCAGCCTGCGGCTGTGAAGCTGATTTCAACGCTGCATGGCCGAACGCAGTAGTTTTCCTTTAATCGGCACTCACAGTACGGCCATCGGCCCAGGCGCGCAGCTGCGCCAGGTCTTCGGCCATCACCACCGACAGTGGTGAACTGCCTTGGATCATCTGCACCAGCAAGGCCTGGTCGACCGCTTGCTGCCGGGCTTGGGCGGCATACAGGGCGCTGACCACTGCCTGCTCAATCTCCGCCCCGGCAAAACCCTCACTGACCGCGGCCAGCTGGGCCAGATCAAACAAGCCCGGCTCCTGCTCGCGACGCTGCAGGTGAATGCGGAAAATTTCGGCGCGCACCTCGGCATCCGGCAAGTCGACAAAAAACAGCTCATCGAAGCGACCCTTGCGGACTAACTCCGGCGGCAGTCGCTCGATGGCGTTAGCGGTCGCCACCATAAATACCGGTGCCTGGCGCTCGGCCATCCAGGTCAGCAAGGTGCCCAGCACCCGCTGGCTGACGCCGCCATCCTGATCACCACTGGCCAGGCCTTTTTCGATCTCATCCATCCACAGCACGCAGGGCGCCATCTGCTCGGCCAGTTGCAGCGCTTCGCGCAAGTTGCGCTCGGTTTCACCAAAGAACTTGTTGTACAGGCAGGCAAAGTCCAGGCGCAGCAACGGCAAACCCCAGAGCCCGGCGATCGCCTTGGCCGCCAGACTCTTGCCGCCGCCCTGCACGCCGACCAGCATCACGCCCTTGGGTAAATCCTCGGCCTTGCCGGCCAGAAACACCTGCTCGCGATCACCCAGCCAGCGCTTGAGGTTGCGCAGCCCGCCGACCTCGGCAAAGCGTGCCGTGTCGTATTCAAAACTCACTCGGCCATCCAGGTCAGCAAGGTGCCCAGCACCCGCTGGCTGACGCCGCCATCCTGATCACCACTGGCCAGGCCTTTTTCGATCTCATCCATCCACAGCACGCAGGGCGCCATCTGCTCGGCCAGTTGCAGCGCTTCGCGCAAGTTGCGCTCGGTTTCACCAAAGAACTTGTTGTACAGGCAGGCAAAGTCCAGGCGCAGCAACGGCAAACCCCAGAGCCCGGCGATCGCCTTGGCCGCCAGACTCTTGCCGCCGCCCTGCACGCCGACCAGCATCACGCCCTTGGGTAAATCCTCGGCCTTGCCGGCCAGAAACACCTGCTCGCGATCACCCAGCCAGCGCTTGAGGTTGCGCAGCCCGCCGACCTCGGCAAAGCGTGCCGTGTCGTATTCAAAACTCAGCACGCCATCCAGGTCGAGCAACTGGAACTTGCTCTTGTTCAGCTTGGGCAAATCCTCTTGGGTAATCGCGCCGTCATCGCAAATCACCCGCCGCGCCAAGGCTCGCGCCTGGGCATGGCCCATGCCACGCAGATTTTTCACCACCTGCTGCAGGGTGCGGTTGTCGGTGCGTACCCGTGCACCGCGATTGCCCTCACTCCAGCGCGTCGCCTCATCGCGCACAATGGCCAGCAATTCGTCCTCGGTCGGCAACGCCAGGCTGAAACGGGCGGCGTAGCGCTGCACTTCGGCCGGCAACTTCAGCGCATGGGAGACCAGCACCAAGGTCGGCCGGTGCTGGCCTTCCGCCTGGGCGATCTCTTTCAGCAGGCGTACCAGCTTGGGGTTGTCGGTCAAGAACGGATGCAAATCGCAGAGCACATAAAGATTGGGCTGCGGGTCGTGCTTGATCAGCTTGAGTGCCGCCTCTGGCTCCAGGCTTTCGCTCTGCTCGCCCGGCACGCCTGCAAAACCGAGTCGCTGCAAGCCCTCGGTAATAGCCCAGGTATAGAGCCCCAAACCGCGCTTGATCGCCAAGCTGGTGAGGGTTTCCAGCACCCGCGGCTCATCCCAGGACTCGATCACCACCAACTTAACCCGGGAGTCGAGCACCAGCCCCAAATCATGAATATCGTTTATCACCATCACTCCTTGTGCATCGCCTAGCGGGCCGCGTAACAGCTTAGGGTCGACGGGCAGCCGCTGAAGGCTGGTCGCCCCGAGCACGCATGGTTACACTCTGGCGCTCAAATAACGAGCCGGGAGACTGTCCGTGGACTGTCTATTCTGCAAAATCGTCGCCGGGGACATTCCCGCGCGCAAGCTGTATGAAGATGAACATGTGGTCGCCTTTCACGACATCAGTCCGGCCGCGCCGGTGCATTTTCTGGTGATCCCGAAAAAGCATATCAACACCCTCAACGACCTCACCGAAGAGGACAAAACCCTGGCCGGCCACATCCTCTTCACCGCCCAGCGCCTGGCCCTCGAGCAAGGCTGCGAAGCCGGTTTCCGGGTGGCAATGAACTGCAACCCGCAAGGCGGCCAAACCGTCTATCACATCCATATGCACGTGCTCGGCCAGCGCCAGATGCACTGGCCGCCGGGTTGATGCGAGCGCTGCTCGGCGTCGCCCTGACGCTGTTGCTCCCCCTGCCGGCCCTCGCCAGCGAGACCGGCAGCGTGTTTCGCGATCCACTGAGCAACGACCAGCAAGGCCCGGAGTTAGTCGCTCTGCCGGCCGGCAGCTTTGTGCTGGGCGACAGCCTCGGCCGTGGCAACGACAACGAACGGCCGCCGCGCCCGACGCAGATCCCGCAGGCTTTTGCCCTGGGCCGCTTCGAGGTGACTTTTGCCGACTGGCAGCTGTACGCCGACGCCACCGGCAAACCGCTGCCCGACAACGAAGGCTGGGGTTTGTCGGCGCAGCGCCCGGTGATCAACGTCAGCTGGTTTGCCGCCCAGGGCTATTGCCAATGGCTGAGCAAGGTCAGCGGTAAGCGTTACCGCCTGCCAACCGAGGCCGAGTGGGAATATGCCGTCCGCGCCGGCAGCCAAAGTTACTACTGGTGGGGCGCGCAACTCGACAGCAACGAACAGCACCCCCGCGCCCATTGCCGTGGTTGCGGCACCGCACGGCAGATCGCCAACAAAACCGCCCTGGTCGGCCAGTTTGCACCCAACGCCTTTGGCCTGTACGACACCGCCGGCAATGTCTGGGAATGGACCGCCTCGACCTTCGCCGCGCCCTATGACGGCCATGAACAAGGTCGCGCCGGCTTGCTCGAACAGAGCCCACGGGTCACCCGCGGTGGCGCCTGGAACAGCGGCCCGGTGTATCTGCGCAGCAGCCTGCGCGACATGAAGCAGCCGCAAGTCAAAGACTATGCCCAGGGTTTTCGAGTGCTGCGCGAGCTGCCCTGACCCGGATCAAGACCCGCAGCAACGCTTGGAGTAAACTGACGCGGTGAACTACCCCGGAGCTGCCATGGCTAACCAACGTCATTACTCGCCAATTGATCGCCTGTTGCTGCAAGCCGACACCGCGCTGCGCACCTTGCTGCCGTTTAGCGGTCAGCCCTATCGGCCATCCCCGGCCATAGTCCAGCAAGAGGCCCAGCTCGACGCCAATACCACACGCCATGTGGCCGGGCTGATGCGCATCAACCATACCGGCGAGGTGTGCGCCCAAGGCTTGTATCAAGGCCAGGCGCTGACCGCCAAGCTGCCGCAAGTGCGCGACGCCATGGAGCATGCCGCCGAGGAAGAAATCGACCACCTTGCCTGGTGCGAACAACGCATCCGCCAGCTGGGCAGCCATCCCAGCGTGCTAAATCCGCTGTTCTACGGCTTGTCGTTTGGGGTGGGCGCGGTGGCCGGGATGATCAGCGATAAGGTCAGCCTGGGTTTCGTCGCGGCCACCGAAGATCAGGTCTGCAAACACCTGGACGAACACCTGCAGCAGCTGCCCGCGGAAGACCAAAAGTCCCGGGCGATTCTCGAGCAGATGCGCAGCGACGAAGCCGAGCACGCCGCCGGCGCCATCGAAGCCGGCGGTTTTCGCTTCCCGGCACCGGTCAAATTCGGCATGAGCCTGCTGGCCAAGGTGATGACCAAGAGCACCTACCGGATCTGAATCGGCTAAGTTGCAGGCACAAAAAAAGGGGCGCTATTTCAGCGCCCCTTTTGCATGCCGGTCAGACTCACTCAGGCATATTGCGCCCGTAGAAAATCTCCAGCATTTCGTGCTTAACCCGCGCCGTTACCTGCTCACGCTGCTCGCCGGAGAGGTTCTGGGTGGCATCGCCAAACAGATAATTATCCAGCTCAAATTCCTTGAGCAGCATCTTGGTGTGGAACAGGTTCTCCTGATAGACGTTCACGTCGGTCATTTGATAGGCCGCACGGGTGTCTTGCGACAGGTACTTCTGGATCGAGTTAATTTCGTGGTCGATGAAGTGCTTCTTGCCTTCCACGTCACGGGTAAAACCGCGCACTCGGTAGTCGACCGTGACTATGTCGGAGTCGAACTGGTGGATCAGGTAGTTCAGCGCTTTGAGCGGTGAAATCACCCCGCAGGTGGACACGTCGATATCCACCCGGAAGGTGGCAATGCCTTCCACCGGATGAATTTCCGGGTAGGTGTGCACGGTGATATGGCTCTTATCCAGGTGCGCCAGAATCGTTTCTGGCAGCGGGCCTGGTGACTCCTCGATCTGGCTGTCGGTCGGGCTGACCGGCTGCTCGGAAATCAGGATGGTCACGCTGGCGCCTTGCGGATCGTAATCCTGGCGGGCGATGTTAAGAATATTGGCGCCGATAATGTCGACAACATCGGTGAGAATCTGCGTCAGCCGCTCGGCGTCATACTCAGTATTGATGTACTGAACGTAGGCCTGCTGGTCTTCCGGCGTTTCCGCATAGCAGATGTCATAAATGTTGAAGCTCAAGGTCTTGGTCAGGTTATTGAACCCGTGGAGCTTGAGTTTGCTTTTCACCGTTGGTAACTCTCTATATGAATGCGGCTCTGCCGCATGATTGAGCATGCCCGTCAGAGGCGCGGTGCGCTTCTGCGTAGGACGGTTAACACCTCTTCGCAATGGCGATTATGGTTGTCTTGCTTGGGCTCAAAGCCTTGAAAAGCGGGCGCATTATGCAGAGCCAGGCAGCCCCGCGCCAGCCCAGGCGCCCAACTGCCGCGAAACCTTAAGCCAGCTCGATGATTTCGTAGTCATGAGTGATGGCCACCCCGGCGCGACCGAGCATGATCGACGCCGAGCAGTATTTCTCGGCCGACAGCTCTACTGCCCGTTTAACCTGGGCTTCTTTCAAGCCGCGGCCTTTGACCACAAAGTGCAGATGGATTTTGGTGAAAACTTTTGGGTCCTCATCGGCGCGCTCGGCCTCAACAAAAGCCTCGCAGCTCTCCACCGCCTGGCGCGATTTTTTTAAGATGCTGACCACATCAAAATTGCTGCAGCCACCCAAGCCGATCAGCAGCATCTCCATTGGCCGCACGCCGAGGTTACGACCACCGGCCTCGGGCGGACCGTCCATCACCACTACATGACCACTGCCCGACTCGCCCAGAAACAGAGCCTCACCGGCCCATTGAATGCGTGCTTTCATTGCCAAGTCTCCGGTAAAAAATCCGCGGCAAGCTTAACACAGGGCATTAACCACCCCCATTGCGACGCATTTGACGAAATCAATTACTCTTAGCTGTTAGCTCCGTCGCAAAATCACCGCCAACTATTAAGGCTCTGTTAAGCTGGCGCCGGATTACTGGCACACTTGCCGCATGACTAATAAGAAAATGTCTGTTTAACAGAGACTTATCTGTTCTTTCCGAGACTCGTGCATGGTCGCTATCACTCTTACACCGAAAATAAAGAATTTCGACAAGCTGCTCGCGCATGCCCACCGTCGTCGCTACACCGCCAAAAGCACCATCATCTATGCCGGCGACCGTTGCGAGACGCTGTTCTTCATTATTAAAGGTTCGGTCACCATCCTGATTGAAGATGATGACGGTCGTGAGATGATCATCGCCTACCTCAACGCCGGCGACTTCTTCGGTGAGATGGGGCTGTTCGAGAAAGAAGGCAGCGAGAAAGAACGCAGCGCCTGGGTGCGGGCCAAAACCGAGTGTGAAGTGGCCGAACTGAGTTACACCAAGTTCCGCGAACTCACAGTGCAAGACCCGGAAATGCTGATTGCCCTCGGCAGCCAGATGGCCGAGCGCCTGCGCAACACCACCCGCAAAGTCGGCGACCTGGCCTTTCTGGATGTCACCGGCCGAGTCGCGCGCACCCTGCTCGACCTGTGCAAACAACCGGATGCCATGACTCACCCGGACGGTATGCAGATCAAAATCACCCGCCAGGAAATCGGCCGCATCGTCGGTTGCTCGCGGGAGATGGTTGGCCGGGTGCTCAAGGTTCTGCAAGAGCAGGGCCTGGTCAACGTCAAAGGCAAAACCATGGTGGTGTTCGGCACCCGCTGAATGTCCCAGGCATAAAAAAACCGGCGCGCGCCGGTTTTTTTATGCCTGCCATTTAATCAATCTGGATCGGCACCCAGTTGCACTGGCGCAGTACCCGGGAAAAACAACCGTTGCAATTCCGCACCCGGATCTTGTGCATGCATAAACGCCTCGCCGACCAGGAAGGCATGCACCTCGCTGATCTGCATCAGCTCGACATCGGCGCGATTGAGGATGCCGCTCTCGGTAATCACCAGGCGATCACGGGGGATTTTCGGCAGTAAATCGAGGGTTACATCCAGGCTGACTTCGAAGTTATGCAGGTTGCGGTTGTTGATGCCAATCAGCGGCGTATCCAGGGTCTGCAGCGCTCGCTCCAGCTCATCGCCATCGTGCACTTCAACCAGTACATCGAGGCCGACGTCTTTGGCCACGCTGGCCAGCTCGGCCATCTGCGTATCGGTCAGCGCCGAGACAATCAGCAGCACACAGTCGGCGCCCAGCGCCCGGGCCTCGACTATTTGGTAAGGGTCGATCATAAAATCTTTACGTATCACCGGCAGGCTGCAGGCCGCCCGGGCCTCTTGCAGGTAAGAGTCGGCGCCCTGAAAGAAGTCGATATCGGTCAGTACCGACAAGCAGGCGGCGCCGCCACGCTGGTAACTGGCGGCCAGTTCGGCCGGATTGAAATCCTCGCGCAGTACGCCTTTGCTCGGCGAGGCTTTTTTGATTTCGGCAATCACCGCCGCCTCCTTGCGTTTTACCCGCTCCTGCAAGGCATTGGCAAAACCACGCGGTGCATCCGCGTCACGGGCCAACTGTTCCAGCGCAGACAGGCTGACCAGGGCGCGGCGCGCGGCCACTTCCTCGACTTTGCGGGCGAGGATTTTTTCCAAAATAGTGGGCAGGCTCACGCTTGATTCTCCAGCCGAAATACCGCAGTAAAGGATGCCAACTCGTCGATTTTCTCCAACGCTAGGCCAGTGTGCAGCGCGTCATGGGCCAGCGCCACGCCAGCAGCCAGGCTATCGGCCAGGTCGGCGGCGTAGAGTGCGGCGCCGGCATTCAGCACTATCAGGTCGCCGGCTTTGCGACCGATGTCGGTTTTGCGCCGCCCCAGGGCATCGCGAATCAACGCCAGGGAGGCTTGCGGGCCGTCGACTTCCAGCCCCAACAGGGTTTGGCTGCTGAGCCCGAAGTCTTCCGGACGCACCTCGTATTCGGTGATCTCACCGTCTTTCAATTCGGCCACATGGGTGGCGGCGGCCAGGCTGAACTCGTCCAGGCCATCGCGCGAATGCACCACCAAAATATGCTTGCTGCCCAGGCGTTTGAGTACCTCGGCCAGTGGCCGGCACAGGGTCTGGCTAAACACGCCGACCACCTGATGGCGCACGCCGGCCGGATTGGTCAGCGGCCCAAGCATATTGAAGATGGTCCGCAGCCCCAGCTCACGGCGTGGCCCGGCGGCATACTTCATCGCCTGGTGATGCACCTGGGCGAACATAAAACCAACCCCGACCGTGTCGATGCAACGCGCCACCTGCACCGGAGTCAGCTGCAGGTAAATCCCGGCGGCCTCGAGCAAATCGGCGCTGCCACTGTTGCCCGACACCGCTCTATTGCCGTGCTTGGCCACCTTGCCACCGGCCGCCGCCACCACAAAGGCGGCCGCGGTGGAGACGTTGAAAATATTGGCGCCATCGCCGCCGGTGCCGACCACGTCGACCACGTTATCCAGGCTGGGCAACTCGACCTGACTGGCCAGCTCACGCATCACCGAGACCGCGCCGACTATCTCGTCGATGCTCTCGCTCTTCATGCGCATGCCCATCAGAAAGGCGCCGATCTGCGCCTCGCTGCATTGGCCGGTCATGATCTCGCGCATCACGTCCTGCATCTCTTCGGTGGAGAGATCCAGCTGGGCGACGATTCGATTGAGGGCTTGTTTGATATTCATCCGCGCACACCGCCGCTCTGCTTGAGGAAATTGGCAAACAGCTCATGACCCTGCTCAGTCAGGATCGACTCGGGGTGAAACTGCACGCCCTCGACATTCAAGGTCTTGTGTCGCAGGCCCATGATCTCGTCGACCGAGCCGTCTTCCAGCTGAGTCCAGCCGGTCACTTCCAGGCAATCGGGCAAGGTCTCGCGCTTGACCACCAGGGAGTGATAACGGGTGACCGTCAGCGGCTGATTGAGGCCGGCGAACACGCCCAGCCCCTCGTGGAATACCGGGCTGATTTTGCCGTGCATCACCTGGCGGGCGCGCACCACCTCGCCACCGAAGGCCTGGCCGATGCTCTGATGGCCCAGGCACACGCCGAGAATCGGCAGCTTGCCGGCAAAGTGCTCGATCACCGCCAGGGATACGCCGGCTTCGGTGGGCGTGCAAGGGCCGGGGGAGACCACGATGCGCTCGGGATGCAGCGCTTCGATCTCGGCCAGAGTCAGCTCATCGTTGCGGATGACTTTGACCTCGGCGCCCAGTTCGGCCAGGTACTGCACCACGTTGTAGGTAAAGGAGTCGTAGTTATCGATCATTAGCAGCATGTTAAAACCAACCTTGTGCGCCTAGTGCGCGTGTAATTAATGCCTGCGGCTGACACCTGGCGAAACACCTGTTTGAGAGGGTTTTGGCGAGCAGGGGCAGCAGCAACTTGTCGCGGGCGACGCCGTGGTCGTCCGCACAAAGATCAAGTCCGCCAACGCCAGCGGGCGTGGCCTTTGATCAGGCGCATGAGGAGGGTGCTGCTGGTTTTCACTGGAGTTTTCTCGTCTAGCAATCTGCTCACAGTAGCCCAGGCGCGGGCTGCGGCGCAATCTTGATCGCCCCGCAGCCAGGCCAGTGCGGCGCTATTATCCGCACACCACTCGCGCCGGCGAATCACTCGGCATCCTCCTGGTAGTCGCCCTTGAGCAAGTTCAGCAAGGCATCGGCGTCCAGTTTGGCGCTGAGTTCGCCGCCATCCAGCAGGCTGTCGGCCAGGGCGCGTTTTTTGGCGTGCAGGGCAACAATCTGCTCCTCGATGGTGTGCTCGGTCACCAGCCGGTAAATGGTCACCGGGCGCAGCTGGCCCATGCGATGCGCACGGTCGCTGGCCTGGTCTTCCACCGCCGGGTTCCACCAGGGATCGAGGTGGATTACATAGTCGGCGGCGGTCAGGTTCAGGCCGGTGCCGCCGGCTTTCAGGCTGATCAGAAAGATATCGCCGGTGCCGGCCTGGAAAGCATCCATCCGCGTTTTGCGATCTTTGGGCGAGGTGGCGCCGTCCAGGTACTGATAGTGGATGCCCTGCGCATCCAGCCAGTTACGGACGATGCTCAGGTGGTCAACGAACTGGCTGAACACCAGCGCCTTGTGGCGGTTCTCCAGCAGTTCTTCGACTATTTCGGCGAAGGCCGCCAGTTTGCTGCCGGCCAGCCCGGCGCCGGGCATCACCAGATTGGGGTGACAGCAAAAGCGCCGCAACCGGGTGATTTCCGCCAGCACCTGCAAGGATTTGTTCTGCCCTTGCGGGGCGTTGACCAGCGACTGCAAGGCTTGCTGGCGCAGTGCCTCGTAGTAGTGCGCCTCTTCGGCAGACAACGGCACCTTGTAGGTAATCTCGGTGCGCGGCGGCAACTCATCGAGCACCTGGCTTTTCAGCCGGCGCAAAATAAACGGCTGGATCAGCGCCTTCAAGGCTTTACGGGCCGATTGCTCGCCGCGTTCGATCGGCGTGCTGAAGCGTTCGGCGAAGCGCTCCTGACTGCCGAGCAAACCGGGATTGATAAAGCGAAACAGGTTCCACAGCTCGCCGAGGTGATTCTCCAGCGGCGTGCCGGTGGCGATCAGTTTGAAGTCCGCCTGCAAGCACATCGCCGCTTGCGAGCGTTTGCTGTTGGCGTTCTTGATCGCCTGCGCCTCGTCCAGCACCACGCTGCTCCAGTGCTGGGCGGCAAAAGCCTGATCGTCCTGCTGCAACAGGCCGTAGCTGGCCACCACCAGATCCAGCGGGCCCAGCCCTTCCAGGCTGCGGGTCTGCTGGTAGTTATGCACTTTTAGCGTCGGGGCAAAACGCGCCGCCTCACTCAGCCAGTTGATCGCCACCGAAGTCGGCGCGATGACCAACTGCGGCCCACGGGGGGCGCGCAGCAGCATCAAGGCCAGGGCCTGCACGGTTTTGCCCAGGCCCATGTCGTCCGCCAGGCAGGCGCCGACGCCCCACTCGGCCAGGCGCGCCAGCCAGTCGAAGCCTTCACGCTGGTAGTCGCGCAGCTCGGCCTGCAGGGTGCTGGGCAGTTGCGGCTGAAAGTTCTTCAGCGACTCGAGCTTATCCAGGTGCGCCTGCCAGCTGGCGTCAGCCTGAAACTCGCCGGCCTCCTGGGCCAAGCCGGCCAGCAAGGGGGCGGTGAGCAGATTCAAACGCAGGCCGTCATCGCCGACCCGGTCGGCCAGGTGCGCCAGTTCATCCAGGTGTTTGCGCAAGCTGCTGCTGAGCGCCAGCCAGTCTTGATCGCCCAGCTTAAGGAAGCGGCCCTTGTTGGTTTTCAGCAGCTCAAGCAACTGGCGCAGGTGCAGCACCCGGCCATCGTCGAGCTGCACTTCGCCGGCCAAGACAAACCAGTCGCCTTGCTGCTTCAAGCCCAACTTCAGCTGGCCCATGCCCGGCCGCGCCTTGATGCGCATCCGCTCGCCTTCCGGCCAGACGCATTGCAGCCGCTCGCCATCCAGCAGTTGCAGCTCACTGAGCACCTGCAAGGCATCTTGCGGGTCTTCCAGCTGCCACTCCTGACCATCGCTGTCGGCCTGGGCCAGCGCCGGGCACGCCGCCAACACCCAGTCCAGGGTGGCGGCTTCGGCGTCCAGGTCGCGACTGGCCTGCAAGGCTTTGCCGTCTTGCTCACCGAGCACGTTGGCCAGCCCGACTCCCGGCTTGAACCAACTGCTGTGGGCCAGCGGGCGCACCAGCAATTGCAAGCGCAGGCCGCCCTGCAAGGGCAGTAAATGCGCATAGAGCATGGGGTCGGCCGCCACGCAATCGAGGTGGCTGGCCAATTCGGGCAGGTCGGAGTGAATCGGCAACAACGGCGCTATGGCGCTGATCGCCTCGATCAGCTGCGCCTTGCCGGCCTGGGGCACGCTCAGGCCGTGGCCGATGATGTCGATAATCTGCCGCAGCTCGCGACTGATCGGATAAGCCAGCAGCCGGGTCGGGGTTTCTTTATAGAGCAGCAGCGTGCTGTGATTGTGCAGCTCGCGGGGTTCGAGCTTGATATGGATCTGCTCGGCCTCGGATTTGAGCTGCAAGCTGGCGTGGCCCAGGGCCAGATCAATCCGCACCTCGGGCGCATCGGCCCAGAACAGCGCCGGGTGGCCGATCAGGCGCGGCAAGGCCAGCTCCGCCGGCAGCTCGTAACGCACGCCGCCGTAATGATCGGCGCTGGACTGAATCATGCGAATCGCCTGCTGATCCTGCTCGAGCAAGAAGTCCAGGCTGTCGCCCTCCTCCAGCAAGCGCTTGAGCGCCACCACCCGGCCTTTGCTCCACTGGCCCTTGGCGCCGAGTTTTTGCTCGCGCGGCTCGACGTGGCTGGCATAGCCATTGGCGCTGATCAGCCACGCCAGGCGGCTGCTGTTGGCCGTGGTGCTGACGCTGGCCGCGCTCTTGCCGGGGTTCAGCAGGGTCAGGGCGGCCAGTGCATGCTGCCAGGCTTCCTGGCGCCGGTAGAGACCGACCAAGGGTTGCAGGCCCTTGTCGCGGTACCAGGCCGGCGGCTGCCACGCCTGGCCGAACTGCTGGGCCAGCAAGGCCTGCACCTCGGCGGCCAGCCACTGGTAACCGCCC
>MHZN01000232.1:1963-10077 GCA_001830395.1 Pseudomonadales bacterium RIFCSPLOWO2_12_59_9 | reverse complement strand
GTTGCCGACATAGATCATTACCGGCAGGGCGCGGTGGAACTGGGTGACTTCCAGCGCCAGGTCGGTGCCGCCGGCCAGCAGCCGGGCTTCCGGGTGCGAGCTGTACAGGTCGGCTAGGTCGGCGATGGTCAGCGGCACCAGGCAGCGCTTGTCGCCACTGTTGAGTTCGGCGGTTTCTTTCGGGGCGATGCTGTGCAGCTGAGCGATGGTCGCGGCCTCGCGGGCATCGAACTTATCCGGCTGGGCTTGGCAGCAGGACTGCTCGGCGGCGTCCAGAATCGGCCGGTAGCCGGTACAGCGACACAGGTTGCCGGCCAAGGCTTCATGGGTCTTGGCGTGACGCACACTGGCGTCGTCCTGACCGTCGGCATTCTTTTGCAGGGCGAACAACGACATGACAAAACCCGGGGTGCAGAAGCCGCACTGCGAACCGTGGCAGTCGACCATGGCCTGCTGCACGCTGTGCAATTGGCCTTGGTGCTTGAGGTCTTCAACGCTGATCAACTGCTTGCCGTGCAGGGATGAGACGAAGGTCAGGCAAGAGTTCAGGCTGCGATAGCGGATGCGCTCGCGGCCATTGACGCTCTCCAGCTCGCCGACCACCACGGTGCAGGCGCCGCAGTCGCCAGAGGCGCAACCTTCTTTAGTGCCGGGCTTGCCGGCATGGTTGCGCAAGTATTCGAGCACCGTGACATTGGAATCAAGGCTCGACTCGCTGCGTAACTCTTGATTGAGTAAAAACTGAATCACAAATGACCTCCGAACACTTTTATTGTTTTTTAGCATTGCTGTGGGTCAAATTTAGAGTTTATTGACTTTTCGGTCAACAAATAAACTGACCTATGAGTCATTTTCTTTAAGACTAAAAGCGATAAGTGTTTCAGTTACGGCTTGGCACTGGTTTGCTTGATGGTTGAATTATGGGTGCAGCAACGCGACCGCGCGGTTTAACGCACCAGTGACGGGGAAATAAGCGGGGGTTGTGGCGAGGTGTGTGGCGCTTGGCTTGGGCGGCGCGTAACGCGCCCCGTTGCGGGGCGCGTTGTTACTGGTCGCTCGGGTGTTACAGCTCGGCCGCTTCGTCGTTATGGTCGAGTGCCACTTGGCGGATCGACAGGCGGATTTCGGCCGGCAGTACCCGTTTGGCGGCGCCTTCGGCCAGTTCGCCGAGCAGTTCGTGATGGCTGAGTTTGCCTGCTTCGTCCTGCGTCAGCACGCCTTCATCCAAGAGGGTCTGGATAAAGTGGCGGAACAGGCTCTTGTCGAAGAATTCCGGGGCGTTCAGGCCATGCAGAATCGACAGGCGCTGGGCCATGACGGTGCAGAGGTCTTCCAGTTCTTCGGCGCTCAGGGCGTTTTGTCCGGCATTCAGCACCAAGGCAATGGCCATGTAGAAGCGCTGCAGGGTCTGGGCGATGGCCCGCGACAGCAGGGTCAGCAGCACAAATTGCCTTGAGCTTGGCGCCGGGCGCAGGAACACGCCGTCCTCGAAGCGCAGCAGGCCTTGCTCGACAAAGGCCGCCAGCCATTGGTCGATCACCGCGTCCAGCTCGTCCAGGCTCCAGCGGATAAACAACTCCGACTGCAGGTAGGGATAGAGCGCGCGGCTGTAGCGCAAGATTTGCTCGCGGCTAATCCGCGCGTTGCTCTGGAAGAAGCTGGCCAGTAGCGCCGGCAGGGCGAAGATGTGCAGCACGTTGTTGCGGTAATAGGTCATCAGGACGGCGTTGTTTTCGTCCAGATAGAGAATCTTGCCTAGAGCATCTTTCTGCGCGGCCAAGAGATCCATGCTCTGCACGTATTCGATCAGCGCCTGGCCGTCGCCTTCCGGCAAGGTGGTGTGCGGCGAGTAGGGCACGCTGCGCAACAAGGCCAGGTACAGGTCGAGCACCCGCGCCAGGGCTTTCTCATCCAGCGCCAGTTTGCTGGTGGACAGCAAGGCCAGGGCCACCAGATTGACCGGATTAACCGCCGCCGCTTCGTTGAGGTGGCGGGCGATGCGTTCGGCCAGGTGATTGGCGGTGTCGTTCAGCCAGCTCGGCCGATACTGCGGCGCCAACTGCTGGCTGCGCCAGTCCGGTTGTTCGGCGTCGAGAAACTCGGCCAGTTTCAGTGGCTCGCCGAAGTTGACCCAGACGCTGCCGAAGCGCTGCTTGAGGGCGCCAATCACTTTAAAAATGTCGAAGATCGACTCTTTCTTCTTGCTCGCGCCGCGCAGTTCGCCGAGATAGGTGCGGCCTTCCAGCACCCGCTCGTAGCCGATATACACCGGCACGAACACGATCGGCAGACGGTTGGAGCGCAAGAAGCTGCGCAGGGTAATTGCCAGCATGCCGGTCTTGGGTTGCAGCATGCGCCCGGTGCGCGAGCGACCGCCTTCGACGAAGTATTCCACCGGGAAGCCGCGGCTGAACAGGGTGTGCAGGTATTCGTTGAACACTGCGGTATAGAGCGGGTTGCCCTTGAAGGTGCGGCGCATGAAGAAGGCGCCGCCACGGCGCAGCAGACTGCCGATCACCGGCATGTTGAGGTTGATGCCGGCGGCAATATGCGGCGGCGTTAACCCATTTCTGAACAGCAGATAGGACAGCAGCAGGTAGTCGATATGGCTGCGGTGGCAGGGCACATAGATCACCTCATGGCCGTGGGCAACTTCTTGCACACCCTCGATATGGTTGACCTTGATGCCGTCGTAAATTTTGTTCCAGAACCAGCTGAGCACCACCTCGAGGAAACGGATGGCGGTGTAGGCGTAGTCCGAGGCGATCTCGTTACCGTAGCGCAGGGCTTGCTCTTCGACTTTTTCGACCGGCGTCTTGTTGCGTTCGGCTTCGTCGAGAATCGCCTGATGCACCTGCGGGCCGTGGATCAGGCCCTTGACCAGGTTGCGCCGGTGGGAAATATCCGGGCCGATAACCGCCGCTTTCTGGTTGCGAAAGTGTACCCGCAACAGGCGATGGACCATCCGCTGGGTGCGCTCCTGCCCTTTGTCCTGGGCCAGCAGCTCGCGCAACTGGATTGGCGCCGAGAACTGCACGCGGGTCTTGCGGCCCAAAATCAGAATACTCAGCAGTTTGCGCAGCCGCCCGGTAACCGCCCAACTGTCGGCAAACAGCAGCTTCCAGGGGCTCGACTCACTGGCCGGGGTTTGCCCCCAGAACACGCTGACCGGGACTATTTGCGCGTCCAGTTCGGTGTCGGCGTTCAGGGTGTTGAGCAGTCGCACCAGGGTCGGCGAGGCGCCGCGTTTGTCTTGGCCACCTAACCAGCCGGCTTCCGGGGTCAGGTAGAAGAACGCACTCGGCTCGTCCAGCTTGCCGACGCTGACCGGCAGAATCGGCCGTGGCAATCCAGCCTTGCGGCATTCGCTGTCGACCACCGCCAGATCGCTGATCGACGGCAGTTGCAGTACGTAAAACACCGGTTTGCTGCGGTCGAGTTTGAGGGTGAAGGCCGATTGGTTGATGGTTTCCGAGCGCACCCAGAGATACAGCAAGCGGTGCAGGGCGCCAAACACCAGACGGCGAAGCGGGGAACGAGTCATACGAAGTCTGCTAATAGTCGGTAAAACGAGCAATTGCTCGGGGGGCGCTAGTGTGACCTATAGACCGGCTGCGGGCAAAATCCATCTGCGCAACAATGACTTAGCCACACGGCGCTACGGGCGTGGAGGCGGCGCTAAAGGCTGGAGTTAAGTCTCAGGTTGATTGGGGATTAGCGCCAGCAAGTCGGTGACGCCGAGGCTAATACCCGCCTGTGACAGCAAGGTGTTCACCTGGCCGCGATGGTGGGTTTGATGGTTAAAAAAATGCATCAGCAGGCTGAAGAACGGTTTGTTGGCGGGCACGCCCTCGGTGTTGCTGTAGCTAAGCGCCTGATCCAGCTCTGGCTCGACCAGGGTCGCGGCCCAGCTGCAAATCAGTTCGTCGAGCCACTGGCGATGCTCAGTCAGGCTTTTAAGCTCGCTAAACAACTGTTGGTCGAGGCTGGTCGGTTTGGCCAGGTCGCGAATCGGCGCCAGAGCTGGGTAGTTGGCCGGGTGGCAGGCGAAGCGCTGCAGCCAGATGCGGTCGGCAACCAGCAAGTGGTTGAGGGTGCCGAGGATGGAGCCGAAAAACGCCTGCCGATTGGCCGATAGCTCGGCCTCGGGCAACTCACTGGCGGCCGTACACAGCTTGGCGTTCATCCACTGGTTGTAGCTGGCCATCAGGCCAATATGGGCAATGCGGCTCATGCTTGGGTTTCTCAGCTATTGAGGCAAGGCGACAGTCTGCGTGGCCTTGCTCAACTCAGGCGGTGTGCCAGGTGATCTCTTCGACGCCATCGACGCTGATGCGCATCCAGCGGTCGGCTTGTTCTTCGCTTTCCTCTTCCTGCCAGCTACCCGGTGCGCAACGGATTTCGACCTGGAGGGCGGCAAAGGCTGCCTGGGCGCATTCGAGGTCATCGGCCCAGGGCGTGGCATTGCTGTTGAGCAGCAAGCTGTGCCACTTGCCCACGGCTTTGGGCAGCCAGGTGACGGCGATGTTGCCGGCCTTACACTGGTAGGTTTGGCCTTTTTTCTGCCATTCGGTGCACGGCCCGATGGCTTGGGTGAGCCAGGCGGCAATGGCCTGGTGCTCGGCGTCTTTCAGGTAAATTTCGATATCAGGTTGGCGCATGGTGAGTCTCGCTGGCAATTAGGTATCGATTAAATTCAGGTGCGTTGCAGCCAATCGTAGCGGATCGATACCGTGACTTCTAAGTCTCGCTCGATCACTGCGTTGCGCTTTTCGACGCTGGCGCGCCAGCCGTGCGGAGTCATGGACAGCAGGTCGGCGCGGGCTTGGGCGGTTTCCAGCTTGAGCTTGAAACTCAGGGTTTCGCTGTGGGCTAGTTGCATGCCGTCGGGCACCAGGGCCAGGTGCTTTTGGTCGTCGTATTCGCGCACCTCGTCGTAGAGTTGCTGACGCAGTTCATACAGATGCTCGCGGGTCGGCCCCATGCGCAGCAAGCCGCCACCGGGAGCCAGCAGGCGTTTGGCTTCTTGCCAGTCGAGCGGGCTGAACACGCTGGCCAGCAGCTGACAACTGGCATCGGCCAAGGGCACCCGGGCCATGCTGGCCACCAGCCAGGTCAGCTGTGGTGAGCGACGGCAGGCTTGTTTGACCGCCTCGCGGGAAATATCCAGGGCATAACCATCGGCGTTGGGCAGGGCCTCGGCAATTTGCTGGGTGTAATAACCCTCGCCACAGCCAATATCCAGCCAGCGCTCGGGGGTAAAACCTGCGGCCAGTTCGGCCAGGCGCTTGGCCAGCGGCGCATAGTGGCCGCCGTCGAGGAAACGCCGCCGGGCCTCGACCATGGCGGCGTTGTCGCCGGGTTCGCGGCTGTTTTTGTGCTGCACCGGCAACAGGTTCAGATAGCCCTGACGGGCGCGGTCGAAGCTGTGCTTGGCCGGGCAGGCGACGCCGTTAGCGACGGTGCTGAGGGGCTCTGAGCAGATCGGGCAAATCAGCATCAGGCGAGCAACTTGACCAGGGTCTGGTAATAGATCTCGGTCAGCACGTCGAGATCGCTGGCCAATACCCGTTCGTTGACCTGGTGGATGGTGGCATTGACCGGCCCCAGCTCGACCACCTGGGTGCCCATGGTGGCGATAAAGCGCCCGTCCGAGGTGCCGCCGCTGGTGGAGGCGACGGTGTCGCGGCCGGTGACGCTCTTGATGCTGCTGGATACCGCGTCCAACAAGGCGCCAGGCTCGGTCAGAAATGGCATGCCGGACAAGGCCCAGTCGATGTGCCAGTCCAGACCGTGCTTGTCGAGAATGGCCGCGACTCGTTGCTGCAAGCCTTCTACCGTCGATTCGGTGGAGAAACGGAAGTTGAAGATGGCCTTGAGTTCGCCGGGAATCACGTTGGTGGCGCCGGTGCCGGAGTTCAGATTGGAAATCTGGAAGCTGGTCGGCGGGAAGAAGGCGTTGCCGGCATCCCAGTGCTCCGCGGCCAGTTCAGTCAGCGCCGGGGTGGCCAGATGAATGGGGTTCTTGGCCAGTTGCGGATAGGCCACATGGCCTTGCAGGCCGCGTACCGTCAGGGTTGCGCCGAGAGAACCACGGCGGCCGTTTTTGACCATGTCGCCGATCAGCGTGGTGCTCGAAGGCTCGCCGACTATGCACCAGTCCAGCCGCTGGTTACGGGCTTTCAGACGCTCGATTACGGCCTTGGTGCCGTGGTGGGCCGGGCCTTCTTCGTCGCTGGTAATCAAAAAGGCGATGGCGCCTTTATGGTTTGGATAGTCGGCAACAAAGCGCTCAACGGCGACGATCATCGACGCCAGGCTGCCTTTCATATCCGCCGCACCACGCCCGCAGAGCATGCCTTGTTCGTCGATCAGCACGTCGAAGGGTTGATATTGCCAAGCCTCCAGCGGACCGGTGGGCACCACGTCGGTGTGGCCAGCAAAGCACAACACCGGGCCGTCGCCGCCGTGCAGTGCCCAGAAATTATCGACGTCCTCGATACGCATCGGCTCCACGGCAAAACCCAGGGCCTCAAGGCGACGGATCATCAGCGCCTGGCAGTCGGCATCCAGCGGCGTGACCGAGGGGCGGCTGATCAGCTCGCAGGCAAGGGCCAGGGTCGGCGAAAGAGTAGGGGACTGGGCAGTCATGGCGGCTCCGCTGCGGGTGTGGCAAAAAGGTCGCTATGTTAAAGCAAAACGGCGGCCAGAGGCCGCCGTTTCGATACTGCTGGGAGAGTTACGCGGTTGGCGTTGCCTCTACTGCTGTGACTGCCGGTGGTGGCATCGACGACAGCAGGGCCATCATCAGTGCGGCCAGGTAGGGCAGCGATTGCACCAGCAGCATGGCCACCCAGAAGCGTACATCGGCGCTCGGCAAACCCTGCACCAGGGCGATGCCCAGGGCTGCGCCCCACAGCAGCAGCATGATAAACACCTCTTCCCGGGCTTCCGCTAAGGCCACCATGATGCCGTGGTTGGAGGCCATTTTCGGGGTGCGGAAGAACGGAATGGTCTCGGTGAACGCGCCATACAACACCGCCTTGGCAATGGTGTGCGACAGCGCCAACCCGGCCACCGCCGCCTGAATCGAGCGCCACAGGCCGACGCCCAGGGCACGGCGATAGAGGAACAGGATCTTGCCGAACTTGAAGAAGAACAGCGCCAGTGGCGGGATGGCGAAGATCATCAGCGGCGGGTCAACCCGTTGCGGCACGATAATCATCGCCGCCGACCAGAGCAGCGCACCGATGGTGAAGAAGATGTTCAGGCCATCGGCAATCCACGGCAGCCAACCGGCGACGAAGTGGTAGCGCTGGCCACGGGTCAGTTGCGAATCTTTGCCGAGGAACAGGCTGCGGGCATGGCCTTTCATGATCTGAATGGCGCCGTAGGCCCAGCGGAAACGCTGCTTCTTGTAGTCGATAAAGGTGTCCGGCATCAGCCCGCGGCCGAAGCTCTGGTGGGCATAGGCGGCGGAGTAGCCTTTCTCGAACACGCGCAGACCCAGCTCGGCATCTTCACAGATGGTCCAGTCGGCCCACTTCAGTTCATCCATCACAGTGCGGCGGATCATGGTCATGGTGCCGTGCTGGATGATCGCGTCACGGTCGTTACGGGTCACCATGCCGATATGGAAGAAGCCCTTGTATTCGGCGTAGCAAAGTTTCTTGAAGCTGCTTTCGTCGCCGTCGCGGTAGTCCTGAGGCGATTGCACCACGGCGATTTTCGGATCGGCGAAGTGCGGCACCATGTATTTCAGCCAGTTGCGGTCGACGCAGTAGTCGGAGTCGATCACCGCCACCACTTCGGCATCTGGCGCGGTGTGCGGCAGGATGTAGTTCAGCGCGCCGCCCTTGAAGCCTTCGATCGGCGCGACGTGGAAGAAGCGAAACCGCGGGCCGAGCTGTTCACAATAGGACTGCACCGGCTCCCAGACTGCCGGGTCTTTGGTGTTGTTGTCGATGATGATGACTTCGAAGTCTGGGTAGTCCAGGTTGGCCAAGGCGTCGAGGGTCTGTTTGACCATCTCCGGCGGCTCGTTGTAGCACGGCACGTGGATCGAGACTTTTGGGCGGAAGCTGCTGTCGGTGACGACGGGTTGGAAGGTCCGG
>MHZN01000232.1:0-1931 GCA_001830395.1 Pseudomonadales bacterium RIFCSPLOWO2_12_59_9 | reverse complement strand
TTCGTGGGCTTCGGTGAGCAGCACGATAAACACCCCGAGGGCGCCGAGACCGAGCAGAAAGCCCACGGTCAGGCTGAACCAGGTGCTGTATTGCTGGCTGTAGTCGTAGCCGATCCAGACCATCGCCGAGCCGCCGGCAAAGGCCACCACGGTGAGGAAGGTACGACCACGTTGGCGCATGGCGCTGCCGTCGATCAGCAGCAGGGCCAGGGCCAGCAGGGCCATGACCACCGAGCCGATCGCCAGCACGCGCCACTGGGGAATCGCCACGATCGGTCCTTCAAAGGCAAATTTCGGCTGCCGGGCTTCGTTGTAAACGCCCCAGTAAGCGCCGACTGAGCCTTCTTCGGTGGCTTTCCAGGGTTGGTCAAAGGCTTCGATGACGAAGTAGTTGTAGCCCTTGGCGTTCAGGGTGCTGACCAGGGTGCGCAGGTAAATTGCCTGATCGGCTGGGGAAGCATCGGCACCGCCGCGCATCCGGCCGTTGCTCGGCCAGCCAACCTCCGAGAGCAGCAGGGGTTTTTTCGGGAAGAGTTTTTTCAGGTCTTTGGCGCGCTCAAGGACGAAGTCGGTGGAGTCCTCCATCGGTACAAATTCCCAGTACGGCAGGATGTGCGCGGCGATCAGGTCGACGTGCTTGGCCAGTTCCGGGTTTTCTTGCCAGACGTGCCATTGCTCGGAGGTGGTCACCGGCACTTTGACGGCCGCACGGACCCGGTCAAGGTAGATGCTCAGGGCCTCCGGGGTGATTTCCTTGCGGAACAAGGCTTCGTTGCCGACCACTACGCGCACGACGCTGCGCGAGTTATTGGCCAGTTCGATGACCTTGGCGACTTCGCGCTCGTTGCGCTCCAGATCGAGGCCGATCCAGGCGCCGACGGTCACGCGCAGACCGAATTCCTCGGCCAGACGCGGGATGTCGGCCAGGCTGCCCTCCACCGAGTAGGTTCGAATGCTGTCGGTTTGCTTGCTCAGCAACTCCAGATCGGCACGAATCTGTTCATCGTTGGGGTAGATGTTCTTCTGCGGGTTCTGATTCTGCTGAAATGGCGAGAACGAGAAGCCGGAGATCTGCTCTGGCCATTCCGGGGCGCTGACCGGTCGGTTGTAGAGCGCCCAGATACCGGTGAACAGCGCCGCAATAGCGACGAAAATCACCAGATTGAGTCCAAGTTTACGCGATGGCATATAGATCAAGGTTCCAAAGGGTGGAACGAGGGGAAGTGCCGGCTGTTGCCGGTCGGCGCGCATCCTACCGCGACCTCTTAAGGCTGTATAGCTGTGGCCTGAGCCGGCGTGGTGCAGTTACGGATTGTCTGGGCTATTGGTCTGGCAAACAGCGAATAAGTTCGCTGGGTGGATTTTGCCTGGCAATGCCCCGTCACATCTCAGTACGCAGTTAAGCAGGCTTTGCCCGGTTGCTCTTGAGTCGGTGCACGGTGGCCGTCGTGGGTTGTGGAGCTGGGGCGGGCCGTTGCGGGTTGCAGCTAAAAACGGGTGTTGTTCGGCGAGTTATTAACCGACTAATGGCGTGTTATTGCCTCGCTGATCTCTATAATGCCGGCTGATTTTTGAGGGCTCGACATGAGTATTGATGAACTGCGGTTTGCCGGAGTGGCGCGCCTGTATGGGCGCGAAGGGGCAGAGCGGTTGGCGGCGGCGCATGTGGCAGTGGTCGGGATCGGCGGTGTCGGCTCCTGGGTGGCCGAAGCCCTGGCCCGCTCCGGGGTGGGCGAGATTTCGCTGTTTGACCTGGATGATGTCTGCATCAGCAATCCCAATAGGCAGGTCCATGCGCTGACAGGCGCCATCGGGCAGGCCAAGGTGACGGTGATGGGCGAGCGCCTGCGCGCGATCAATCCGGCCTGCGTGGTGCATGCAGTGGCGGACTTCGTCACCCGCGAGACCATGGCCGAGTACATCACGCCGAA
>MHZN01000231.1:11001-14501 GCA_001830395.1 Pseudomonadales bacterium RIFCSPLOWO2_12_59_9 | reverse complement strand
GGTTCATCGCCGAGTGGGCCAGTGGCTGGGTTATCGAGCTGGTCGGTCATGGCGGCATTCCCCTGCGCTGAAAAGGTCACTAGCCTAGCCTGAGTCGGGCAGCGCGCCCAGCCCGAAACTGCCGGTGTTGGTCGGTATGTGGCGGATTAGAGTGGCGCGCCGGGCTATTATCGTCGCCGCGCCGCTTGTCCTTGCCGCGTTTCCACCATGGCCCCAGGCGCGGTCAACGGAGTGACAATTTATGTATGCAACCCTCGACCGAGTGTTTGGTTACCAGCAGTTTCGCCCCGGCCAGGAGGCGGCGATCAGTGCGGTGCTGGCCGGCCGTTCGGCGGCGGCGATCTTCCCCACCGGTTCTGGCAAGTCGCTGTGCTACCAATTGGCCGCGCTGCATTTGCCGCACCTGACCCTGGTGGTTTCGCCGCTGTTGGCCTTGATGCAGGACCAGCTGGCTTTTCTTGCCCGGCGCGGCATCAGCGCGGCCAGCATCGACTCGGCGCAGAGCCGCGAGCAAACCAGTGCGGTGATGGCGCGGGCCAAAGCCGGCGAGCTGAAGGTGCTGATGATCTCGGTGGAGCGGCTGAAGAACGAGCGCTTTCGCCATTTCATCCAGCAGGTGCCGATCTCCCTGTTGGTGGTCGACGAGGCCCATTGCATCTCCGAATGGGGGCATAACTTTCGCCCGGATTACCTGAAATTACCCGACTACCAGCGCCAGTTCGGCATCCCGCAAGCCTTGCTGCTGACCGCCACCGCGACGCCGGCGGTGATCGCCGACATGCAGGCCAAGTTCGCCATCGCCGCCGAGGATGTGATCACTACCGGCTTCTACCGGCCCAACCTGAATCTGTTGGTGGAGCCGGTCAGCGGCCACGACAAACGGCGTCGGTTGGTGGAGTGGCTGTCTGCCCGTGCCGGCCAACCGAGCATCGTCTACGTGACCCTGCAGAAAACCGCCGAGCAGCTGGCCGAGCATCTGAGCCAGCGCGGTATCCCCGCCAACGCCTATCACGCCGGCATGCCCCATGAGCGGCGTGAGGCGATTCAGCAGCAGTTTATGGCCGGTCAGCTCAATTGCATCGTCGCCACCATCGCCTTCGGCATGGGCATCGACAAGAGCGACATCCGCAACGTGGTGCATTTCGATCTGCCCAAATCCATTGAAAATTACAGCCAGGAAATTGGCCGCGCCGGCCGCGATGGTCAGGCGTCCGACTGTCTGGTGTTGGCCAATCGCGACAGCCTCAATGTGCTGGAGAATTTCGTCTACGGCGATACGCCGGAGCTGGACGGCATTCGCTGCGTGCTGGATGAGTTGCAGGCCTCTACCGCTGAGCAGCAATGGGAGCTGCTGCTCAATGCCCTGTCGGAGCAGAGCAATATTCGCCAGCTGCCGCTGAAGACCCTGCTGGTGCAGCTGGAACTGAAGGGCATCATCGCGCCGCGTTACGCCTATTTTGCCGAGTACAAGTTCAAGTACTTGCTTGAGCCCGAGGCGTTGCTGGCGCACTTTTCCGGCGAGCGGCGGCAGTTCGTAGAGGCGCTGGTAGAGAGTTCCAGCCGCGCGCGGACCTGGTGTACGGTGGACTTCGATGCCCTCTATCAAGCCCATCAGGCCGAGCGCAGTCGAGTGGTCAAGGCACTGGATTATTTCCAGGAACAAGGCTGGATCGAGTTGGAAAGCAAGCAGATGACCGAGGTCTACGCCCTGCTGCAAGCGGACTTCGATCCGGCGGCGCTGAGCCTGGCGTTGTATGGCTATTTTCAGGATAAAGAAGCCAGTGAAATCGCCCGGATTCACGCCATGCTGGCGCTGTTCGCCAGCCAGCAATGCCTGAGTCAGCGTCTGGCGGCCTACTTCGGTGATGGGCAAGCGCCGCTGCGCTGCGGGCATTGTTCGGTGTGCAGCGGGCGGATCGCGCAGCTGCCCGAGCCACCAGCGTTACCGGCCTTGGCCGGGCAAAACTTTGTGCAGCTGTGCGACGCTTTCGAGCAACGCCATCAAACGTTCAAGGGCCAGTCGGCCAGCGCCGAATGCCTGACACGTTTTCTCTGCGGGATTAGCGTGCCGCTGTTTACCAAGCTGAAAGCACGCAGCATTAATGGCTTTGCCGCACTGGAGAACTACCCCTACGCCGCCGTGCGACAGTGGGCGCAGCAGCAACTCGCGGGGCTTTGGCCGCGATAGCTTGCGCGGTGTCAGCAAGCTCTGTGGGACGCTGGTCGCGGCTAAAGCCCCTCCTACAAAGAGCCATCGCCGGGTGCAACAATTAACGGAGACATAGCCATAAAAAAACCGCCCGTAGGCGGTTGTTTGTGCGTGTCTGCGTGGTGCAGATCAGCACCGGTATCGAGGTGTAACTCCGGTTTCCCGGTTGTCCGTCTGCGGGTGGCCTTTGCAGGCCGTTGTTATCTGTAATGTCGGTCAATCCGCTACCGGTTATTTCATCACGCACATGCAGTGCGGTTTGCTCAGATCCAGATGCGTTTTCAACCTTACTTTTGCTGATGTGACATGTAAACGTTGATTGGCTTTGCTGGTGATTCGCACTGCATTACTGAGCGATAAACCTACGGTTTTTGGTCTGGCCTTGTACGCAGCTGACTTGGAACTGGTTGACTCGATCACTGGCGCGACCGACGACGTGGCTTGTCTGTTCCGGCTTCACCGGGGGGTCAGATGCCTACGCCGCTTGTCCGGTTTCGAATGATCTGGGTCGAGAGCGGCAAGCTGCTGTTGAATCTGGCTATCTGCATATGCGTCCTCTTCTGTCGTGTTCATGGCTCGATACTAAAACGAATCTCAGGAGACGGGTTATACGGATTGGCGATAGTCCTGACCGGCTTAGACGCAACCTCTGGGGTACCACGAAAAAGCCCGGCGCAGTGGCCGGGCTTGGTCTGTAACGGTTTAGTGGTGCTTGTTGTGATGCTTCTTGTTCCAGCCCAGGTGGCGGCCAGGGTTGTCGTCATCGTCATAGTCGCGATAACGCGAACCGCCAGAGTGATGGTGGTCATCATCGTCGTCGCCACCGCCATAGGCGTTGCCGAGGGCGCCGCCCGCCGCGCCGCCTACACCGGCACCGAGCAGGCCGCCGGTACTGCCGCCCACCTTGTTGCCGAGGACTTGGCCGCCGGCCGCGCCGAGGCCACCGCCAATCGCCGCTTCGGTGCGGTTGTTCTTGTTCGCGCCAACGGCGCTGCCGGCCGCGCCACCGACACCGGCGCCAATGGCGGCGCCCGTGCTGCCACCAATCTGTTCACCGACCACAGTACCCAGCACGCCACCGAGGGCGCCGCCTACTGCAGTTTCGGTATTGCTGCCTGCTAGCGCCAGGCCCGCGGACAAAGTAAGAGGGAGAAGAAACACTGCTGCGAACTTCATGACATTGCGCTCATGGGTGGATATGCCGCGCATGCTGACTAGCTGTTTAGCGGTTGGCAAATCCATTCGTCGGGACTGGGCGCAAGGTCACGGCCTGCGCGGTTGCGGGCTAGCG
>MHZN01000231.1:0-10984 GCA_001830395.1 Pseudomonadales bacterium RIFCSPLOWO2_12_59_9 | reverse complement strand
ACTCGGAGGGCTGATTGCTGTCCAGTTTTAGCCGGCCGTTGAAAAACTACTGCGCTCGGCCATGCTGCGTTGAAATCAGCCTCAAAAATGCTCATGTACTGCTCGTACACTGCGCTTTTTCGGCTGATTTCGCCTTGCCTGGCCTTCGCTCGCTACCTTTTTAAGCGGCCTTTTAGTGGCTTAACCATAGGCGTGTATCGGTCGGTGCCAGACCCGCCGGGTTGGGATAGTTGAGCGGTATCAGGGTGCGTTTTTGCAGTTGCGCCTGCTCGGCGATTTCGCCGTAGTGGCGCAAAAACAGTTCACGCAAACTGCCATCGGCTTGCACCTGAGCCAGGCCCTCTTCGAAGCGCTGCTTGAGCTGCGGGTTGCGCCGGTTGAAGGTGAAGTACACCGGCAGCTCGTAGACCAACGCCAGATGCGGCTCCACGATTAAATCGGGAAACTCGTTGGCATGGGCATCCAGCTCGCGCCAGGCCTCGTTCAGGCCGCGATGGAAATAGTCGAAGCGGTGCTTGTTGAGCATCGCCAGCAAATTGGCCGGGTTGGCCACCCCCACCACCGGCAACTGGTTGCGGGCGAACAGGACGAAATCGCTCCACTGGCTACCAAAGCCACCGGTCAGTTGGCGCAGGTCGGCCAGATTATTCACCCGGGCAAAACGCTCGGCATCGGCCTCATGAATCAGCAGTACCCGGTAGCCGAGCATGCCGGCGTGCAGGTCGTAGGGGAGCATCGCAAAGTCGCGCAAGCGCTGATCGGTGGGGGGCACGAAAGCCAGATCCACCAAGCCGTCGCGCAGCATCATCAGGCAGCGCTCTTGGGCGGGATCGGCTTGAGCACTGGGGGCGATGCTCAGCTCACCATAACGCTCGGCGGTGCGGGCCAGAATCAGTTTGGTCAGCTCGAGACGGTAGGCGTATTTGTCCGCCGCGTGCTGGCAGAGTTGCAGCTCGGCGGCGTGAGTCGGCTGCGCAGTAAACAGCCCGGCCAACAGCGCCGCCAGCAATAATCCTAAACCGCGCATTCCATTGAACTCTATCCGCCGAGCGGCGCAGTATAGCCGTGCGCTTGCTGCGCCGTCATTGCGCGGGGTCAGTGCGCCAGGCTAAACAATCCGTGCGCTGGTTTGGCTGGCACGCAGGCGGATGGCGACAAATTTTGCGGTCGGCGTGTGGCTGCCGACACCGATGCTGTCGAGCGGCACCAGTGGATTGGTCTCCGGGTAATAGGCGGCCGCTTGACCTTGGGGTGTGTCGAAAGCCAGCAGGGTGAAGTTATTCACCCGGCGTTCATGGCCATCGTCCCACAGCGAGAAAATATCGACCTTTTGCCCCGCCACAAAGCCCAGGCGGCGGATGTCCTCGGCATTCACCAAGAGCACCTCGCGCTGGCCCTTGACTCCGCGGTAGCGGTCATCGAGGCCGTAGATGGTGGTGTTGTACTGATCGTGGGAGCGCAGGGTTTGCAGGATCAGATCGGGTTGCGCGCCGCTCTGTTGCACCTTGGCGTGCAGCAGGCTGACGGGCAGCGGGTTGCCGATCAGGTTGGCGCGGCCGTTGGCGGTTTGCCAGCGGCGCTCAGCGGCGGCGTTACCCAGATAGAAGCCGCCCGGCTGTTTCAGCCGCTGATTGAAATTGCTGAAACCCGGGAGGGTGTCGGCGATCAGCTCACGAATGCGGCCGTAGTCGGCAATCAGCGCGCTCCAGTCGACGGGGTGCTTGCCCAGCGTAGCTTGGGCAATGCCGGCGACTATCGCCGGTTCCGAACGCATCAGCTTTGAGGTCGGTTCGAGCTGGCCATGGGAGGCGTGCACCATGCTGAAGGAGTCTTCCACCGTCACCGCTTGCGGCCCGCCGGCTTGCCGGTCGATGTCGGTGCGGCCCAGGCACGGCAGGATCAGCGCGTCCCGGCCGCAGGTCAGGTGGCTGCGATTGAGCTTGGTGCTGATCTGCACGGTCAGTGCGCATTGCTGCAACGCCTGGTGGGTGCGTGGGCTGTCCGGGGTGGCCTGGGCGAAGTTACCGCCCAAGCCGATAAATACCTTGGCGCGGCCCTCGAGCATGGCGTTGATTGCATCCACCGTGTTGTGGCCGGGTTCGCGGGGCGGCTGAAACTGAAAGCGCCGCTGCAGCGCATCGAGAAACGCCGCCGGCGGTTGTTCGTTGATGCCCATGGTGCGATCGCCCTGCACATTGCTGTGGCCGCGCACCGGGCACAGGCCGGCGCCGGGGCGGCCGAGGTTGCCGCGCAGCAGCAGCAGGTTAGCGATTTCCTGGATGGTCACCACCGAGTGATGGTGCTGGGTGATGCCCATGGCCCAGCACATGATCACCCGCTCGGCGTTGCGATAGAGCCGCGCCGCCTGCTCGATCTCGGCCTGGCGCAGGCCCGATTGCGCCTCGATATGGGCCCAGTCACTGGCATCCACGGCAGCCAGGTAGGCGTCGATGCCGCTGCAATGCTCGGCGATAAACTCATGGTCAAACACGCTGCCCGGCGCCTCGCGCTCCCACTGCAGCAAGCACTTGGCCATGCCGCGCAGCACCGCCATATCGCCGCCCAGGGCCGGGCGAAAGAACGCGGTGTTCAGCGGTTCGGAGCCGTTGCTGAGCATCTCCAGGGCATGTTGCGGGTGCTGAAAACGTTCCAGTCCGCGCTCTTTCAGCGGGTTAAAACACACCACTTGGGCGCCGCGCTGCACTGCCTCGCGCAGCGGTTCGAGCATCCGTGGATGGTTGGTGCCGGGGTTCTGACCGAGCACAAAAATCCCATCGCTGTGCTCGAAATCGGCGAAGGTCACCGTGCCTTTGCCGACCCCGACACTCTGGCCCAAGGCCACGCCGCTGGCCTCGTGGCACATGTTAGAGCAATCGGGAAAATTGTTGGTGCCGAAGGCGCGGACGAACAATTGATAGAGGTAGGCCGCCTCGTTACTAGCCCGGCCAGAGGTGTAGAACTCGGCCTGGTTGGGGCTGTCGAGTGCCTGCAGATGCTCGGCGATCAGGGCGAAGGCGGCGTCCCAACTGATCGGTAAATAGTGGTCGCTGGCCGCGTCATAGCGCATGGGTTCGGTCAGTCGGCCTTGGTATTCCAGCCAGTAATCGCTTTGCCCGCGCAGCTGGCTAACGCTGTAACGGGCGAAGAAGGCGGCGTCCACCGCGCGTTTGGTGGCTTCCCAATTGACCGCCTTGGCGCCGTTCTCGCAGAACTTGATGCGCCCGTCTTCCGGCGAGTCGCCCCAGGCGCAACCGGGGCAGTCGAAGCCGCCGTGCTGGTTGGTCTTGAGCAGCGCGCGCAGGTTCTTGAACGGTTGCTTACTGTCCAGCCAGGCGTGGGCCACGCTGCGCAATGCGCCCCAGCCGGCCGCTGCGCCGCGATAGGGTTTATAGCGTGGGTTTAGCGGTTGCAGGCTCATGGTTGCTGACCTTGGGCGGGGGCGAGGCTATGGCATTGTGGCGCGCTGTGGTGGCGCATACCGTCCAGGGTCAAGGCGGTCGGGCCTTGGTAAGGACTGTAACGGAGGGCTATGGGTTGCAGGCTCATAGGGGCGACTCTTCGCTGGGCGCCGGGCTGTAGACCCGTGGCGCGCTGTGCTGGGGCAGGTGGATCAAATTCAAGTTGTGCTGGCGCGCCCAGTCGACCGTCAGCGCGGTGGGCGCCGACAGGCTGACCAGAGTACTGATGCCGCCGCGCACCGCCTTGTGAATCAGCTCCAGGCTGCAGCGACTGGTGACCACCACAAAACCACTGCGGGGTTCGAGCCGTTGGCGCTGCAGGGCACCGAGCAATTTATCCAGGGCGTTATGCCGGCCAATGTCTTCGCGGCACAGGGCGATTTCGCCACGGCCATCGACGAATACCGCCGCATGCAGGGCGCCACTGTCACGGGCCAGGGACTGCACGGCGCCGATGCGGGCGCGCAGGTTCTGCAGCTGGGCGGCTGGCGGCAACGCTGTCTTTGGCAAGACCGGCAGCTGCGGCAGGGCTTGGGCCAGCGACTCGACGCCACACAGGCCACAACCACTGTTGCCGGCCAGTTGCCGGCGCTGCTGTTTAAGCGCCCAGAAGGCGCGGGCGCTGATATTCAGCTCGACTTGGCGGGCGCTGCCGGCGCCACTCAGGCGAATATCATAGATATCGTCGATGGTATTAAGCAGGCCACTGCCGAGGCTGAAACCGACGGCGAAGTCGTCCAGATCGTTGGGCGAGACCATCATCACCGCCTGGCTGATGCCGTTGTAGCTGATCGCCAGCGCGCACTCCTGGGCCAGCACCGCCGTGGCCTGTGGGCCGTCGGCTTGGCCGTAGGTATAGGTGCTGGGCGCTGGAGTAGTGGGCGGGTAGACGGCAAGCTGGCATGACATGATAGGCACCTGCGGCGAATTGACTCAGCCAGCCTAGGCCTTTCGCCGGTGGGCGTCTAATCACTAGCTCCGATGTGGTGATCGATTTGCTCTATCGGTCGGCGCCGGGGCGCAATTCATCCGCCAGCGCCCGCCGCGCCTCATCGAAACACGCCTCGGCCAGTGCCGAACGCGGCGCGCTGCGGCGCAGAATCAAGCCCAGCGGGGCGAGGGTGTGCGCCTCGTCAATTGGTAGCAGGCGCAGGTGCGGGTTGCCGACTTCTAGGCCGCTGTTGAGCGGCATCACCGCGCAACACAGGCCGGCGCTTACCGCTTGCAAGAGGTGCTGCACTGAGTCGCTTTCCAGCAGCGGCTGGGCGGTCAGGCCGCGGCTGCGAAAGCCGTGATCGATCGATTGGCGAAAGTGCATGCCGCTGGACAGCAAGCCCAGCGGCAGCGGCTGCAGTTGCTCCCAGCTGAGGCTGGTCTGGGTGAAGCTGAAATGTCGCTGGTCATGCAGCAGGCCCATGCGGGTGTCGGCCAGCTCCAGGCTGTCGAATTGCTCGCGGGCCAGACGGTCGAGATAAGACAGGCCCAGATCCAGCTGATTGCGCGTCAGGCCTTCGAGGATCTGCTCGCTGCTCAGGGCAAACAGTTGAAAACGCAGGTTCGGGTGCTGGCGGCGAAACAGGCCGAGCAGGCGCATCGGATCGAAGCCACCGAGCGGCACCAGCCCTAAGCGCAGGGTGCCGACCAACTGCCCGCGACAGGCCGAGGCCTCGGCATACAGCCCATCATGGGCCGCCATCAGGCTGCGCGCCCAGGCCAGAATCCGCTCGCCCTCGGCGGTAAAACCCTCGAAACGCTGACCACGGCGCACCAGCGGCAAACCCAGCTCTTCTTCTAGATTGCGCAGACGCATCGACAGGGTCGGCTGGGTGATATGACAGCGCGTGGCGGCCTGACCGAAGTGGCGAGTCTCGTCCAGGGCGATCAGAAATTTAAGCTGTTTGATATCCATGGCCGCAGCTTCCAACTTCAAGGCTCAGGCTGCAAGCCTTGGGCTGTCGGTTGTCGTTATGGCAGCAACTCGCGGTAATCCTCTACCGCGGCAAACTCTTCACTGTCTTTGGGCGGCTTCTGGCTGTCTGGTTGACGCACCGCCAACAGCTGGGCGATGCCGAAGTCGCGGGCGCTGCGCAGGATCGGCAGGCTGTCGTCGATAAACAGGCTGCGCGCCGGATCGAAGCCAAAGTCGGCCTGCAGGGCGTGCCAGAACTGCTGGTCTTCCTTGGGGAAGCCATAGTCGTGGGAGCTGATCAGTCGGTCGAAGTAGGGCGCCAGTTCGATCCGCTCAAGCTTGAGCGACAGCGAGTCGCGGTGGGCGTTGGTGATCAGCACCACCCGTTTGCCGGCGGCGCGCAGGGCGGCCAGAAAGGTGTCGGCGTCCGGGCGCAGGGCGATCAGGTGGGCCACTTCGCGCTTGAGTTCGCGCACTGAGAGCTTCAGCTCGCGGCTCCAGAAATCGGTGCAGTACCACTTCAGCTGGCCGGTGTGGGCATGAAACAGCGGCAGCAATTCGTCCTCGGCCTGCTGGCGGCTGATGCCATGCAGTTCGGCATAGCGCTGCGGCAGGTGTTCGAGCCAGAAGTGGTTGTCGAAATGCAGGTCGAGCAGGGTGCCGTCCATGTCGAGCAGCACGGTATCGATGTCGGGCCAGGGCAGTTGGATCATGGTCAATTCTTGTGCTGAGGTCGTTGAAGGAGGGGGCTAGGTCGCGCTGCTGCAATCTGCGCCGGGGATAATCGGCGTAGCCGCGTTATGATAACTGCAGGTTCCATTCAGGAGTTTACCGATGCGCCAGAAGCCCACAGTTCTCGCCCGGTAATAGTTGCCAGCCGCTGTTTGTTCCGGGGTGCTGAGTTGTAACTGCGCTTTGCCCGCTTTGTCACAGGAGTTTACCGATGCGCCAGAAGCCTACCATTCTCGCTCGCGATACCGTCGCCAGTAGCCGCTTATTCAAGGTCGAGGAGCTGCAGCTGCGCTTTACCAACGGCGTGGAGCGCACCTACGAGCGACTGGCCAATAAAGGCTCGGGTTATGGCGCGGTGATGATAGTGGCGATGGCCGATGCGCAGCACGCCTTGCTGGTGGAGGAATACTGCGCCGGCACCGACGACTATCAGATTTCCCTGCCCAAGGGCCTGATCGAACCGGGCGAGGATGTGTTGGTGGCGGCCAACCGTGAGCTGATGGAGGAAGCCGGGTTCGGCGCCCGCCAGCTCGAACTGCTGACCGAGTTGAGCCTGTCGCCGGGCTATATGAGCCAAAAAATTCAAGTGGTGCTGGCCCGCGATCTGTACCCGGAAAGCTTGCCCGGCGATGAGCCGGAGCCGATGCGGGTCGAACGGGTCAATCTGGGCGAGCTGTCGAGCCTGGTGCAGCACCCACAATTTAGTGAGGGCCGCGCCTTGGCCGCCCTGTATCTGGTGCGCGATCTGCTCACCCAGCGTGGAGAATTTAGTCTATGAGCCACCCTTATCTAGCGGCAGTGATTGCATATCTGCTGCGCCATCTGCGTACTCAGCATGGAGCATTCAGTCTATGAGTCATCCTTACTTACCGGCCGTGATCGAGCTGGTTCGCCACGCCGGCAGCGCCACCCTGCCGTTTTGGCGCAACGACACCCTGGTGACTGCTAAGGCCGATGCCTCGCCGGTGACCGCCGCCGATCTGGCCGCCCACCATTTGTTGCTGGCCGGCCTCAAGGCCTTGGCGCCGGAGATTCCGGTGCTGTCGGAGGAGGCAGCGGATATTCCGCTGAGTGAGCGCAGCCAGTGGACCCGCTGGTGGCTGGTCGACCCGCTGGATGGCACCAAGGAATTTATCGCAGGCTCCGAAGAGTTCACCGTTAACGTCGCCCTGATCGAGCAGGGCCAGGTGGTGTTCGGTGTGGTCGGCATCCCCACCAGCGGTCGCTGCTATTACGGCGGCGCGGGCCTGGGGGCGTTTTGCGCCGATCTGCCGGCCGAGGCCGAGCAGATATTTGTGCGCATAGCACCGCCCGAGGCCTTTACCCTGGTGGCCAGCAAGCGCCACTCCAGCCCGGCCCAGGAACGTTTGCTGGAGGGGTTGAGCGAGCGCTTTGGCGACCTGCAACTGGCCAGCGTCGGCAGTTCACTGAAGTTCTGCCTGCTGGCCGAAGGCAATGCCGATTGCTACCCGCGCTTGGCGCCGACCTCGCAGTGGGACACTGCGGCGGCCCAGGGCGTACTGGAAGGCGCCGGTGGCGAAGTGCTGGATCTGAAAGGCGTGCCGCTGACCTACGAGGCGCGGGAATCCTTCCTCAATCCGTCTTTTCTGGCTTTGCCGCAAGCCGCCGAATGGCGCGCCGAGTTGATTCAGTTGGCCCGCGCACTGGATTAAGTGCGGGGCGCGCCGCATAACTGTAGGGCGGGTGCAACCCGCGATAATTGTGCAGGTATAAAAGACGCGGGTTTCACCCGCCCTACGCGCTGCTATAGAGCTTGGATATTGTTGTTAGCTTAAAACGCTAACTTATAACCAATAAATACCAGCATGGTGGCCAAGCAGGGGCGCAGTATCTGGTCGGGCACTCGTCCGGATAAATGACTGCCGATATAGATGCCGGGCAGCGAGCCCATTAATAAGTAACCCAACAAGTGCCAGTCCATATTGCCCATGCTGGCATGGCCCAAACCTGCGACCAGGGTCAGGGGCACCGCGTGCGCAATTTCGGTGCCGACCAAGCGTTTAGTCGCCAGAAAGGGATACAGAATAAACAGTGCCACAGTGCCCAAGGCGCCGGCGCCAATGGAGGTGAGGGTCACCATGGTGCCGAGCATGACGCCGGTGAGCACCGTCAGCACCGTCAGGCTCGGGCCGCTCAGGTGGTAATGGTCGCCGGCATGTTTATGGGCAAAGGCCAGCAACTGTTGTTTAAACAAAATCGCCAAGGCCGTCAGCAATAAGACAAAACCCAATGCCTGCTTGATGATGGCATTCATGGCGTGGGTGTCAGTGTTTAAGTTGTGCAATATCCACAAGGTCAGGGCCGCGGCCGGCACGCTGCCGAGGGTCAGCCAGCCGGTAATGGTCCAATCAATGTTCTTGTTCTTTTGATGAACAAAGATGCCGCCGGACTTGGTAATGGCCGCATAGAGCAAGTCGGTGCCGACTGCCGTGGCTGGGTTAATGCCGAACCATAATAGAATTGGCGTCATTAATGAGCCGCCACCAACACCGGTCATGCCGACAATAAAGCCAACCACTAAGCCTGCAATGACAAAACCAAGTACACCGACTTCCATTATTACTTTCCTGCCCGCCAAGGCATGGTTTGAATGAGTGAGCGGCGGGCATCATAGCAATTTTATTTATAAGCTTTTATACGAATCTGTTTGCTACTTATAACTGCTTTTGCTCTGCAGAAATGGGCGTGGCTGCTGCTTGGCGGCTGGGGAGAGTGCTAGGGCTGCGGCGGTGCAGGCGCTCGCGGGCCTGCACCGGGACTCGGCTGAAGCGAGCCCCGTTGAGGTGTTAGTCCAACATATCGGCAAAGCGTGCATCGCGCTGGAACACCAGCGGCTGGCTGAAGCCCGGGACGTTGATCTGCTCGCTGCCCATCTCGATGCCCTGGTCGTCGATCAGGTCGTGGCCGAAGTTATAGATGATCTCCAGTTGGCCCTTGAGCGCTTGCTGGTCGTAGGCCTGGGCGTCGGCGCGGGTCTGTTCGCGCTTGGCGAGGTAGGCGGCGAAGCGCTCGGGGCCGTAGCGTTTGCGCAGCATCCGTTCGACCACTTGTGGGGCCAGCAGCACACCGCTGGCGTTGTTGCCGCCAAAGCCCTTGGAGTTGATAAAGCAGACTTCCAGCGGCTGTTCGGCGCGGGAGACATCCACTTTGGCGATGCGCAGGTGTTGCTGGTGCACGTCGTCGGCGATGGCGTCGATGGTTTTGATGCCGGGGATCAGCTGGTACTTGAAGCTGCCCAGGGCGGAGATCAGCTGGTCGGCGCTGGCGCTGGCCAGGGAGTGGCCGACGTAGGCTTTAACGGCGGTTACCGGCCAGTCGGCGATACCAAAATTGGCGGCGACCCGGTCGAGCAATTCCGATTCGGTCACCCGGTTGGCTGGGGTGCTGGAGCCGTGGGCATGCACGAAGCTGCGCAGGCGCACGCCGTCTTCGCCGACCAGTTGTATGGCGCTGGCCACGGCCTTGGCCATGCACAGGTAATTGCCGGGGCCGGGGGCGGAGATGGATTTCTTGAAGCCGTCGGCATTGATAAACACGTCCGGCACCGCGCCGTGAATATCGGCGCCCAGTTCCAGTGCCAGGGCGTCGTCCATCAGCACCACAAACTGGCTGGACTCGGCCAGGGTGAAGCCGCAGTTCTGCCCGAACGGACGGCTGGCGCGACGGAAATCCACTGTGTCTTTACCTTCGATCTGCTGCAGTCCGGCTTCGGTGGCCAGGGCGCCCATGGCGCCGTAACCGTCGATGCACTCCTGGTTGATCGGAGCTTCGCTGCTGCCGACTATGGCCACCCGGGCGCGGCCGCTAGTGATCATGTCGCAGCCTTTTTGCAGGTTGTACAGAAAGCTCGCGCAGGCGCCGGTGATGCTGCCGGTGCTGCCGACGCTGCCCAGCACATAGGCGTTGATAAAGTCCGCCGGCATGCTGTTCAGGCCCAGGGCCAGCTGCTTGGCGGTGACCCGGCCGCCTTTGAGGCGGGCCTGCATCAGGCCACCGAAGCCGTTTTCATCCAGCTGGCTCATGATGCTGCTGGCATACACGGCAATCTCGTCCGGAGCCACATGGTCGACGATTTTCTGCCACGGCAGGCCGATCGAGCGCAGCGCATCGGTGGCGGCGACCACGGTCATTTGCAGGCCGCGCGGGTGGAAGTGCGATCGATACAGTTCGCTGGGCTCAAAACCGCTCGGCAGCTGCCCGGCGGATTTCACCGGCAGCTCGCGGTAGCTGTCGACCTTGATGTCGCAGCCGTCATACAGGGTGACCTGCACGTCGTTGTCATTCAGCGCTTCCACCGTCCAGTCGCTGGGCAGTGGTTCCGGCAGCTGCTTGCGCAGGGTGATAAAGCTCAGGGGTTTGCCGGCCGGGCCGGTGACCGTGAGGTTTTTCTGCCAGGGCGCGGCATCCACATCCAGATGGCTTTTCTCGATACGCCGCACTAGGGTCGAGGCGAGAATCTGCGGGCCGTAGTCGGCTTCAATCGCGGCCAGAGTCAGGGGGGCATCGTCAAGGCTGTGGTACTGGCCGTCGACCACCTTGATCAGTTTCATCAGCACGGCCAACCCGGCGAGGGTTTCCTGGCGGCTGTGACTGTCCATCGACTCGATGACGGTGCGCCGAAAACCGTGGTGCGCAGAACTACGACCGGCGGCGTTATAGCCACCAAAACCAACAATCACCGGTAAACGAGACATCACGCAAAAGCTCCTGAAATGGCTGGGCAGGGGCTGGCGGCATGAGACTTGAACGTGCCTGGACGTGCATCGGTACCCTTGGCGGGTGGCTGCGCGAACCGGCGTAGCAAGCGTCACGAGCCATTAAACACCCAGTGCCGGCGGTTCAACTTGATTCGGATTGACTAGCT
>MHZN01000230.1 GCA_001830395.1 Pseudomonadales bacterium RIFCSPLOWO2_12_59_9 | reverse complement strand
GGGCGCCTGGGCCTGGGCCAACCGCACTTACTTGCAGGCCTTCCCGGACATAGTCGGCGCCTACACCGCCAAGGAGTATTGCTCCTGCCGCTACGTGATGGACAACCCGGCCGAGTACTGCGCGAGTTACGTGAAATTGAGTTTGCCGATCAGCGATTTCTTCGATGACGTCGCCCATAAACAGGTTACCGCCAGTGGCCTGGGCCGCAGCCACAGCGCCGCCTGGCTAGGCCAGCGGCAAGGTTGCCAGTTATTGCCGCAGGCGCTGGCACTGCCGAGCCGCTAGCAGCCGGTCGGGCTTTGCAAGCAGGCTGGTGGCGGCTATGGTGGCGGCTGAATTGCTTTAGTGAGCCTAGTTATGCCGAGCTTTAAACTGTTGCCCTGCCTGTTTGCCGCCTTACTCGCCTTGCCTGCACAGGCCGCCTGGCAGTTGGATAAAGAGTCCTCGCGGCTGTCGTATATCACCAGCAAGCAGACGGACGTGGCGGAAGTGAATCGTTTTCGCAGCCTCGCCGGCAGCGTTGACGATGACGGCAAGGTGCAAGTATTGGTGCGCCTGGAGTCGGTCGACAGTGGCGTGCCGTTGCGCGATGAGCGCCTGCGCAAGCAACTGTTTGAGGTCGAGCAGTTCGCCCTGGCGCAAATCAGCGCCCAGCTCGATATTGCCCCGCTGCTGACCCTGGCCGCCGGTGCGCAGCTGGAGTTGCGCTTGCCGCTGAGCGTCAACTTGCATGGTCACAGCCATAGCTATAACAGTGAGTTGCTGGTCACTCGCCTGGATGATCGGCGCTTTCAGGTCGTCACCTTGGCGCCGCTGGTGCTGAACGCCGCCGACTTTGGCCTGGCACCGGGGCTTGAGGCGCTGCGTAAACTGGCCGGCTTAAAGTCCATCGGCCTTGCGGTGCCGGTCAGTGCGGTACTGATTTTCACTGCCGGTTAAGTCGCGCCAATGATCTTCCCTTGGCGCGTCGGCAATCAGTTTGAATTGCTGCTCGATGGCCCACAGTTCTTTCCGCGCATGCTCGCCGCCATTGCTGCGGCCGAGCAGCAGGTGGAGTTTGAGCTGTACTTGGTCGCCAGCGGCGCCTGCACCGATCTGCTGGTCGCGGCGCTTTGCGGGGCGGCGCAACGGGGCGTGCGGGTGCGTTGTCTGTTGGATGACTTTGGCTGTCTGGGGTTACCGGCCGCACAACGTCGCGAACTGTTGGCCGCCGGTGTCGAGCTGCGTTTTTACAACCCGCTGAGTTGGCGCCGCGGCGTGCGCAACCTGTACCGCGATCACCGTAAATTGTTGCTTGTCGATGGCCGCCTGGGTTTTGTCGGCGGTACCGGCGCCACTGACCAGTTCTGGCAGCCCAGTGATAACAGCCACACCTGGCACGAAGTGATGGTGGCAATGCACGGCCCCTTGCTGGACGACTGGCAGCAGTTATTTGAGCGTCAGTGGCAGGCGGTGCCGGCCCGTTTGGCCTGGCGTCCGGCGCCGATTGCGGGTTTGTCTCGGTTGCCGAGCACCCCAGCGTCCGGCGCAGGTTTCGGCCGGGTCGCCTATGCCGACGGTCGTCAGCATCGGGATATTTTGCAATCACTGCTGCGCGCGCTGCTGCAAAGCCGGCAACGCATCTGGCTGGCGACGCCGTATTTTTTGCCCACCTGGAAGATTCGCCGGGCGTTACGCAAAGCCGCACAGCGCGGCGTCGATGTGCGTTTGTTGCTGACCGCGCGCAATACCGATCAGCCGCCGGTGCGCTTCGCCGGCCAGCGTTACTACCCCAAATTGCTCAAGGCCGGGGTGCGGATTTTCGAGTACCAACCGCAGTTTTTGCACCTGAAGATGCTGCTGGTCGATGACTGGGTCAGCGTCGGCTCATGCAACTTCGATCACTGGAATTTGCGTTTTAATCTGGACGCCAACCTCGAAGCCATCGACCCGTACCTCAGTGCACAAGTCGCCGCCAGCTTTAACGCCGACTTCGCTCTAAGCCAGGAAATCGACCTGCAACAATGGCATGCCAAGCCCTGGTGGAAGCGCTTGCGCCGCCGGGTGTGGGGGCTGCTCGACCGGCTGTTGGTGAATCTGCTCGATCGCCGGCGTTAGGTCTGGGTTGCCAGCGCTAGCCCAGACTTTTGTCGGGTGTCAGCGGCTAGCCGGCTGGGTATGCTCGGGGCAACTAACTCCATAGGAGGCGCGCATGCGCCGCTACCCGTTGTTCATATTACTGTTGGCTAGTCTGCTCGGTGGCTGTTCGAGCCCCGGCGCGTTTTTTGGCGCCACTGACGGGCCGCTGTTCAAGGCCCGCAGTCTCAGCGATGAGAACCATGTACTGGTCTACCTCTATCGCCCGCAAAGCCAGTGGGCCGACGATGAGCTGGAAGCCCCCGGTCTGTTTATCAACAACCAACTGACCGGCAGCTTGCCGAGCAACGGCTACCTGGTGATGGAGTTTGAGGTGGCCAGTTATCAGCTGGAAATGCGCCGGCCCTTGCTGGGCAGCTACTGGACGCTGATGGCGGAAGGCCCGATGGACTTTACCCGCATCGCCAGCTTTGCCCTGGATGCCGAGGCCGGCGCCACCTACTACCTGCGCTATGACGAAACCAACCCGCCGCCCCACGATGAGAGCTTGTCGGCCAGTGGCGATGGCCCCTTGCAGTTGGTCTCGGCCAAGGTCGCACTGCCGGAGTTGGCGGCCACCCACCGGGTGCAGCCGTTCGCCCGGATCGACGCCAACGGCGAGCATGTTCGCCCGCAACGGGACTTCTGGCGCTCGGTTGGGCAGGCGCTGGATAAGATCGGTATCTAATTAAGTATCGCCGCGAAGGGTTACGGCTTGCGTCCCACCAGCACCGCGCGGGTTGGCGCCGGCAGGCCTTCGGCGGTGCGGCTCGGATCTTGTGGGTCGAGGAAATCGCCCAGCGATTGATAGCGCATCCAGTCGGTGGAGCGTTGTTCCTCGACGCTGGTGACGCTGACATCCACGCAGCGCACATCGACAAAGCCGGCGCGTCTTAGCCACAGCTCCAGCGCCGGCACCGAGGGCAGGAACCAGACATTGCGCATCTGCGCGTAACGGTCTTCCGGCACCAGCACTTGCTGGGCATCACCGGCCACCACCAGGGTTTCCAGCACTAGTTCGCCGCCTTTCTTCAGGCAGTCTTTCAGCGCCAGCAAGTGGTCGATCGGCGAGCGACGGTGATAGAGCACACCCATGGAAAACACCGTGTCGAAGCCTTCCAGCTGCTCGGGTAAGTCTTCCAGGGCAAAGGGCAGGTGCCAGGCGGGCAGCTCCGGCAGGTAACGCTGCATGGCCTGGAACTGGCAGAAGAACAGCCAGTTGGGGTCGATGCCGATCACGCTTTCGGCGCCGGCGCCAAGCATCCGCCATTGGTAATAACCGTTGCCACAGCCGACATCCAGCACCCGCTTGCCGCGCAGATCGAGGTGCGGGGCGACTCTGTCCCACTTCCAGTCCGAGCGCCATTCGGTGTCGACGTGCACGCCAAACAGCTCGAACGGCCCCTTGCGCCACGGCGACAGGCCGAACAGCGCATCACGCACCTGCTGGCGGGTGGCGGCGTCGCAGTCGTTATCCAGGCTGAAGCTGTTGAGTAGGTCGATCTGGCTCGGTTGCATCACCGGCAGGGCGTCCAGCGCGGCTTGCCAGCGACCCAGGTCGCCGTGGCCGACGGCCATCTTGGCGTCCAGTTGCTGTTGTAAATCGTCCGCCCAGTTTTCCAGCGGCGAGCCTTTGAGGCGTTGAATCAGGGGACTGAGATCGATCATGCAAAGCCTGTGTTAAATGAGGGGACGCAAAAAATCAACGCCGCATAGCGCGCGAAGCCCGCAGTAGTTTTTCAATGGCCGGTTAGGGCAGGGCGATCAAGGAGGCAAAATTCAGGCACTGGAACCACACCAGCACCTGGCTGAAACCGGCCGCCAGCAGGCGCTCGCGGTGTTCTTCCAAACTGTCAGGGAGCATGACCTTTTCCAGGGCGCTGCGCTTCTGGGCGATTTCCAGCTCGCTGTAGCCGTTGGCGCGCTTGAAGGCGATATGCAGGTCGGTCAGCAGGGCGTGCTCGGCCGGGTCATTGAAGCGCAGCTTCTCCGACAGGATCAGCGCGCCGCCCGGCAGCAGCGCCTGATGGATGCGTTGGAGTAAACCGAGGCGCTGCTCGGGCTGGATAAATTGCAGGGTGAAGTTCAGTGCCACCAGGGAGGCCGGCTCGAATTGCAGGGCGAGAATATCCGCTTCGCGCACCTCCACCGGCAACAGCTCCTGGAACATCGAGTCCTGGGCGTGCAGGTATTCGCGGCAGCGCTCGACCATGGCTGCCGAGTTGTCGACGGCTATCACCCGGCAGTCGGCAATCTGCACATGGCGACGCAGCGCCTGGGTGACGGCGCCCAGTGAGCTGCCCAGGTCATACAGCACGCTGTGTGGCTGGGCGAATTGCGCGGCCAGCACGCCGAGGTTCTCGACTATGGTCGGGTAGCCCGGCACCGAGCGCTTGATCATGTCCGGGAACACCCGCACCACGTCTTCGTTAAAGGCAAAGTCGGCGACTTGCGCGTGCGGCGTGGCGAAGATGCGGTCGGGGTTGTGCTTCACGGTGGACTTCCGGAATAGGCGAGGGCCGGCATTTTAGCCGTAGGGTGGGCTTTAGCCCACCATTGACGCGTATCGGTGGGCTGAAGCCCACGAAACGCAAACAGTACAAAGGCCGGCATTTTAGCCGTAGAGTGGGCTTTAGCCCACCACTGACGCGACTCGGTGGGCTGAAGCCCACCCTACGAAACCGCCATCATTTCAACTGATCGGAAAAGAACTCGCCGGCGCCCTGCAGTGGCCCCAACGGGTTGCGCTTGACCTCGTAGCGGCGGATGTTCGGCTCGCCGCTGCTGACCTTGTGCACCACAAGCTCATCGACCAGCACGAACACCGCGTGGAAGGCCCAGCCATGCACCTCGCGGTGCTTGCGAAAGTTGAAGGCGTCGGCCCAGAAACTGCCGACCCGCTGGGTGTCGGTCTTGTTGAAATCGAAGGCGTAGCCGGTGCAGCGCTCCTTGGCCTCCAGGCATTGCAGCAGGCCGGCGGGCAGGTAGTCGATGGGAATGTTGGGTTGGACGAAGAGCAAGCGTACGTCGAGAAACGACAACATCCGCCCGTTGCCTTCAATCAGTGGGTCGAAGCCCAAGGAAAACAGCTGCGCCCGGCGGGTTTTGCCAGGCGTTACCTGAGCGTAGCGAGCCTCGGCATCGAGGTAGTCGCCGAAGGGCGAGAGCAGCTCCGCCCGCTCGCTGGGCAGCAAGGTGTCACAGCCGGTGAACAAAGTCAGCAAGGTCAGCGAGAACAGCAAACCTCTCCCGCGTTGAGTCCTCATACCGTGCTCCCGTCTAACCCTACCTTAGGTATAGACGGCTTGATTGTGCACCGCCGTCACGCTCAAGCGTGCGCTGATAAACGGACTAGGCGCCTTGGCTAAATGCCCTGGAGGCTTAGCTGGACTGCGCCTGGCGCAGGCTCTCATAGGCCGGCGTGGCGGGAATGCCGACCGCCACGCAGAGCTCCATTACCCGTGGCAGGTCGCAGCCGTAGACCAGCACCGCTTGCAACTCGTCATCCAGCGGCTCGCTGAAATTGAGCAGCACATAGCCGCCCATTTCCTTGTTCATGCTGCTCAATTGCACCTGAATGCTATTGAGCGCTGACAAGGGTTTGGCCTTGGTCAGTTGCTTGGGTTTGATATTGAACGGCACCTCGCTGCTGAACGAGGCGATGATCTGCGCCAGCAAGTCGGCATAGCTGTCGGCCTGGAACAGCACGTTGTCTGGCAGATTGCCGACCACCACCCATTCCCCCAAGGGGATGGGATAAGTGTCGTCGTAATTGACGTCAGGGTTGGCGGCCAGAAAGGCCTCTGGGTCTGCGTAGGCCTCGGCGGCCTCGTTGGCAATGCGCAAAATCTCGTCTTCGGGCAAGCCGCCGGAACTGATTTTGCCGACTAATTCAACCAGCAGGTCTTTCATAGGGATATCCAAGCGTAAGGCAAAAATGCAGGTGCTTAAGGATATCGCGAAATGCCCTGGCGCTGATTAGCCCTGGCGCGTATGCGCCGAGGCGGCGATGCCGAACTGGCCGGCCCAATAGGTGAGGATGATGGCGAGATCGGCGCCGGCAAACGGGCCGACGAAACGGTTGATGCCGATCAGGCTGTCGGACAGCACAAACAGCAGTGCGCCGCCGGCACCCAGCCAGGCCGAGCGGCTGGCAATGCCGGGCACGCCGAGCCGGGCCAGGGCGCGCCAGAGCATGCCGCTGATAGTCAGTGCATAGAGCGCCACCGGCAGTTGCAGCGGGCCGAGGCCGTTTTGCGCCAGCAGGCTGAACATGCCCAGGCCAAAGGCGGCGGCGCTGGCTAGCGCGGGCAGGGCGGGGCGGCGGGTATCGCCCAGATAGGCGAGCAGAAAACACAGATGACCCAGTAAAAAAGCGCCCAGGCCAAACACAAACAGATCCGCCGGCCACTCCAGCAACATATCGCCGGCCAGTGACAGCAGCAGGCCGAGGCTGATCCAGCGCCGGTAGTTGCCGGCCGGCGCCAGGCGCAGCCACAACAACAGGGCAATCAGCGGCAACGGTTTGCTCAGCAGGCGCAGGCCGGTGTGGTCCAGGCTCAGGCCGAGCAGAAACAGTAACACGCCGCCGAGGCCGAGGGTCAGGATTAGTCGCGGGTCACGCATGGCCATTCTCGTGGTTATTGGTTTGCCGGCATTCTGCTAGAAACTGGTACTTGAGTGCCAGTCTGCGCGCGTCATGGTCGGTAGCCAATCAGGCCGCGCTTATTGCACTGCAACCTGGCAATCGAAGGTGCTGGCCGGCGCCACATCCGCTTCCCAGGGCCGGCGATAGACCATCAACAGATGGCCGTTGCCGGTTTTTTCGGCCTTGTAGCGCCAGGTTGACTGACCGGCGCTGCCCACCAACCCGACGTCTTCGGGGTTGCTGTAGACCTCCGGGCCGAGGCTTTTGAGTACGCCGCTGGCGGCATCCTTAACTTCCCAGCGAAAGCCGGTGCTGGGGTTGCTGCGCAGGCTGATCAGCACTTCCTGGCCGGTGTACAGCGCCAGTGGACAGCGGCTTTGCGCGTCATCGTCGAGGCTGACAGTGCTGGGGGCCTGAGAGCAGGCCGCGAGAAGTGTCAGGCTGGCCGGCAGTAGCCAGCGCGACAAACGAGGAATAGGCATGGGTGGGTATCCTGGGCAGATGCAGGCCGACAGCATAGCCGCAAGCCTGGCGGCAGCCTACTCGAACAGGAGTTTGGCGACCTCCTGATAGTGGCTGGCGAAGTGCACGCTAAGGCCCTGCTTGAGGTAATCCGGGAGTTCGGCGTAATCGCCACGGTTGGCTTCTGGCAGGATCAGTTCGAAGAGTTTCTGCCGCCGCGCGGCGATGACTTTTTCGCGCACGCCGCCGATGGCCAGCACTTGCCCGGTGAGGGTCAGCTCGCCGGTCATGGCCACGCCTTTTTTCGCCGGCTGGTCGCGGGCCAGGGAGAGCAGGGCGCTGGCCATGCTGATGCCGGCGCTGGGGCCGTCTTTCGGCGTGGCGCCCTCGGGCACATGCAGGTGGACAAAGGCCTGGTCGAAGAAGGACAAAGGCCTGGTCGAAGAA
>MHZN01000229.1 GCA_001830395.1 Pseudomonadales bacterium RIFCSPLOWO2_12_59_9 | reverse complement strand
GCTGACGAACACGATGGTTTTTTGCAGCTGGCGTTGCAGCACCAGCAACTCGTCCTGCAGCTGCTGACGAATCAGTGGGTCGAGGGCCGAGAAGGGTTCGTCCATCAGCAGGATGTCGGCGTCCATCGCCAGGGCGCGGGCCAGGCCGACCCGCTGCTGCATGCCGCCGGACAGCTCATGGGGGCGCTTATTGCGCCATTGGGTGAGGCCCACCAGTTCGAGCTTGGCATCGCTGAGCTTGCGGCATTCATCGGACGAGCGGCCCTGCATTTCCAGGCCGAAGCTGATGTTCTCGCGCACCGTCAGCCAGGGCATCAGGGCGAACTTCTGGAACACCATGGCGATGCGTTTGGTGCGCATCATTTTCAGGGTGGCCGGCGAGCAGGAGACGATGTCGATCGCCTGACCTTCATGCTCGATGACGATGCGCCCACGGCTGACCTGATTGAGACCATTGATGCAGCGCAGCAGGCTGGATTTGCCCGAGCCGGACAGGCCCATCAGCACGAAGATTTCGCCGCGCTCGATCTCCAGGTTGGCGTTTTCCACGCCCACCACCAGACCGGTCTGCTTGAGGATTTGGTCGCGGGACTGGCCTTTATCCAGCAGCGCCAGGGCTTCGCGGGGCGATTTGGAGAAGATCACATCGACCTTCTCGAAGCGAATCAGGCTCATGCTTCAGTCCTCACCTTGGCGTCGGGTTGTTTGCAGATCCGGTCGAGCATGATCGCCAGCAGCACGATGGCCAGCCCGGCTTCAAAGCCCAGGGCGATGTCGGCGGTGTTCAGGGCGTTGACCACCGGCCGGCCGAGGCCGTCGGCCCCCACCAGAGCGGCGATAACCACCATCGACAGCGACAACATGATGCATTGGGTAATGCCGGCGGCGATGCTCGGCATGGCATGGGGCAGTTCGATGCGGGTCAGCAGTTGGCGCTTGGAGCAGCCAAAAGCCTTGCCGGCATCCAGCAGTTCTTCCGGCACATCGCAGATGCCCAGGTAGGTCAGGCGGATCGGCGCGGCCACGGCAAACACCACGGTGGAGATCAGCCCCGGCACCACGCCCAGGCCGAACAGGGTCAGGGTGGGGATCAGGTAAACGAAAGTGGGCACCGTCTGCATCAGGTCCAGGACCGGCCGCATGATGGTGTAGAACATCGGCTTGTGGGCGGCAATGATGCCCAGCGGCACGCCGATGATGATGCACACCAGGGTGGCGAACAGCACCTGGGCCAGGGTTTCCATGGTCTCTTGCCAGTAACCCAGGTTGAGGATCAGCAGGAAGGCCAGCGCGCAGAACAGGGTCAGGCCCCATTTGCGCTGAATAAAATGCGCCAGCAAGGCGAACAGGCCGATCAATACCAGCGGATTGAACCAGGTCAGGGCGAAGGTGACGCCGTGAATCATCAGCGTCAGGGCATCGGCAAAGGCGTCGAAATAATCGGCGCCGTTGTCGGTCAGCCATTCGACGAACTGGGCGATGTACTGGCCTAGCGGGAGTTTGTAGTCAGTCAGCATGGTATTGAACGTCCACCAGCAGAGATAAAACGATAAGGCACAGGCCAACTGTCAGGCTGTTGCGGGCAGTCCACACGCTGTTCGGTGTGAGCTGCCCGCGCGTAGACAGTTGGCTTAGGGCGCCAGTTTGGCTTTGGCAGCGTCCAGTGCGGGTTTGCCGTCACGGCTGGTCACGCCGGCCAGCCAGGTGTCGAGCACCTGCGGGTTGGCTTTGAGCCAGGCCTTGGCGGCGACGTCAGGTTTTTGGTTGTTGTTGAGCACGGCGTCCATCAACTGGTTTTCCATGTCCAGGCTGAACACCAGATTGTTCAGCAACTTGCCGACGTTGCTGCACTCTTGGGTGTAACCCTTGCGCACGTTGGTGTAAATGGTGGCCTTGCCGAAATCGGGGCCAAAATACTCATCGCCGCCGGTCAGGTACTTCATCTTGAAACGGGTATTCATCGGGTGCGGTTCCCAGCCGAGGAACACCATGCTCTGGTCGCGGCGCTCCGCGCGCTGCACTTGCGAGAGCATGGCCGCTTCGCTGGACTCGACCACCTTGAACTTGCCCAGGCCGAAGGCATTCTTGTCGATCATGCTTTGGATCAGCCGGTTGCCGTCATTGCCCGGCTCGATGCCGTAGATCTTGCCGTCCAGTTTGTCGCTGAACTTGGCAATGTCGGCGAAGTCTTTCAGGCCGGCGTCGTAAGCTGCCTGCGGTACGGCCAGGGTGTATTTGGCGCCTTCCAGGTTGGCCCGCAGGGACTCCACCGTGCCTTTGTCGCGGTAGGCCTTGATGTCGTTTTCCATGGTCGGCATCCAGTTGCCGAGGAACACGTCGATGTCCTTGTTCTCCAGCGACTTGTAGGTCACCGGCACCGCCAGCAGGTTGGTCTTGGTCTGGTAGCCGAGGGACTCCAGTACCGCGCTGGTGACGGCCGTGGTGACAGTGATGTCGGTCCAGCCGACATCGGCGAAACGCACCAGGCCACAGGATTCCGGCTCGCTGGCCTGGGCCAGCAGCGGCAAGCTCAGGGATGCAGCCAACAGCACTGATGTGCAACCTTTCATGGGCGAACTCCTTGCAAATGAATAGGGGGCGCTGCTCGTTTGAGCAGAGGTTGTCACAAGCGTGAATGCCGGCTGGCGCTTGGCTTGGAACCAAACTTGGCTGAGGGCAAATACCGCGCTTGCCGATTGCTTCGAGACCGATCATGGAACAGTAAAAATCAAACGCCTACAGGGGGCGTCGCATCCAGTGCGCACGGAGTCGTATCCAGTGACAGTGATGTCGCATACGACTTATTCAGCGCTTGCGAGGGCGAACAATTGGCGCTTTAGGTGGGCTTTACCGGTTTTTTTGCGCCCTCTGGAGCAGTCGTTCAGGCTCGGCGTTGAGGATTATTTTTGCCGTCACGGAGCTTTTCGGCACGGCGATGATCGTATTGAGTGGGAGAGCTGAGATCTTCCGGATGCCGGTATTCGCCGGCATCGTCCTAGCGGTCGTAGGAGGCCGCCATGATTTGCCGAATAGTACCCGCAGTGCTGTTGTCGTTGAGTTTTTCGCTGACCGGTTGTGCTGTTTACGATGTGGATAGCCCACGCTATTCCGCCTCGCGTTATTCGAGTTATGGCGAGCAAAAAACCAGCTACAGCCTGGCGCGCTCGGACTATGGCTACCAGCAATATGGTTACCAACAGCCCGTGTATCCGGTGGTGCGCTATCGCGAGTACCAGGCGCCGGTCTATCGCTACCCGCAGCGTGTGGCGCCGGTGTATATCTATCGCCAGGCGCCGCAGCGTTACTGGCCTGCGCCCGAGTGGCGGGGGCGTGACGACGATCATCGCAATCATCGCGGCGACGGCTATCGCGAGCGCGAGCATGACCGGCGTGCCTATCAGCGCGACCAGCGCCAGCGTTATGAGCGCCGTGAACATTATGGCGACCAGCGCCGCGGTTGGGAGGTGCGGCTCAATTGACGGGCCGGCCGGGTTAGCCGCTGGCCGCCCAGGTTGAGCGGGCGCCCGGTTCGCGGCGCCCCAATGCCATTCTTACTGCAACCCCAGTTTGGCCTTGACCACGGCCAGCGCCGGTTCGCCGGTGCGGCTGTGGACCCCTTGTAACCAGCCATCCAGCGCCTGTGGATTGCTCTTTAACCAGGTCAGCGCCGCTTGGCGGCGGCTGACATGTTGATTGAGCACGGCGTCCATCAGTTGGTTTTCCATGTCCAGGCTAAACACCAGATTGTTCAGTAGTTGCCCGGTGTTCGGGCATTGCTGGAGGTAGCCGGCGCGCACGTTGGTGGCCACGGTGGCGCCGCCGTAATTGGGGCCGAACACCGCATCGCCGCCGTCCAGATAATGCATCTGCAGGCGGGTGTTCATCGGGTGCGGCTCCCAGCCGAGAAACACCACCCACTGCTTGAGTTTTTCGGCGCGCTTAACGTTGGCGAGCATTTTCGCCTCGCTGCCCTCGACCAACTTGAAGCTGCCCAGGCCATAGGCGTTGTCTTTGATCATTTTGTTGATTAGCTGGTTGCCGTCGTTACCCGGTTCGATGCCGTAAATCTTGTGGTCCAGTTGCTCGGCGTACTTGGCGATGTCGTTGAAGCTTTGCAGGCCGCCGGCATAAGCCTCGGCCGGCACCGCTAAGCTGTATTTAGCGCCCTCCAGATTGACCCGCAGGGTTTCGATACTGCGCTGGTCCAGATAGGGCTGCAGGTCGGCCTGCATGCTCGGCAGCCAGGTGCCGAGAAACACATCGAGGTTGTTGTTGCCCAGCGCGGCAAAGGTCTCGGGCACCGACATGCGCTTGACGTTGGTGCGATAGCCCAGGGCGTCGAGCAAGATCCGCGTGGTGGCGGTGGTCATGGTGATGTCGGTCCAGCCGACATCGGCAAAGCGCACCAGCGCGCAACTGTCCGCCTCAGCGGCGTTGGCCGGCAGGCTGGTACTGAGGCACAGCGCCAGGCAGCTGGCAGTTAACGCTTTCATGGGTGCGATCCTTGGCAAGGGCGGTGCAGGGAGTGTCCGCGCGCGCCGATCATGGAGCAGTCAGTGGCGGGTTGTCCGCTGTCTGGCGTGAACAGGCCGGTCGAGGTCGTACCGGTGACAGAAGGCTACTGGCACTCTGCTGGCCCTTTCGTTTGGCGGGCGTTGATGGGTATGACCGGGTCGGTGTTGGGGCTGGCGGGCACCGGTAAAAGGCTGATGATGTCTATATCAGTGGCCCGTCATTCAGGCGCAGGCCACGCCGCCTTGCCCGTGCTGCAGGTTGTGGGGCGTCGCTCGTAGTCGGAGAAAATTATGGCCATCAGTGTGTTTGACCTGTTCAAAATCGGCATAGGCCCGTCCAGTTCCCATACGGTCGGGCCGATGCGCGCCGCGGCGTTATTTGTCCAGGGCTTGCGCGAGCGTGGCCAGCTGGCGGCGGTGCGGCGCGTCGAAGTGCGGCTGTATGGCTCGTTGTCGGCCACCGGGGTCGGTCACGGCAGCGACAACGCGATACTGATGGGGCTGATGGGCGAATGGCCGG
>MHZN01000228.1:21045-24882 GCA_001830395.1 Pseudomonadales bacterium RIFCSPLOWO2_12_59_9 | reverse complement strand
CGCCCCTCGATGACCGCGAGCAGTTCCTCGCGCGGCTGGAAACCAGCCTGGCGCAGAACACCTTCGTCAAACTGGTGCTGTCCAAATACCGTGGCGACGAGCCGGAGTTGCAGCGCATCGATGCGCGGCTGGTGACGGTGCGCGAGCAACCCTGCCTGTCGTTTGTCTACAACTACAAGACCCGCGACATCACCAAGAACCTGCCCCTGAGCGAGGCCATCGAGTGCATTGCCGGGCTGTTGCCGGCGGCGTTCAAGAATGCCCATTTGCTGTCGCTGACCGATGAGCTGCAGCTGGTGTTTAGCAAACGGGACAAGAGCCAGCTGTTTGTCGGCAAGGCCGTGCAGCACGACGCACCGACCACCGCCCACAACCGTGAGAAGAAGCGTTTCCTGGAGCTCTCCCGGCCGTTTCTGGCCGACTTGGGGGTGACCAACGCCAAGCATGAATTGATCCCGGCGATGGCGCGCAAGTGGAAGCAGATCAACAAGTTTATCGAGGTGTTTGCCCACGCCCTGAGCAGCTCACCGCTGCGCGAGGATCAGCCGATTCACGCGGTGGATTTCGGCTCCGGCAAAGGCTATTTAACCTTCGCCCTGCACGATTACCTGCGTAACAGTTTGGGCCTGGACGCCCAGGTGCGCGGTGTGGAGCTGCGCGAGGACATGGTCAGCCTGTGCAATACCGCAGCCGCCAATTTAGAGCAGCCGGGGCTGTTGTTTCAGCACGGCGACGTACGCACCTACGCACCCGAGCAGATCGACATCATGATCGCCCTGCACGCCTGCGATGTGGCCACCGATTACGCCCTGCACCTGGGCATCCGCTCCAATGCGGCGATCATCATGTGCTCGCCCTGCTGCCATAAGCAGATCCGCCCGCAGATGCACAGCCCGGCCATGCTTAAACCCATGCTGCAATACGGAGTGCACCTGGGCCAGGAGGCCGAGATGGTCACCGACAGCCTGCGCGCCCTGCTGCTGGAAGCCTGCGGCTACGAAACAAAAGTGTTCGAGTTTGTCTCTCTGGAGCACACCAACAAGAACAAGATGATCCTCGCGGTGAAACGCACCGAGGCGGTTAATCCGGCCGAGCTGCTGGCGAAGATTCAAGGCATCAAGGACTTCTACGGCATCCGCGAGCATTGCCTGGAAAGCTTGCTGAAAGCCGATGGGCTGCTGGCGGCCTGAGCCTGCTCAGACGCCCAAGCCTTGCAATACCTCACCACTGCGGCGAAACCACTGCACTAAATAGTCGGCCAACACCTGGGTGCGTTTAGGCAAACCGCCCTGATAGGGGTGGACCAAAAAGGTCGGGGTACTGCGGGTCTGGTAGTCGCGCAGCAACCAGTGCAAACGCCCCTCGGCCAGCTCCGCGTGCAGCATGTAGGACGGCAGCCGAGCGATACCGGCGCCGGCCAGCGCAGCGTTCTTGAGCAAGCTGTAGTGATTGCTAGCCAAGGGCCCGGCGACCTTAACCCGACTGAGTTGGTGTTGACGCTGGTAGAGCCACTCCTCCGGGCCGCGGTAGTGGCTGTTCACCAGGCAGCTATGCCGGCTTAAGTCCTCAGGGCTGTGCGGCTCGCCATGCTCGGCGAGATAAGCGGGGCTGGCGCAAGTCAGCTCCTGCATGGCAAACAGCGGCTTGGCCACCAGGCGCGCGTCGCTGTCCAGCCCCGAACGAATGGCCAGATCAAAGCCCTCGGCGATCATGTCGCGGTAATCGTTGTTCAGATCCAACTCGATGCGCACCTGAGGGTACTGCCGAACAAAGGTCAGCAGCAGCCCATCGAAAAAGCTCTCCCCCAGTGACACCGGCAGGGTGATGCGCACCGTGCCACTGATCTCTTCTTGGAGTCGTGCCAGGGTCTGTCGCGCCCGCTGCGCCTGCACCAGCAGCGCTTGTGCCTCAGGCAGCAAGGCGCTGCCGGCACTGGTCAGAGTCAAGCTGCGGGTGCTGCGCTGCAGCAGCGTCACCCCCAAGCCTTGCTCCAATAAGCGCATGCGTTTGGACAACTGACCCTTGCTGCACCCCAGGCGCGCGGCGGCGTGGGTAAAACTGCCGACTTCCAGCAGCACCGCGAAGGCGGCCAGATCATCAATCTCGCTCATTGCGCTTGCCCATGATTGTTTCCTGCTGGAAACCAAAGGTTTCCCATTGGCCGACTTATCAACCTTAATCATGCCTCTACACTGAAGCGGTCAACAACCCATTCCCAGGAGCACCTCCATGAAAATTATTTTGATCGGCGCCAGCGGCACCCTCGGTAAGGCCATCGACCAGCAACTGCAAGAGCGCCATGAAATCCTCCGCGTCGGCCACAGCAGTGGCGAGCTGCAGGTGGACATCACCGACCCGGCCTCGATTCGCCGGTTGTTTGAACAAACCGGCCGCTTCGACGCCTTGGTCAGCGCTACCGGCAAACTGCACTTCGGCGCGCTGGCTGAAATGACTGCCGAGCACTACGGCATCGGCCTGCAGGACAAGCTGATGGGCCAGGTCAATCTGGTGCTGATTGGCCGCGAATTCGCCAATGACGGCGCCTCCTTTACCCTAACTTCCGGGGTGCTCAGCGACGACCCAATCCGCTATGGCAGCTCGGCCAGCATGGTCAACGCCGCCATCGATGGTTTCGTCCGTGGTGCCGCCATCGAGCTGCCACGCGGCTTGCGGATCAACAGCGTCAGCCCAACCGTGGTTGAAGAGTCCTTGCCGACCTACGGCCCCTATTTCAGGGGTTTCAAGCCGGTACCGGCCGCAGTTGCGGCGCTGGCCTTCGCGAAAAGCGTCGAAGGCGCACAGACCGGACAGGTCTACCGGGCGCTTTAACAGGCCGTTGAAAAACTACTGCGCTCGGCTATACGGCGTTGAAATCAGCCTCAAAATGCTCATGTACTACTCGTACACTGCGCTTTTTCGACTGATTTCGCCTTGCCTAGCCGTCGCTCGCTACATTTTTCAACGGCCTGTTAAGCCTCCAATACAGGGTCGGGCGCCACCGCCCCTTGAGCTGGAGGGTGGCGCCCGGTACCGTGGCGGTCCTTTTCTGGAGAGCCACCATGCCCAGCGCCATGCCCAGCGTCCGTTTTCTACTACTGGCCCTAGTGCCGGTGTTTGCCGGTTGCCAAATGTTCAGCTCAGAACCTGAGCCAATAGTGGTGCCGGCGGTGCGCATGCAAGGCGAGCTGAGCGCCGTGGACAACCGCCTGCAATTTCGCCCCTGCCAGGAGCAACGGCGTTTTATTCTCGACGACAGCGCCGGCACCGGCCTGCTGCAAGAGTCGGTGGCGCTGCTCAACCATGGCAAAGGCACGCTGTTTGCTGACCTGCAGGGCCGGCTGGTCGCCAGCAAGGTGCCGGGCAACGACGGGCAAATCGATCTGACTCGCCTGTACCGCATTCAAAACCAGGGCCAGAGCTGCAACGACCTTAACTTCAAGCGCCTGACCCTGCGCGCCAGCGGCCATGAGCCGGACTGGGTGATCAATGCCAACAGCAAAGGCCTGATTCTCGAGCGCCCCAATCAGGAAGCCCTGGTGCTGCCGTACCTGGAGGAGCAACTGCCCGAGGGCCGTTTCAGCCTGAGCAGCGACGCCAACGGTCAACACTTGGAACTCTGGGTCGCACCGCAGCGCTGCGTCGACAGCATGAGCGGCAGCGTCCAGCACCTGAGCGCCGAGCTGCGCCTGGACGGCAAAGTCATGCGCGGTTGCGCCTATTACGGCGGCGCGCGCCAAGACTGAGCCGCGCTCACTCAGCTGTCTCTGCCCGCCGGATAAAGCATCCGGCGCGGCACCCTCGCCCAGTGCCGCCTATGCTCAAGGCAGCCACGCTTTA
>MHZN01000228.1:0-21039 GCA_001830395.1 Pseudomonadales bacterium RIFCSPLOWO2_12_59_9 | reverse complement strand
GCACCCTCGCCCAGTGCCGCCTATGCTCAAGGCAGCCACGCTTTAACCGCGTGAGGGAGAACTCAGCATGCTACGCATTGCCATCAATGGTTACGGACGCATAGGTCGCGCGCTGGTGCGGGCGGTATTTGAGCGTGGCCTGGAAACCAAGCTGCACATCGAAGCCATCAATGACCTGGGCGACTTTGCCAGCCTCGCCCACCTGACTCGCTTTGACTCAACTTTCGGCCGCTTCAAGGGTGCCGTCAGCCTGCACGATGACATTTTGCAGGTAAACGGCCAGTCGATCCGCCTGCTGCACGAGCGCGAAGTAATCAATCTGCCCTTGGACCGGCTCGGCGTTGATGTGGTGCTGGAGTGCACCGGCAAACTGAAAAAACGCCTGCAAGTCGAACAGCACCTGACCGCCGGCGCGCCGCGGGTGCTGCTCTCGCACCCGCTGGAAAGCGCCGACCTGACCGTGGTGTATGGCGTCAATCACCAACTGCTGGGCAGCCAGCAGATAGTCTCCAACGCCTCCTGCACCACCAACTGCCTGGCCCCGCTGGCGATGGTGCTGGATCAAGCGGTCGGCATTCGCCACGGTTTAATCACCACGGTGCACGCCTACACCAACGACCAAAGCCTGCTCGACAAGAGCCACCATGACCTGTACCGCGCCCGCGCCGCCGCGCAATCGATGATTCCCACCAGCACCGGCGCGGCCAAGACCATCGGCCTGGTGCTGCCACGTCTGGCTGGCCGGCTGGACGGCCTGGCGATTCGGGTGCCGACCGCGAACGTCTCGCTGCTCGATCTAACCTTCAGCAGCGAACGCCCGACCACTCGCGAGGCGATCAACGCCGGCCTGCAAGAATGCGCCAAAAGCCTGCCCATCGGCGTGCTGGAGTGTAACGACCTGCCGTTGGTGTCCTGTGACTTTAATGGCCACCCGACCTCCTGCGTGGTCGACCTGAACCACACCCGCGTGCAAGGCGAGCTGGTCAAGGTACTGGCCTGGTACGACAACGAATGGGCCTTCGCCAATCGCATGCTGGATATATTGCTGGCTTGGCTGCGGCCTTGAAACCTGCCCAAGGTCTGCTGCGCTTGATCATGCTGCGTTGCGCCTTGTGACCCACATGGATGTGGGAAATTCAGCTAGCCCGTTCGGCGCGGGCGTCGCACTGATCTGCGCTCGCGACGACCTTGAACAGGTTTCCCACTATGGCATGCAAGGCGCCGATCTCAGGTTTTAACCTGACCTAGCCCCCCTGCCAGCGTTTATAATCGCCGCCTTGCTCAACACTGCCGGGTTACCACCGGCCCACTCTGGATGATCGCCATGCTGCGCATTACCGAACTGAAGTTACCCATCGACCACGCCGAAGAAGCTCTGCGCCCGGCGCTGCTGGCCAGGCTTGGGATTGAACCCGAGGAGCTGCTGGACTTCAGCCTGTTCAAGCGCAGCTACGATGCGCGCAAAAAATCCGCCGAGCTGTGTTTTATCTACACCATCGATTTTTCCGTGCGTGACGAAGCGGCGTTGCTGGCCAGGTTCGGCGACGACCGTCACCTCGGCCCGGCCCCCGACACCCGTTATCAGCCCGTTGCCCAGGCACCAGCCGAGTTAAGCGAGCGTCCGATAGTGGTGGGCTTTGGTCCCTGCGGAATTTTTGCCGGTCTGCTGCTGGCGCAAATGGGTTTTAAACCGATCATCCTCGAACGCGGCAAGTGCGTGCGCGAACGCACCAAGGACACCTGGGGCCTGTGGCGCAAGAATGTGCTCAACCCAGAATCCAACGTGCAATTTGGCGAAGGTGGTGCCGGCACCTTCTCGGACGGTAAGCTCTACAGCCAGATCAAAGACCCCAAGCACTTGGGTCGCAAGGTGCTGCATGAGTTTGTGCTGGCCGGCTCGCCGGAGGAAATCCTCTACGTAAACAAACCCCATATCGGCACCTTCCGCCTAACTGGCGTAGTCGAGCATATGCGCCATCAGATCGAAGCCCTCGGTGGGGAAATCCGCTTCGAGCAAAAGGTCACCGACCTGCTGCTGGACGGCGAGCAACTCTGTGGCGTGGAGCTGGCCGGCGGCGAACAGCTGCACAGCCGGCATGTGGTGCTCGCCTTGGGCCACAGCGCCCGCGACACCTTCCGCATGCTGCATGCCCGGGGCGTGTATATGGAAGCCAAGCCGTTTTCGGTGGGTTTCCGCATCGAGCACCCGCAGTCCTTGATCGACCGCGCCCGGCTGGGCAAATTCGCCGGTCACCCGAAAATTGGCGCCGCCGACTACAAGCTGGTGCACCACGCTAAAAATGGCCGGGCGGTCTACAGCTTCTGCATGTGCCCGGGCGGCACCGTCGTAGCGGCCACCTCCGAGCCGAATCGGGTGGTCACCAACGGCATGAGCCAGTACTCGCGCAACGAGCGCAATGCCAACGCCGGCATAGTGGTCGGCATCACCCCCGAGCAGGATTTCCCCGGTGGCCCGCTGGCCGGCATCGAGTTGCAAGAGCGCCTGGAGTCCCATGCCTATGTGCTGGGCGGCAGCACCTACGAGGCGCCGGCGCAATTGGTCGGCGACTTTATTGCCGGCCGCGCCTCCACCGCCATCGGCAGTGTCGAGCCCTCCTACAAACCCGGCGTGCACCTGGTCGATTTGGCCAGCGCCTTGCCGGCCTTCGCCATCGAGGCGATTCGCGAGGCCTTGCCGGCCTTTGAAAAGCAAATTCGCGGCTTTGCCATGCACGACGCGGTGCTCACCGGCATCGAAACCCGCACCTCCTCGCCGCTGCGCATCACCCGTGGCGACAATCTGCAAAGCCTGAATATCAAGGGCCTCTACCCGGCCGGTGAAGGCGCGGGTTATGCCGGCGGGATTCTCTCGGCCGGGGTGGATGGTGTGCGCATCGCCGAAGCCGTGGCGCAGGATATACTGGCGCAGCAAAACCAAGGTCTTAACGCCTAATAGCAATCCGCCGCGCCATAGCGCGGCGGTCAGCAATAACCGGCCAAGGAGCTCCTATGACTCACGTACAGCCGGGCATACTGGCGCCCACCCCCAAGTTTGCCAGCTATCTGTTTTTCCATGCGCTGCCGCATGCCAATCTGTCGGCGGCCTTGTTACGTCTGAGCCAATTGGCAAACGGCACGCGCGTCGTGGTCGGTCTGGGCCAGTCGTTGGTGCTCGCTCTTGGTCACTCAATTGATGGCCTGCATGATTTCCCCAGCTACGCCTTGCCCGGCTGCGATATTCCGGCCACCCCCAGCGCCCTGTGTTGCTGGCTGCGGGAGGATGAGCGCGGCGAACTGATTCACCTGACGCGCCACATTGAGCAGGCCCTGGCCGGCGCCTTTGTGCTGGAGCAACAGGTCGAGGCCTTCAAGTACAAAACCGGCCTAGATCTAACCGGCTATGAAGACGGCACCGAAAACCCGGTCGGGATGGCGGCAGCTTTGTCGCCCTGCAGCAATGGTTGCATGACCTGCCCGCCTTTGAGGCCATGTCCGACCAGGCCCAGGATCACGCCATCGGCCGGCGCAAGAGCGATAACGAAGAACTCGACGACGCTCCCGAGTCGGCCCACGTCAAGCGCACCGCCCAAGAAAGCTTCGAACCCGAAGCCTTCGTGCTGCGCCGTTCGATGCCCTGGGCCAACGCCGGCCAAGCCGGTTTTATGTTCAGCGCCTTTGGTTGTTCGGTGGCGGCGTTCGAGGCGCAACTCAAGCGCATGGTCGGTGCCGAAGACGGCATTGTTGATGGCCTGTTCCAGTTCACCCGGCCCCTGACCGGCAGCTACTTCTGGTGTCCGCCGCTAAAAGACGGCAAGTTGGATTTACGCGCCATCGGTCTCTGACCCCACCCGGATCGCGATTGCAGCAAAACGTAGGGTGGGCTTCAGCCTACCAAGTCCCTTATCCCGCGGCGGTGGGCTGAAGCCCACCCTACAAAATCGACCTGCAACCTCAATCCAAAATGCCCGCCACCGGCGCGGGCACTCGGCTGCGCCATTGGCTCAGTGCCACGCCGGCAAACACCAGGAGCGCACCGAACACTTGCTGGCCGGTCAACCGCTCGCCCAGCAGCACTACCGCAAACAACAAGGTAAACAGCGGAATCAAATTGACGAAGGCCGAGGCCTGACTGGCGGGCAGCCGGCTCACGGCAAAGTTGTACAGGCCATAGGCGCCGACCGTCACCACCAAGCCGAGATAGACCACGGCGCCCAAGCCCTGGGCACTGATGACCGTGGGCAGCGGCGCGCTCCACAGCGCCACGGGCAAAAAGAACAACGCGCCAACAAAAGCCTGCATGGCCGTCAGTAAAAACGCCGAATAACGCTCGGACAAGAACTTCAGTGTCAGGGTGTAACCCATGGCGCAGAGCATGGCGAGGAACTCGAAAAAATTCCCCAGTAGCGGCGCCGGCCCATGGGCATCGGCCACCCCGCCGACGCTCAGCCACACCGCGCCCACCACCGCCAACACAAATCCGGCCAGGCAGGTGCGGCTGATCCGCTCGCGCAAAAACACAAAAGCGCCCATCGCCACCAGCAAGGGCAATAAGGCGGTAATCATCCCGGCCTGGGCGGCGCTGGTGTTTTGCAGGGCAATGGCCTCAAACACGAAATACAAACAGGGCTCGCACACCGCCAGCCCAAGCAGGTACTTCCAGTCGCCGGCGCGATAGTCCAGCCGTCCACGCCAACGCCAGGCCAGTAAAAACACCAGACTGCCCAGCGCCATACGGGCAAAAATCACCCACAACGGCGGTAATTCGCTAAAGGCCAGCTTCAGGGCGATAAACGAGGAGCCCCACAGGGCCATCGCCACCACCAAACACAGCATTGCCTGCACTTGCGCTTTTGCCTGCGACACAACCATCTCCTTATGTAGCCGACCAGTATACGAAGGCCACTGGCGAGCGCCCAGCAACAGTGGCGCGGCAATTTGCCGATTAACTGTACCGATGGCGCGCGGCCAAGCACTTTCACGCCGCCGCCAAGCACTATTGCTGCGCACAAGCTGGCGCTGGCGATTACAATGCAGCTCCCCCCAATTTGCGGCCACCAGCATGACTGATCCGATTCGCCTCTCCAAACGCCTGGCCGAACAAGTAGGCTGCTCGCGCCGCGAAGCCGAGCTCTATATCGAAGGTGGCTGGGTCACGGTGGACGGCCAGGTCATTGAAGAGCCGCAATTCAAGGTCGAGCAGCAGTTGGTCGTCCTGCACCCGGACGCGGTGCTCACCCAGCAAGAACCGATCACCCTGATAGTGCACAAGCCGGTGGGCATGGTCGCCGACGACGCCTTAAAACTGCTGCGCAAGGAAACCCAGGCAGCCGCCGACCTGTCGGCCATTCGCCCACTGCAACGGCACTTTGAGCGCCTGACCCTGTGCCTGCCGCTGGACACCGATGCCTGCGGCCTGCAGGTGTTCACGCAAAACTTCAGCGTGTCGCGCAAGCTCAACGAAGACATCAACAAGCTTGAGCAAGAGTTCATCGTCGAAGTCAGCGGCGAGCTGGTGTCCCACGGCCTCAAGCGCCTGGCCCACGGCCTGAACTTTCGCGGCAAACCGCTGATGCCTTGCAAGGTCAGCTGGCAGAACGAAACCCGCCTGCGCTTCGCCCTGAAAAACCCGCTGCCGGGGCAGATTCGCCATATGTGCGAAGCCGTTGGTTTGAAGGTCATCAACCTCAAGCGCATCCGCATCGGCGGCGTGCCAATGGCCAAACTGCCACTGGGTGAATGGCGCTATCTGGGCCCGAAAGAAAAGTTCTAAGTCGCCCGCCAGCGCCTGCGCATTGACCGCCAACCACCTGTGTAGGACGTGCCTGTTTTATGAGCCGTAAAGCTATCCGCGCCACCCTGCTGTGCATCAGCCTGTTTGCCTCGGCGGCGGCCATTGGCAAGGTTGAGGTGCAGGCCGTGCAGCACAAAAGCGCCGGACGCATCCTCGCCGTCAGCGTCTCGGAAGACATTGCCCCCGGCGACTACGAAGCCCTGCTCAAAGGCCTCACGGCCAACCCCGGCAAATATGCCAAGAAGCTCGCGCTGCTGGACAACATCGGCGGCAGCGTGCCGGAAGCCATCAAGATGGGTCGATTGCTGCGTGAAGCCGGCTTCGACACCCTGGTGCCGGTCAGCGCCGTGTGCCAAGGCAGCTGCGTCTACCTGCTGGCCGCCGGCCGCGACAAAACCGTGCGCGGCTATGTCGGCATCCACCGCCCCTACTTCGCCAATGGTGACTCCGCCCTGGCCAACCAGGCCGGCAATGCTTCGCGCTACAGCCCCGCCGCCTACTTCAAAGAAATGAACATCCCCAGCAGCCTGGCGGCCGACATGCAGTCGATCGACCCGAAAAACCTGCGCCTGCTGACACCACTGGAGCTGGCCAGCTATAGGCTCGATTAAGGGGCAGCGCTGTTGGTCTGAGCCTGCTGCAGAAGCTGGTGGACAAGTAAAGGTTGTCCACCCTACAAAACTCCCGAGATTGCGTAGGGTGGGAAACTGCGAAGCATTTCCCACCGGGCATATGCTCAGGCTACTTGCTGACTTTCTCACACAGGAATGGATTTCATGTTCAATTTATTGGTTATGGCGGGGGGATGGAACGGCCGCCGAGATGATGTATCTCTTGGACGTATCTACATCGAGCGAGAGCAAGAACCAGACTGGAAAACTGGAAACCTGCCAAATTTTGATCGGATGCGGACAATCCCGGCAATCTTCGCTCCGGAGACACGCGGCGATGGCGCTGACCAGTTCGCCCGTGTGGGTGAGATAACGAATTCTCGGGTACAAGGGGGAAATGTCGTTGTCGAGTACCGATATGACCCAGATATCCCACCCATTCCTCAAAATGATCTGATTGCTCTCGCCCCCGCGCTTGGCATTCACATTCCGCGAAAAGGCTTCGGTCCATTCGAGCATAGCCACTGGGCAATACAGGACGCCGACCTATTCCGAGTGCTAATGGCAGAATGGCGTCAGCCAGTCCGACAACCAACCGTTTTCCAACTAGAAACACCACAGCGAGTGAATCCCGATCTTTTGTCTGCAATGATGCCCTTTGCTGGATTTAACGCAGCATGGGAAGCGATTCAGCGCGCGGCGACAGCGAACGGGATGCAAAGCGGCAGAGCAGACAATCGCTGGGATTATCCCGCGATTATCCAAGATGTTGTTGCCCTCATCGATCAGGCTGCAATCGTCGTATGCGATTGCACTGGGAAGAACGCGAATGTTTTCTACGAGATGGGCATAGCCCATGCCTTGGGCAAAGAAGTGGTAATTATCACTCAGAACCCAGCAGATATTCCTTTCGATATCGCCCACCTTCGACACATCCGCTATTTAGGCAACGATCAAGGAGTGCAGCAGTTAGAGACCGATCTCACTGCCCGGATCAGGACGCTGAAAGAGACAATTTAATTCTTGCATCTGAGCGCTCGGCACCAACTCCTGGACTGGTGAGTGCTTTGTTCTAATTCACCACCCAGGCGCATTGACCCATCAGCTCAGTCCGGCTCTGCCAGCACGCTACCAGGCCGGACCGGCCTCTAACCGATGGCATGAAGCGCCTGGGAAGGGCGTCCGTTTCTGAGCAATAACTACCCTCCACAACCCCGCCTCACCCCTCGCGAAACAAATCATGAGCATCCAGCAACCGATAAGCGATCTCCGGACGTTTCTCCAGTCCGCGGCGAATGGCGGCCTGGATAGCTTGGCGGGTTTTGCGGCACAGGCCGGGCAGAGGGTCGATGTCCACGGCGATGCCGCGCATGCTGCGCACCTCGTTACGGCCGGGGGCGACTTGCAGGCGGATGCCGAGTTGCTCGTGCATGCGTTGCTGCAGACGCTCGAGGTCGCTCAGGCTGTCGATATTTTCCAGCCGTTCGAGCAGGCGTTTTTCCTCGGGGCGGGTCAGACGCAGGAAGCGCAGATCGGCGTCTGGGTTGTCCAGCAAGCCGTCACGCCCGCAGATGCAGGCGCCGGGTGGGCAGGATTGGCGATTCTGAAATGAGGGTGTCATGGCCTGCGATCATAGCCAGCTGAGGTTGCCTTTGCCTATTGGCTTTGTTGCCATTCAGCACTGCTACCGGATGCGCTCGGCGCTTGGCGCGGTTTCAGCGGCCGGCTGTTTGGCCTCGCTAAAGCTTTGGGCTACGGCCGCCACACAGGGCAATAGACTCGGGAAAAACCCTTAGTAATCCGCGTAGCGCTGCTCGATCTGCTGGTACTCACCGCTCGCACGAATCGCCTTCAAGCCCTGATTGAACCTGTCGCGTTGAACCGCCAGACGAAAGCCCATCTGATAAGGCGTGACTGGAAACAGTGGATAGAGGGTGACCGGCTGACTGACATCGACTTGATCGCCCACGAGGGTATTGAAGTAGCGAAAAATCCGCCGATCCGCGATCACCAGATCAATGCGTCCGGCATACAACAAGCGGTTGCGGTTAATCTGCCGCGGCTCTTCGCGGTAGCGTGGGTTGTGTTCGGCCATCGTCTGAAACTCGGGGCCGAAAAAAAACCGGGAGCGCTGGAAGCTGCTGATGGAGTAACCGGCAAGGTCCGCGACACTGTTGATTTGTAGCTGCCGCTTAGCCAGTGCCACCGCAACATTCTGATATTCGATATAAACATCCGAATAGAAGGCCGCGCCGCCGTCGTCTTGGGTGGTGGCAATGCCGTCCAACTCGCCACGCTTGAGGCGCAGATGCAGACGTTCCATCGGCGCATAGTAAGGCTGTAGCACTTGAAAGCCGGCACTTTTGAGGGCTGCGACGACTATCTCGTACTCCAGCCCGCGCTGCTCGTTTTCAAACACATAGGGCGGCTTGTTGCTACCAAAACCCATGCGCAAGGTTTCTGCCGCGAAGCTCGGTAGGCAAAAGCCCCATGCCAGCACCAACAACAAAAACCGCATAGCCACTCCCCACGCTTCAATACAGCCTAGAGCATAGCGAGATCTGCCACCCTATGGTGTTTGGGCAGCGGGCGGCGCAGGGTTTATTGGCAACAAGGTGCCACTCACCGCATTGCGGCTATGGGCGCCAAAGTTACCGATCAGTTCAATCAGCAAGGCGCTCAATTCGGCGCTGGGCGCAGCTTCTGCAGCCAATTGATTGCCTTGGCTAAAGCCCTCGGTCGCGGGGGCTGCCGCAAGTGCCTGGCCTACCAAGGCATCCAGTTGGTCGGCGCGGGCAAACGACTGCGCCGATACCACGTTGCGTAAATAACTACTGTCAAAGGCTGGGTAATTGCCGTCTTTACGGGTGTCGGCATAGGCCTGCAGCAGCGGGCTGGCGTTTTCGCCGTCATGCAATAATTGCTGCAGCCATTTGAGTTGGTACTTTTCAATCTCGGTGTGGCGGGTCGCCACCTGCTCAATCGCCGCTTTTTTATCCTCGCCAAAGCCCGCCGCATCTTTGGCCGCGGTCCAGATCAGGCTGCTGGTCGCCACCCCGGGCAAGACTTTGGCGTGATAGGGCTGGGTCAGGTCCTGGATGTAATGCAGGCCCCAGCCCATAAAGCGATAGCCCCAGTACGGATGACCATGCTCAAAGGCGTAACGGGCCAGGCCAAAATACTGATAGGCGCGCCACTCGGGATAGGTGCGGGTCAGAAAGGGGCCGGCGGCGAAGATGATGGCGTCGTCGTGGTAATAACCAATGTGAAACGGCGCCTGGGAGGAATACTCAAAGCGCGCATCTCCAAAGGGTTGCGGGCCGAAGTTGTACTGAGCCCCGACATCGCCCGGGTTATCGCTGAACAGATTGATGTCGTGACCGTAATCGGGTTCATCGGCAGCGCTGGCCACCACCTGCACTGGGCTCAGTGGCTCACCGGCAGCGACTGCCAGAAAACGCCATTCGTCCCAGATGCTGAGCTTTTTGTAGACCATCACCTCTTGCGCATTCAAGTGCGTACGACCCTCAGCCGGATAGCCGGGCAAGGCCTGCACGAAGTTGGCCAGCTTGATTTCGGGGCTCACCCGCAGCGCCTTGAGAAACGCCGTCTGCCGCGAGCCTTCACTCTCGCCCTGCCAGCGCAACGCGGCTGGTCGCTCGGGATAACCGGGGAAGTTGGCCAGCGCAAAAGCCTCTTGCTGATCAAGCAAGGCCTGCAAGCCGGCGCTTTCACTGCGCAAAAAATCCTCCAGTGGCTCAAGCTGAACCGCAGCAGCTTGCTTGAGCGCCGGTAAATCACGCAGGGCCAAGGCAGTGCCAAGCGAATGATTGGACCAGGCAAATGCCGTGACCGGCAAAGCCGCCAGCAACACACAAAGGACTTTAGAAATGGACTTCACCGGCGACTCCCGAGCAGCGACTCAGCGCCAAAAGGCGCGCAGAATTTAATGCTCAAAGATTAACAGCCGACGCCTCGCGATGCAGCGTCCAGAGATGCCAGCGCGACTCACCGAAAGCGCCGAAGGTGGCTGGGCAAGAGTCAAACCGTGAGCAATAAAAAGGGCCGGTGCAGTTACTGCGCCGACCCTTTTTATTTGGCTCTGTACCAGTTACGTGTCGAGCGCAAAACGTAGGGTGGGCTTTAGCCCACCAAGGCTCCTATCTAGCACTGGTGGGCTAAAGCCACCCTACAAAACAGGGCCTGAAACCGCTGTCTGTAAAACTAAACCTGACTTATTGAATCTGCTCCGGGGTAACGATCAGCCAGTTCTTGTCAGCAGTTACCGGCAGGCCAAGCTCAAGCTGCGCGGCGCTGTTTTTCTTGATCATGGCATTGATCTGGTCCATGTACTTGGCCTTGCGATTGACCCACAAATGAATCCCACCCTTGTTCACATCGACGCTGTGAAACAGCATAAAGCCGTCGCTGCTGGGTGTATCGCCGGCCACCAGCACGGGTTTTTTCCACTCATTGATATAGGTCAGAATTGCCGCTTGCTTGCCGGCCATCCAGGTCGCGGGGGTCCACAGGTAAGGGGTGAGTTCCAGGCCAAGGTTGGCCTTCTGGTCGTAGTTACCGGCGATGATCTGTTTGCGCGCAGTGGTCAGCGCGCCGCTCTTGCGGTCTTTCAGCAAGGTGGTCACGCCTATGACGTTCTGCGGTTTGACGTTGTAACCGTACTTGGGATCAGCCGCCACCATGCGCACCAGTTCTTCGTGGGCGGCGCTGATGATGTAGACCTCGATGCCGTTTTCCGTCAGCAGATTCATCAGTTCTTTTTGCCCGCTGAAAATCTTCGGCGGGTTGATCTCGATGGTCTTGACCACATCGCCTTCGTAGTAAGTGCTGGGCACCGGCTTGCCGTAGGCCATCAGTGCATCCACATGGACCTTAAGCTCGGCCAGGGTAAAGCCTGAGAACACTTGCGCCACCCAGGGGTAGCAAACCATGTCGTCGAGTTCACAGAGGCGGTAGTAGTAACTGTTGAGGCTTTCCTTGTTGCCGTTGACGTCCTTGAACGGCATCAGCTTCAAGGAGGGGTCGAGTTTCTCACGAGTCAGCACCCCCTGCATTTCCAGAAACGGCAGCAGCGCTTCTTCCAGGTCATAGCGATAGCTGGTGTTGTCCATGTCGAATACGGCGTAATTGCCCTGGTTGGCATTCGCCTTGATCATGCTGTGCAATTGCTCGGCCACGGGCGTAGGCCAGTGACTCAATTCAGTCGCCATGGCCTGAGCGCTAAGGCCCAACCAAAGCACGCTGGCCAGCAGTTTTTGTGCAAACTTCATCGAGGGTTACTCCTGTAAGTGCTGAATGAAACGCAAGACCGCGAACTTTCGCACTCGAACGTAACAAAGCGGTTACAGCCCACCGATGACGATAGCGACCCGAGGCTTGCTGATTGCGTCACCACCCTGTCGGTTTACGACCAAGACGCCGGCCACGGCAAAGTGCCACGCAGGGTGCACGGGTAAATAGTGAGCTCAGGATTGTTGCTGTACGGGGAGTCGAGCGGGATCTGCCGGTACGGGGAACAGGGCCAGAAACGACTGCGGCGCGGGTCAGACTGAACAGTCCGACCCGCGCCGCAGTGGCACTCAGGTTAGCGTTAAGCCAATTAGGCGCCCGCTTCAGTCGCCGGCTTTTTGCGCTTGAGCGGCGCCAGGCCGTCGTGGCTGACCAAGGCCGGAGCATCGGGTTGCGGACGGTTAATCGATTTGCGTTTGTTCGGCTTGGCGCTGACTTTTTTCGCCGCGGCTTTTTTCTCGGCAGGGGTTTTCTTCTTCTTCACGCCCACTGCTTTACCCGAGGCTTTAAGGTTTTTCGGACCCTGGTAAATGCCTTTGACATCCTTGATGTTGCGCCGCTCGAAACGCTGCTTGAGGTAGCGCTCGATGCTCGACATCAGGCTCCAGTCGCTGTGGCAGATCAACGAGATCGCCAAGCCTTCGGCGCCATTGCGGCCGGTGCGACCGATACGGTGCACGTAGTCGTCGCCACTGCGCGGCATATCGAAGTTGATCACCAGGTCCAGGCCTTCGACATCCAGGCCGCGGGCGGCGACATCGGTGGCCACCAGAATTTTCGCCCCGCCCTGCTTCATGCGGTCGATGGCCAGCTTGCGGTCCTTCTGGTCTTTGTCGCCGTGCAGCACGAACACCTTGTAGTCGGCGGCCACCAACTTGCCGTACAGGCGATCGGCCTGCACCTTGGTGTTGGTGAAGATGATCGCCTTTTGATAGGTCTCGTTGGCCAACAGCCAGTCAACCACGCGCTCTTTGTGGTGGTTATGGTCGGTGGTGATGATTTGCTGACGGGTGCCTTCATTCAACTGGCTAACGCTGTTGAGCTGCAGGTGCAGCGGGTCACGCAGCACGCTGCCGACCATCTCACGCAAACCGGCGCCGCCGGTGGTGGCCGAGAACAGCATGGTTTGCGTGCGGTTGCAGCACTCGCCGGCCAGCCGCTGCACGTCTTCGGCAAAGCCCATGTCGAGCATGCGGTCGGCTTCGTCGAGGATCAGCACTTCGACGTCATTCAGTTTGAGGTTGCCGGCATTCAACTGCTCGAGCATCCGCCCCGGAGTGCCGATCAAAATATCCGGCACCTTGCGCAGCATGGCGGCCTGGACCTTGAAGTCTTCACCGCCGGTAATGATCCCCGACTTGATAAAGGTGAACTGGGAAAACCGTTCAACTTCTTTCAGGGTTTGCTGGGCCAACTCACGGGTCGGCAGCAAAATCAGCGCGCGAATGGTCACGCGCTGCATGGAGGGGCCCATCAGTTTATTCAACAGCGGCAGGACGAAGGCGGCAGTCTTGCCGCTGCCGGTTTTCGCCGTCACCCGCAGGTCGCGTCCTTCCAGCGCTGGCCCAATGGCCGCTGCTTGTACCGGGGTTGGCTGGACAAAGTTAAGCTCGGCCACGGCTTTCAGCAGACGTTCATGCAGGGCGAATTGGGCAAACACGGGCAACACCTCAAAAAAATCACAGAATCAACTGCATAGGATAACCCGGATGCCGTTGCGAGGCCGGGGATTTCTGCCTAAGCGGCACAGTCGGGGGGCACTAGACTGTTTAAACACCTGCACATAACCTAGATTAATGCCAAGCCCCTCCAAGGAGTCACACCATGTCCGTAACCCGTCACTCACTGCTCGGCGCCACCTGCCTGGCCGCCTTGCTGAGCAGCAGCTTGTTACTGGCCGATCCCGGCAACGCTAAAAATAACCAAAACAACGGCCAGAACGGCAAAGCGAACAACAGCCAAAGCGGCCAAAGCGGCCAAAGCGGCAACTCGAAAGCGCAAAACAACAGCAAGGCCGCCAACGCCAGCCATGGCAACTACGACGACGATGAGTATTTCCAGCGGCGCTACGACGATGATCTGGACCGGATTTTGCGAATTTTCACTGACCACAGCGGCCAGTACGGCCAGGTAGACGCATTGCCGCCCGGTATTCGGAAAAATCTGGCCCGCGGCAAACCCCTGCCACCCGGTATCGCGAAAAAACTCGATCCCGACTTTGCCCGCCAGCTGCCTTACTACCAGGGCTACGAGTGGCGCCAGGTCGGCACCGATGCCGCGCTGATCAACATCACCACCGGGATAGTCCGCGAAATCATGCGCGACGTATTGCGCTAAACCCTGCCCCACACTGACCCAGCGCAGCAATGGCATTGTGCCGCCAGCTACACTGATCGAAAGATCATCAGAGGCTGGCGCGATGTCCCTTGCATTCAAAAACAGCAGTGAGCTGCAACATTATTTACAAGATCACCCCTGTTTGACGCCACTCGGAATTTCTCTGGGTAACTTACTGCTTGAGAGTCACGTAATAACCCCGACGCAGTTAGAAACCGCCCTCTGCTACCAGCATGAACACCCCGATTTCGGACGCCTTGGCCAGGTGCTGCTGGAACTGCAAATGATCAGCGCCGAGCGGCTAAACCTGACCTTGGCGCAGCAGTTGGGCATCGCCCAGGTCAACCTGGAGAATTTCGACATTCAACCCGCCGTGCTGAAGTTGCTGCCTGAGAGTTTGGCGCGCCGTTATTTGGTCATGCCGCTGATGCTCGATGGTGAGCGCCTGATTGTCGCCTCGGCCGATCCAACCCATTGCGAGCTATTGAACCTGCTCGGTTTTGTCACCGGCAAGAACGTCGAGACAGTGCTGGCCAGCACCTTGGATGTGGAGCAGGCGATCAATCGCAGCTACGGCGGCGCCACCGCCGAACTGCTGCCGGAAAACGAAGCGGCCGAACAGTCACTGAGCCTGCACCGGATTAAACAGCTGGCCGAAGACAAGCCCACGGTGCGTTTTGTCGATGCCCTGCTGGAGGAGGCGATTAGTCGCCGCGCCTCGGATATTCACCTGGTGCCGGGTGAACATGACTTGACGATTTTGCTGCGCATCGATGGCGTGCTGATCGAAAACCGGCGGATCAAACACAGCAACCTGGCCGCCATCGTCAGCCGAATCAAGATTATCGGTGGCATGAACATCGCCGAACGGCGCTTGCCTCAGGACGGCCGGCACATGGTCAAACTGACCGACCGCACCATCGACTTACGCTTATCGGTCATCCCCACTGTGCATGGCGAGAGCGTCGTTATCCGCATTCTGGACACCCGGCAAAGCTTGAAAAGCCTCGACCAGATTGGCTTTAGCGGCCAGGACGCCGAGCGCTTTCGCGATTTAATCAGCCACAATCAGGGCATTGTGCTGGTCACAGGCCCAACCGGCTCAGGCAAAAGCACCACCCTGTATGCGGCGCTGAATGACATCAAAAGCACCGGGGTCAACATCATCACTGTCGAAGACCCGGTCGAATACCAGATCGATGGGATTCGCCAGATTCAGGTCAAAACGCAAATCGGCTTCACCTTTGCCCGGGCCCTGCGCCACATCCTGCGCCATGACCCGGACGTGATCATGGTCGGCGAAATTCGCGACCAAGAAACCGCCATGATGGCCACCGAAAGCGCCCTCACCGGCCACTTGGTCCTGAGCACGCTGCACACCAACAGCGCCGCCACCACTATTACCCGCTTGCTGGAAATTGGCATCGCGCCCTATCTGCTCAATGCCAGCCTGCTCGGCGTATTGGCGCAGCGGCTGGTACGGCGCAATTGCCCGCACTGCCTGGTGCCCGAGGAGGTGCCGGCGCATGTGCGCAGCGCACTAGGCTTAAGCCCCGACGAGCCGTTTTATGTCGGCAGCGGCTGCGAACATTGCCGCAACCTGGGCTTTGCCGGGCGGGTGGCGGCCTATGAATTGCTGGAAGTCAGCCCGGCGCTGCGGGCGATGATTGAACCTTCGGTGTCGGCGCAGAAGATCGAACAACAGGCCATTGCCGACGGCATGCGCCCGCTGACGCAAAGCGCACTGCAATTGGCCCGCGCCCAACTGATCCCGCTCAATGAGGTGTATCGCGTACGTTTGGAATAGTCCTAAACAGGCAGGTGGCCAACTTTCACATAGAGCAGGCAGCCCTCGGTGGAAAACGGCCGATGACTCGAACCGTGTGGATTGCGCAGCCAGGTGCCGGCGGGATAGTCGGCAAACTCGTCTTGCAAAGTGCCTTCCAGCACCAGAACTTCCTCACCGCCAACATGCCGATGGGCGCCGAACTGGGTGCCCGCAGCCCAACGCACCAGCGCGGTATGGGTGCTGCCTACGCTGTCGAGCGGCAATACGCTGAGGCCATCGACCAGCCCCTGTTGCCAGGCGGCGCTGCGGGTGTCGATACAGATGCGGGTCTGCTCATCGGCTGTCAAATGGCAAAGTTTGACGAACAGCAAGCAGCCCTCAGGGCTACAAGGGGCGTGCTGACTACCCGGCGGACTCTTCAACCAAGTGCCCGCCGGATAGACGCCATGCTCGTCAGCAAAAGTCCCCTCCAGCACCAGAATCTCCTCACCGGCCGGATGCGCATGGGCCTTGAACGCCGAACCTGCGGCGTAGCGCACAATCGAGGTGGCCCGGCCGCTTTCCGCCGCCCAACGCTCCAGGGGCCGCCGCTCAACGCCGGGCAATGGCGAGGGCTGCCAGGCCAAATTGCGCGTATCGAGCACCACGCGCTGGTGTAAATCGGCATTGATCAGCATGCTGCGCCCCTCCAACACCTTTCCTAAAAACTCAAAACCCTTGCTGTGCTTGCTTACGCAGCAACCGTGCGCTGTCCCAAGCCACCAGCACTACCGCCAGCCAGATCGGCAGATAGGTCCAGAGTTGCGCTGGGTTAAAGTGCTCGCCCAGCAGCAGCACCGAGACGCCAAACAGCAGCACCGGCTCGACATAACTCAGAATACCAAACAGCCCCATCGGCAATAAACGGCTTGAGGTCATCATCGCCGCGAAGGCCAGCGCACTGAGCAACCCCAAACCCGGCAGCAACCACCACAGTTGTGGCGCTTGCTCGAAGGCATCCGGCAAACCGGCGCTGATGATCAGCCAGATGGCCACCGGCGTCAGCATCAACATCTCCAGCACAAAGCCCGACAAGGCATCCAGGCGCATCCAGCGGCGCAGCATAAAATACGGCGGATACCCCAGCGCCGCGACCAGCGTGACCCACGAAAAAGCCTGGGTCAGCCACAGCTCATGAACCACCCCAAGCAAGGCACACACCACCGCCAAACGTTGCAGCGCACGCAAACGCTCGCCGTAAAACACCCGACCGACCAGCACCATAGCCAAGGGCAGCAAAAAATAGCCGAGCGACACTTCAAGCATCCGCCCGCTCAGCGGCGCCCAGACAAACAGCGCCCACTGCACGCCCATCAGCAACGCCGCCAGCGGCAGGGCGGCCAGCAGCTTAGGCTCAGCCCGCAAGCGCCGCAGCGCGGCCGCCAACACCGCCCACTGGCGCGTCAACAGCACCAATAACAGCACCGCCGGGATCGACCACAACACGCGCTGGGCAAATACCTGCACGCCGTCCAATGGCGCCAGTTCACGCACGTAGCCTGGGATCAACACAAACAATACTGAGGCAATCAGCGACAGACTGACCCCGCGTCCCGACAACTTCACAGCGGCCTCCTAGTGGCAGCGCCAAAACCCTGCGCAGCGCTTTAGCACGCCGGCAGCAAGGCGCGACCTTAACCTGTTAGCCAGGTTCTGGGAAACCGCCAGGCACCCAACCAAAAAGGCCGACACCCTTACGGATGTCGGCCTGAGGCGCCAAGCAGCAGCGCGATCTAAGCAAGGCTCAAGCGCTAGTTCAGCTTCAAACCGCCTGCACCAGCTGCGCCTTGGCCTGTGCCAAACCCTGCTCGGCCACCACGCCGCCCATATTCAGGCCCTCGGCATGAATAAAGCTCACCTCATGGATGCCAATAAAACCCAGGGCTTGGCGCAAGTAGGGTTCTTGATGGTCCAGGCCGCTGCCGGCATAGATGCCACCGCGGGCGGTCAGCACGAAAGCGCGCTTGCCGCTCAACAAACCTTGCGGGCCGGTGTCGGTGTATTTGAAGGTGACGCCGGCGCGCAGCACGTGATCGAGCCAGGCCTTGAGGGTGCTGGGGATGGCGAAGTTATACATAGGTGCGGCCAGCACCAGCACGTCGGCGGCCAGCAACTCAGCGCTGAGGATATTAGAGCGCGCCAAGGCGGCTTTTTCGGCCTCGCTTTGCTGCTCGGCCGGGGTCATCCAGCCGCCCAGCAAGTTAATGTCCAAATGCGGCACCGGCTCCAGCGCCAGGTCACGTACGGTCACCTGATCCCCAGGATGGGCCGCTTGCCACTGGGCGATAAATTGCTCGGTGAGCTGACGCGAGACCGAACCTTGTTGACGCGCACTGCTTTCAATAACCAGAACTTGGGACATGCTAGGCACCTCGGCGAAAAACCATGTAGGGGTTGTTTGGTGTTGATGCAGGCAAGGTTATAGCCCGATCAATCGATTAAAAAGCTCAAATACACGCTAATTATCATCGAAATAATTGATTTATAAGCCAAGCCGAATTAGCCTCAAGCCCAACTTCTAGAACCGCGAATGCCACCAGGAGCGAGCATGAAAGCGCCCCGCGTCAGCCTCGAACAATGGCGAACCCTGCAAGCGGTGGTCGACCATGGCGGCTTTGCCCAAGCCGCCGAAGCGCTGCATCGCTCACAATCCTCCATCAGCTACACGGTTGGGCGCATGCAGGAGCAACTCGGCGTGCCGCTGCTACGCATCGAGGGGCGCAAGGCGGTGCTCACCGAAGCCGGCAACCTGTTGCTGCGCCGCTCCCGGCAACTGGTCAGCCAGGCCAGCCAGCTGGAAGAGCTGGCCCTGCGCATGGAGCAAGGCTGGGAGGCCGAAGTGCGCTTGGTGGTGGACGCCGCCTACCCCACCGCCCGCCTGGTGCAGGCCCTCAGCGCCTTTATGCCGCTGAGTCGCGGTTGCCGGGTGCGCCTGCGCGAAGAAGTCTTGTCGGGTGTTGAGGAAGTGCTGCTGGAAGGCGCCACCGACCTTGCGATTACCGGCCTGACCATTGCCGGTTACCTGGGCAGCGAGCTGTGCAGCGTCGAATTTATCGCCGTCAGCCACCCCCAGCATCCGCTGCAGCAACTGCGACGAGAACTGACCGCCAGCGATCTGGAAAACCACATGCAAGTGGTGATTCGCGACTCCGGCCGCTCACAACCGCGCGATGTCGGCTGGCTCGGCGCCGAGCAACGCTGGACCGTCGGCAGCCTGCCCACCGCCGCCACCTTCGTCAGTAGCGGCTTGGGCTTTGCCTGGCTGCCGCGCCACCTGATCGAGCGTGAGTTAAGCACCGGCCTGCTCAAAGAGTTACCGCTGCAACAAGGCGGCAGCCGTCACCCGCAGTTTTCCCTCTATGCCAACAAAGACAAAACCCTGGGGCCGGCGACGCAGATATTGGTCGACTTGCTCAAGCGCCAAGCAGTTGAACCCTAGTGCGAGCAGCGGCAATAGCGCCAACCCATTAAAGGCCTGCCATCGGCCAGCCGATAGCTTGTTACATAACAACAATAACCTCTGGAGTAGCCCATGGCCCTAATTCCCGTTCGCCTTTCCCAACGGCTGACGCTTGGCAGTTGCGCCTTGTTGGCGCTGACTGCCGCCGCCGTCTTTGCGGTGATGACCTGGCGTGGGCAACCGCTGATAGTCGCCGCCAGTTCCGAACTGATCGAACAAACCGGCGGTGCCATAGTCCGCCAGTTGGGCTTGCAACTGGCCGGCATCGAAGGCCTGACCGCCAGCATGGCGGCGCTAGCCGAGGTGCTGCCCCGCGAAGAGGCGCTGTTCAAGAGCAGCCTGCCGAACATGATCAACCATGCCGGCGATGCGGCCATTGCCGGCGGCGGCGTCTGGCCGGAGCCGAATGCTTTCAGCACCGATGTCACCCGGCGCAGTTTCTTCTGGGCCCGCAGCAGCGGTGGCCAACTGGAGTACTCAGACGATTACAACAAAGCCGACGGCCCCGGTTACCACAACGATGCCTGGTACAGCTCGGCGCGCACCGGCAAAGACGGCCAATGCGTGTGGTCCGAGGCCTACCAGGACCCCGTCAGCGGCGTGCCCATGGTCACCTGCAGCGTGCCCTACAAACTCAGTGGGCGTTTTGCCGGGGTCGCCACCATTGACTTGCGCCTCGACGACCTCGCCCAGTTCTTGGAACAACAAGGCGCGGTAACCGGCGGCTATGCCTTTGCCCTCGACCAGGCCGGCAACGTCCTGCACTTCCCCAGCACCAAGCGCGCCACCAGTGGCAGCATGCAGACCTTTAAAGCCTTGGTGGCCGATAACGCCTGGCTACGCCCGGTCGCCGAGGCACTCAACAGCGACAGCGAAGCGATTCGCACCGTCGACCTCGAAGACGACGGCCAACTGCAAGAGGCCAGCCGCGTCAGCCTGTTTGTGATGCCCGGCAGCGGCTGGGTGATTGGTTTGGTCACCCCCCACACCCGGGTTACCGGTTTGGCCCGCACCCTGACCGGGGAAATCCTGTTGTTTCTGCTGCCTGTATTGGCGCTGCTGCTGTTCCTCGCCTGGTTGGCCGGGCACAAGCTGATCGCACAATTGGAAGAAACCACCGAACAAATCGATGCCCTCGGCCAAGGCCAGGCCCACAGCAGCAGCGTCGAACTGCGGGTTGAGCGTGCGGACGAGATCGGCGCCCTGCGTGGCGCAGTCAATCGCTATGCCGGGCAACTGCGCACCATGCTGCAGAACATCGCCAGCGAGGCCCAGCGCCTGCAAAGCGAAGCTGCCATGCTGGCCAGCCTGAGCAGCACCCTGGCCGAGCGGGCCGAACAACAGCGCATGGAAAACACCCAACTGGCCGCGGCCATTACCGAAATGTCCTCCAGCGCCCAGGAAGTCGCCAGTAACACCCATGATTGCGCGACCACCGCGCAAAGCTCGCTCGTGGTGGTGCGCGAGGGGCAAACCAAGCTCGCCGCCAACAGTCAGGCGATTCAGGCCCTGGCCGCCGAAATGGCTGGCGCGGCCACCGTCATCACCCGTTTGGAGCAAGACAGCCAACAAGTCGGCGCGGTACTGGATGTGATCAAGGCGATTTCCGAGCAAACCAACCTGCTCGCCCTGAACGCCGCCATCGAAGCGGCGCGGGCCGGCGAGCAAGGTCGCGGTTTTGCCGTGGTGGCCGATGAAGTGC